>JBPPMG010000380.1:0-11085 GCA_051305935.1 Thermoanaerobaculia bacterium
TCCCGCGTCTCACCCGACGCGGAGTACGGCGGCGTGAGCAGAGTCTTCATGCGTGGCTTCTCGCATGGAGAGCGACGAAGGAGCGTTAGGCGGTGAATTATTCGCCCGCGCTACGCCGGAGCTTTGTGACGTCGTCGCCCTGAGCCCGCGAAGCGGGCGAAGGGCCTCTCAGGGTTCGCTGGCGAACTTCCGGGGGCCGAATCTGAACTTGCCCGTTGCGCGTTGGTAGAAACCTGGCGCTCAGTAGTTGCGAGTCATGCCGCTCGAGTCCCGCGATCAACATGTCGCTCACTCACCCGCAGAATCTCATTCGCGGCGAGAAGCACGAAAAAAAGCGGGCGAAGCGCCGGAGGCGCTCCGCCCGTTCCAGCAGGTCGATCGTACGATCGCTACTCGGGGATCTTCAGCTTCTGGCCGACCTTGATGAGGTCGGGATTCTTGAGGATGTCCTTGTTGGCCTCGAAGATCTTCATGTACTTGTTCGCATCGCCATAGAACGTCTTCGCGATCTTGCTGAGCGTGTCACCCGAGACGACCTCGTAGACGCGTCCGCCCGCTGGCCCGAGCCCGGCGGGAGGCGTCGCAGCTGCCACGGGAGCGACCGCGGGCTTGTCGAGTGCGATCTGGTTGAGTGTGTTCTTCGTCTCCACCAGCTTGTTGAACGCGGCCATGATCTGACCCTTGACGTTGACGTCGGGTGCGCGGCCCTTGAGCGTCACTACTTCATCGGCGACGTCGGCGGAAATCTGCGCCATCGGAAACTGGCCGCGGACCTTCTCGATCGCGTCGTTGACCTTCTCTTCGAACGACTTTCCAAACAGACCCATCTCGTTCCTCCTTGTGGGTTGCTTCCAGAGGCGCTGCTGATGCAGCCCCTCCGGAAGTCCCGACTATACACCCGCGCCGCGGCCGAACGGATCGGCGCGCGGCGCGGGTTGGTGACTCGGCTGTGTTCGAAGACGACTCAGCCCTTCGCGACCTGTTCCTTCGCCGCCTCGACGACGCGGTCGACCGTGAAGCCGAACTTCTTCTGCAGCTCCTTGAGCGGCGCCGAGGCGCCAAAGGTGCGCATGCCGATCACGTGCCCGGTCAATCCGACGTACTGCGCCCAGCCGAAGGTCGACGCCTGCTCGACCGCCACGCGCGCCTTCACGGCAAGAGGCAGCACGCTTTCGCGGTAGTCGGCCGGTTGCTTCTCGAAGAGCTCCCACGACGGCATGCTCACCACTCTTGAGCGGATCCCCTCGGCCTTCAGCTTTTCGTGAGCGTCGACGCAGAGCGAGACCTCGCTCCCCGTTCCGAGCAGCAGCACCTGCGGTGTGCCGTCGCAATCCGCCAGAACGTACGCGCCCTGGTGCAGACCGGCGGCCGAGCCGTACTTCGTCCGGTCGAGCGTCGGCAGCGCCTGGCGTGTCAGGATCAGTGCCACCGGCTCGTGGCGCTGCTGCATGATCCACTTCCACGCTTCGACGCATTCGTTCGAGTCGCCGGGACGCAGCGTGACGAGCCCCGGGATCGAGCGGAGATTCCCGAGATGCTCGATCGGCTGATGCGTCGGCCCGTCCTCGCCGACTCCGATCGAGTCGTGCGTGAAGATGTGGATGACCGGGATCTCCATGATCGCCGCGAGACGGATCGGCGCGCGGCAGTAATCGCTGAAGATCATGAAGCCCGAGCCGTAAGGCCGGATCTTCGAGAGCGAGAGGCCGTTGAGAATCGAGCCCATCGCGTGCTCGCGGATGCCGAAGTGGAAGTTCCTCCCGCTTCGGTCCTCGGCGGTGAAGTCGCCCGCTCCGTCGAAGGTTAGGCGGGTCTTCGTCGACGGGGCGAGGTCGGCCGAACCTCCGAGAAGCCATGGAACGTTCTTCGCGAGCTGGTTGAGG
Source organism: Thermoanaerobaculia bacterium (assembly GCA_051305935.1). Classification (GTDB taxonomy): domain Bacteria; phylum Acidobacteriota; class Thermoanaerobaculia; order Gp7-AA8; family Gp7-AA8; genus JACPDH01. The sequence goes on from JBPPMG010000380.1 coordinate 1,884, forward strand.
ACTTTCTGGGAAGCATCGCGTCCGGCGACTCCCTTCGCGTCGACCGGGAACACCGGCAGGTCCTTGTCCCAGTCTTCGGGGAGCTTTCGGTGCTGCATCCGGTGCAGCTCGTCGGCGAGCTCCGGGTACTCCTTCTTGTACTTGTCGAACAAGGCGATCCACGCCGCGCGCGAATCGTGCCCGCGCTTGCCCATGCCCCCCTGAAAGTGCGCGAGCACTTCTTCGGGGACGAGGAACTTCGCGTCCTCGGGCCAGCCGTAGTTCTTCTTGGTTAGGCGAATCTCCTCCTCGCCGAGCGGCTCGCCGTGGGCCGAGTGCGTGTCCTGCTTGTTCGGGGAGCCCCAGGCGATGTGACTGTCGACGATGATCATCGTCGGGCGGCCCTTCGTGGCCTTGAACGTCTTGAAGGCGCGCGTGAGCATCTCGAGATCGTTCGCGTCGCCCACGCGAACGACGTTCCAGCCGTAGGCGATGAAGCGCGTCGCGACATCCTCGGAGAACGCCCACGACGTATTGCCTTCGATCGTGATCTTGTTGTTGTCGTAGATCCAGCAGAGGTTGTCGAGCTGGAGATGTCCGGCGAGCGACGCGGCTTCGGAAGCGACTCCTTCCATCATGCAGCCGTCACCGGCGATGGCGTAGGTGTCGAAGTCGAACATGTCGTAGCCCGGCTTGTTGAAGCGCGCGGCCATCCACTTCGAGGCGATCGCCATGCCGACGCTCGTCGCGACACCCTGGCCGAGAGGGCCGGTCGTCGTCTCGACGCCAGAGGTCCAGCGGTACTCGGGGTGCCCGGCGCAGCGCGAGTCGAGCTGGCGGAAGTTCTTGATGTCGTCGAGTGAGACCGAGTTCTCGCCGAGCGTCTCGTACTTCGGGTTGACCGACTTCACGCCCGTCAGATGCAGCATCGAGTAGAGAAGCATCGACGCGTGACCGATCGACAGAACGAAGCGGTCCCGGTTCGGCCAGATCGGGTCGTTCGGATCGAAGCTCAGGAACTGTTGCCAGAGCGTGTAGACGACGGGAGCCATCGCCATTGCAGTGCCGGGATGCCCCGAATTCGCCTTCTGCACCGCGTCCATCGACAAGGTGCGGATGGTGTTGACACACAGGTTGTCCAGATTCTTATCGCTCATGCGCGATGACCTCCTCCTCGGTTGTTTGGCGGAAACTGAGAGAGTGTATCAGGAGAGGGTATGTATCGGGGGGGGGGAGAGACGGTGATCAGAGATGCGGAGACGGGCTGTGAGACGGGCCGACCCGCGCATGGTTCCGTAGGGGCGACCCGTTGGGTCGCCCGCTCCTGGCGTGTAGGGAACAAAACGGGCGACGCACCGCGTCGCCCCTACGGGCCCCAGGGCTCTGTCAATTGGCCGCCAGCACTAGCCCCAGCGCGATCGCGCCGGGCAGCGCCTGTACCACGAGGATCGAGCGCTTCGCGGTCAGCCCGCCGAAGATGCCGGCTGCCACGACGCACGACGTGAAGAAGACGCCGGCGGCGAACGCATGCGGCCCGGGAAGCATCGCCCAGACGAGTCCTGCAGCGAGAAAGCCGTTGTAGAGCCCCTGGTTTGCCGCGAGCGCTCTCGAATCGTCTGCGAGCTGCTGGCTCAGCCCGAACACCTTCCGCCCGAGCGGCTTCGTCCAGAAGAACATCTCGAGCACGAGAAAGAGAATGTGCTGAACGGCGACGAAGCCGAGCGCGATGCGGGCGAGGATGGCCATGGCAGTCTTCTTCCTTTGATGGAGAGCGGTAATCCTAGCAGATGAGTGCCGACGAGCATGTAGGCAAGGCGTCCCGCCTTGCCCGTATGGCGCGACCCGAACGATGGGCGCGAATCTCCAAGTGTCGCGCGATGCGGCAAAGGCGAGACGCCTTTGCTACAAAACGCCCGCTCATCGCCTCTCGCCTGTCGCCTTATCGCCTCCTCACGTGACGCGCGTCACGGCCTCTTGTCCGCCCGGGAAGGCACCCTGTCACCCAGCAAACCGGCCCGCCGGCGTCCCGCTGCAGACCCGCAGCGAATCAAGGGAGACAACCGTGTACCAGATCGTCAAGCGAGAGCAGTTCTCCGATGTCACCTTTCTCTGGGACGTCCACGCCCCCGATGTCGCCGCCGTTGCGAAACCGGGCCACTTCGTCATGGTTCGCCTCAAGGAAGGCGGGGAGCGGATTCCGCTCACCGTCGCCGACTACGACCGCGAATGGGGCACCGTCACCGTCGTCGTCCAGGCCCTCGGCAAGACGACCCGGGAGATGATGCGCGACTACAAGGAGGGCGACAGCTTCTCCGACTTCGTCGGCCCCCTCGGTCTCGAGAGCCACATCGGCAACGTCGGCCACGTCGTCGTCGTCGGCGGCGGCCTCGGCGTCGCCCCGATCTTCCCGCAGCTGCGAGCCTTCAAGGAGGCCGGCTGCCGCACCACCGGCATCATCGGCTTCCGCAACAAAGACCTCGTCTTCTGGGAAGACCGCTTCCGCCAGTACTGCGACGAGCTCATCGTCTGCACCGACGACGGCTCCTACGGAAAGCCGGGATTCGTCACCGCCGCCCTCAAGGAAGTGCTCGAGCAGGAGAAGCCCGACCTGGTCGTCGCGATCGGCCCGATGCCGATGATGCGCGCCTCGTGCGACGTCTCCCGCCCGTTCGGCGTGAAGACGATGGTCTCGCTCAACGCGATCATGGTCGACGGCACCGGCATGTGCGGTTCCTGCCGCGTGACGGTCGACGGCCACACGAAGTTCGCCTGCGTCGACGGCCCCGACTTCGACGGCCACCTCGTCGACTTCCCCGAGCTGCAGAACCGCCAGGAGCGCTTCCGGGTCGAGGAGAAGACGGCGAACGACGACTTCCAGAAGGTCTGCACGATCGAGGAGCAGCTCTTCGAGCTCAAGAAGCGGAACTACAAGAAGTTCAAAGAGCTCCCCGAGCACGCGATCAAGATGCCCGAGCGCGACGCGAAGGAGCGCTCGCGCAACTTCGAGGAAGTGAACCTCGGCTACACGATGGCCGATGCCATGATCGAGGGCGAGCGCTGCATCCAGTGCCTCAAGCCGACCTGCATCGCCGGCTGCCCTGTGGCGATCGACATCCCGCGCTTCATCCGCCACCTGCTCGTGCGCGACCTGCCGGGCGCGCTCGCGGTCATCCAGGAGTCGAACCTCTTCCCGTCGATCTGCGGCCGCGTCTGCCCGCAGGAATCGCAGTGCGAGATCCAGTGCATCCTCGAGAAGAAGATGGAGCCGGTGGCGATCGGCCGTCTCGAGCGCTTCGTGGGCGACCACGCCCCTCTGCCCGACGTCCATCCGCCCGCGAACGCCGGCGAGCTCGGCCGCGTCGCCATCGTCGGCTCCGGCCCCGCCGGCCTCGCCGCCGCGGGCGACCTCGCCCGCAAAGGCGCCGACGTCACGATCTACGAGGCTCTTCACGTCATCGGCGGCGTGCTCCGCTACGGCATCCCGTCGTTCCGCCTTCCGCGCACGACGATCGATCGCGAAGTCAGCGCGCTCACGAAGCTCGGCGTGAAGTTCGAGACGAACAAAGTCATCGGCAAGACCTTCACGATCCAGCAGCTGATGAGCGACATGAAGTACGACGCGGTCTTCATCGGCACCGGCGCCGGCTTCCCCTCGTTCCTCGGCATCCCCGGCGAGCAGGCCCGTCAGGTCTACAGCGCGAACGAGTTCCTCACGCGCGTCAACCTCATGGGCGGCGACCAGTTCCCGTTCGAGGACACGCCCGTGAACCTCGGAAAACGCGTCGTCGTGTTAGGCGCAGGCAACACCGCGATGGACTGCCTGCGCGTCTCGCGCCGCCTTGGCGCCGAGGAAGTTCATTGCGTCTATCGCAGAACTGAATCCGAGGCGCCGTGCCGCATCGAAGAGCTGCGCCACGCGAAGGAAGAGGGGATCAACTTCAACTGGCTGATGAGCCCCGTCGAGATCAAGACCGACGACAAGGGCAACGTCACCGCGCTCGTCGTGCAGAAGATGGAGCTCGGCGAGCCCGACAAGTCGGGGCGCCGCCGCCCGGTGCCGATCGAAGGCGCGCTCGAGACCTTCGAGTGTGAGACCGTCATCTACGCGCTCGGCACGCGCGCGAATCCGGTCATCTCCCGCTCGGCGCCCGACCTCTCGGTGCGCGGCGAGGGCTACATCAATGCCGACGCGAAGACCCAGGCGACGTCCATCCCCGGCGTCTTTGCCGGCGGCGACATCGTCACGGGCGGAGCGACCGTCATCCTCGCCCTCGGCGCGGGGCGCCGTGCGGCACGGGCGATGGAGCAGTACCTCAAGACGCGCGAGTGGCCGGTCGTGGTGAGCGACGAAGCCGAGTACGCCGAGCAGCCGGTTGCGGAGTCCGCCGAGGCGGCCTGCTCGAAGTGCCGCCGGCCGTTCGAAGCCGGTGACGACGACGAGCACATCTGCTGCGGCGGAGACATGCTGATCTGGACCTGCGACACCTGCCAGAAGGTGTCCGAGGGTTTCGCCTTCCCGTACGGCCTCTGCCCCTACTGCGCCGGCCACCTCAGCCGCGGCCACGACACCGTGATCGACAACGAGATGGCGGTCGAAGCGGTTCGCCACGCACTGGAGATCGAGCTCGGCGGCCTCTCGTTCTACGCGAGAGGCGCGAAGGAGATCGAGGCGAAGGACCCGGAGCTCGCCAAGCTCTTCCGCGATCTCTCCGAGATGGAAAAGGAGCACATGATCACGCTCGCGCGGCGCTATCACGTGGACCTGCCCGACCAGCCGCTCAATCTGGACCTAACGCCGACGCAGGTCGCCGTCTTTGCGGGCGAAGAGCTGAAAGAGCTCTCCGGCGCAGAGTTGCTCCGTCTCGCCGTACACCTCGAGAAGCGCGCCCGCGCCTTCTTCCTCGACGCAGGGCGCAAGTTCCCCGTAGGCTCGGCGGAGTGGAAGCTCTACCGCGAGCTCGAAGCCGAGGAGCGCGAGCACACTGACATGCTTGCGACGGTGCTCGCGAGAGCGGTGGCGGACAAGCCGGTGCTGGTGTAGGCGACAGGCGAAAGGCAGGCCAACGGCCAAAGGCCAGAGGCCAAAGCAGGCAGAGAGAACATCACTTGCAGTCGGTTGATGTGGCGCAGGCACTCCTGCCTGCGCCCGCCGCGAAGCGGCGGACAGACTCCAGAGACAACCCAACGGCCGGGCGAGTGATCGCCCGGCCGTTTCGTCTCGTAGCGCCGGCGTCCCGCCGGCCGGATGCTTCGCAGCTTCTCCGATCCTATTCGCGCGACGCGTCGGTGAGGCGCCACCGTGCGCGGCGCGTGCCGGATCACCTCTCACCGCCCTGGCGCCGCGATAGGTTGCGGGGAGGCCCGACGATCGCATCCGCAGGGAGAGGACTATCCGGGAGCCAACCCATTCTCTCGAAGAAGCTTGTGCCGGCACAGCCCTAACGGCGAAGTCGTCGCCCACCGCAACCTATCACGGCCGCGGCCGGACCGAACCGCTCCGCACCGTCGATCGGTTGCGGCGCTCCGCAAACTATCGCAGGCGAGGGTGACCCGCCCGTAAGGTCACAACCTCAAGTGTCGATGGAACTTGCGGCGGGTAGAGCCAGATGCGATAGTCAGCAGCAAGTCAAGTTTCGGACCCGAGATTTCGGAGACCGAAATACAAGTTAGGTGCCTTGGTTTGCGTTACGTTCTGATAGCTGTCGCCGTCCTCGCGCCAGCCTGCCGCTACGAACCGCCTCTTTCCGGCAGGCCGTCGGCGAACGCTCCCGCACGCCAGTCGGGTCTCGATTCGCCGCTTCCACGGCAGGCACCCCCGCTGCCCCCAAAGGTCGAGGCAGGCATTCAGTCCGCTGGCAGCGAATTGAGCAAATCGCAGCCACCGATGAGGGTCACCGGAGACGTGGTCGCTCCGGTGGTCATCAAGCGAGTGGAGCCGGACTACACGCAGTGCAAAGGCTTGGTACTCTCCGGCGTCCCGATTCTCGAGGCAAGAATCGATGAGCGCGGGGCGATTCACGATGTCCACATTCTAAAGGCGGTGCATCCTTGCATCGACAACGCCCTCGTGGCGTCCGTTCAGCAGTGGCAGTTTCGGCCAGGCACGCTAAACGGGCAGCCCGTGCCTGTGATCTTCAACGTATCCGTGCACATTCGGTACTCGCGTTGAGGCGCAGCTGGCCGGCACCTAACAAGCCGCTCAAGCCGACTTCAACGCGCCCCGCCATGTGTTGTAAGCTGTTCGGGCGGTGCGGGCGCGTTGAAGCGGCTTAGCGCCAGCGTTAGACGGCGCCACTCAATCATGGCACTCTCAGATTCCATCAAGCAGGATCTGCTAAGACAGAGCGGGTATCGGTACAACTTCAATCGGATGATTTTTGTCCACCGAGAGAAGCGGAAGATCTTCAGCTTCGAAGCAATCGAAGACAATTCACTCGAATGGCTTCAGACAGCTATCGAGCAGATCCCGCCGACAACAGAGTGGCAGTTTTTTTTCAACGAGCCACCCTCTGATTTGGTTCGAAAGCAGCTTCTCGAGGAACTGGGATGAACCCGATTCGCTCGGTCGAAGACAAGCTGCGAGGTGAGTACTTCGAGCTGCTTCCGGAAATGCGGAGGGTCGCCGAGCAACTCGAAATCCAAGTTCGCCACAGCCTCCTTCCGATCACCCTTGACCTGTCCAAATACGAGTTCGTCCAAGTACAAGCTCGGATGAAGGACTGTCAGAGCGCCGTAGGCGCTCTGCTTCGTCGGCAAGAAGGTAGAATCTTCGATCCCGACAAGTTTTCCACCTACACACTGCTTTCGCTGAATGACCTCGTTGGAGTTCGCGTTATGGCGTTTCCTCCGAGCCGACTCGAGCACGTTGAGTCGTTGCTTTTGCCTGGATTCTCCGGCTGGACCAAGGATCCAGTGCCTCCGGCTCGCAAAGGAGAACCGGACCTCGCCACGAAGCTCTATGGTCTGTCCACCGCCAGCGGTAGAGTGCGCGCCGAATTGCAGATAGTCTCGATGCTGCTCGGACAGTTTTTGCAGGTCGAGCATTCCGCGATCTATAAGCCTGCTCCCAAGCTGCAGGATGCCGTCAGAGACCCGAAGCTAATGGAGAAGCGAAACGAAGTGTTCCGGGCCCTGCGCGAATTCGAGGAGGCTTTCGAGCTGGCTATTCGTCAGGTAACGGAGAGGTGACCGCGCCGTCTAACATCGCGCTCAAGCGGATTTCAACGCGCCAGTCAAAGATTTGGTAGGCTGTTACGGCAGCGCGGGCGCGTTGAAGCGGCTTAGCGCTGACGTTAGGCGCACAGGAAATGCGAAGACTGTTTGCGATCCTTTTCGTTGTTTCGAGTGTTGCGGCGTGCAACGATGGGCCCGCGTACGCTCCGAAGAGCGGTGACATCGTGTTTCACACGTCGCGCTCGTCGCAGAGCCAGGCGATTCAGCTAGCTACTCACTCGAGATACAGCCACATGGGTGTGGTCTACGTGGATGACGGAAAGGCACTTGTCTACGAAGCAGTCCAGCCCGTGAAGCTCACACCTCTCGCGGAATGGGTGAAACGAGGAGAGTCAGGCCACTTCGTGGCCAAGAGGCTTCGCAACGCGGACACGTTGCTCACTCCGAAGAACCTCAAGAGGTTGAAGGCGGAAGGAAGACGATTTCAGGGAAAGAGCTACGATCTCTACTTTGAGTGGTCCGACGACCGGATCTACTGTTCCGAGCTCGTTTGGAAAATGTACCATGGGGCCCTCGGAATCGAAGTCGGCCGTACGCAACGACTCGAGGAATTTGACTTATCAAACGCTGCGGTCCAGGCGAAGATTAGAGAACGATGGAAGGGGTCGCCACCGAAAGACGAAGTCGTTATCTCTCCTGCGGCCATGTTCGACAGCGAGTTGCTGATTACCGTTCACGAGCAGTGACAGGCGCCTAACCTGGCGCATACCTTTAGCCCTTCAGTCAAGCGCTGCTGTCGGGCGCAGGCAATCGCGAACTACCGCGCCCCTCTCGAGTCCCTGCGACTGCCGCCATCGCTCCTTCACCCCGCCCATCCCCACAGCTCGCGCGGATAGTCCCGGTACAGGTTGCGGAAGCCTCGCTCGTACCTTGCACCCGCGACGTTGACGCGAAGGACGTCCCAGGGCGGCGTCGGGTGCCGCTTGACCCGCAGCGGCACTTTCGACAGCCCCTCGGCCGCCTGTTCGGCGTAGAGGCGCGCGAACTCGCGCAGCGGCAGGGTGGTCGGCGTCAGCGGGTGCATGCAGTCGTAGAGGTCGTAAGGCCGGTCGATCCAGATGCGGTCGCGGATTGCTTCGTAATCGGGCGTGCCGGGAGACGGGGTGCAGATGGTGAAGCTGCACTGGAGAGGTGGAAGGGCCCGCACGTACTCTCGCAGACGCATGAAGTCGTCGCGAGTCCATTCGGGAAGGATGAGAAAGGCGGCGTGAACCGCGATCCCGAGATCGCGGAGCCCCTCGACCGCCTCTTCGTTGCCCGCGGTCGTGCCTCCCTTGTGCACGCTCTTGAGCTCGTGGTCGGTCGTGAACTCGAAGCCGATGAAGACGGCGTCGAGCCCGATCTCCCGCCAGCGGCGGAAGAGGTCGGGATGGCGGTTCACCGTCGTCGATCGCGTCCAGGCAAAGTAGCGCTTCTTCACGCCGCGGCGCGCGAGCGCTTCGGCGAGCTGCCAGCCGTGCTCGGGGTCGATGAAGTTCTCGTCGTCGACGAAGTAGATGTGATCGGCTGGAGCCGCTGCAATCTCGTCCGCCACGAGCTCCGCGGGGCGGGGACGGTGCTCGCCGTTGCAGAGATACGGCACGATGCAGAAGGTGCAGCTCATCTTGCACCCGTATGACGAGCGAACGAGCGATACGCGCGGATAGATCGTCGCCCATCGCGGCATCTCTTCGCACAGCCAGACCGAGCGATACGAGCGGGAGTCCCAGAGGTCGCGGCGCGGGGCGGGAATCGTCGCGGGGTCGGGGTAGGCGGGCCACGCGCGGGCGTCGGCGGGATCGGGAGTGACTCCGCGCACGCGGACCATCGGCGCCGCCGCGATGTCGTCGCCCCGCTCGACAGCGTCGACGATCGCGCGGAACGGGCCGGTTCCCTCGCCGCGAACGACCGCGTCGAAGATCTCGAGGTCGTAGTCGTCCGGCGCCACGGTGGCGTGATGTCCGCCGACGATGATCGTCGCTCCGGGACACTCGCTTCGAGCCGCGCGAGC
>JBPPMG010000381.1:0-2502 GCA_051305935.1 Thermoanaerobaculia bacterium
GGCCAGTAGAAGAGATCGTCTTTCGTCACGGTCTCCGTCTCGCCCTGTGCGCTCGTTGTCGTGAGCTTCCCGCGAACGACGAATCCCCAGTGCGGGACATCGCAGACGCCGCCGTCGAGCCCCACGAAGAGGGGCGTCGTGTCCACTCCGGAGGCGAGGCTGAAGTACTCGCCGCTGATCGTTCCCATCGATCCGGCTTCGCCGAAGCCGGTCCTCTGCCGCACCACCGCTCCCGGAATCTCCATCTTCACGTCGACATCCTGCTTTGCGACTCGCATGTTCCGTTTCTCCTTTCGGTGCCCGTCGTGCTCATTAGACCGATCGGTCTAGTGAGCCCATCATACGCTCACGACGCGAGGGGTCAACCCGTTGAAAATGGCGAGTAGGCGAAGCTTTCAGCTTCGGCTCTCGGAGTCTCCCCGCCCGCCGCCCGTCACGCGCGGCTGATAGCCGCGCTTCCTGTGAGCGAAGCTGGAAAGCTTCGCCTACCCGCGGAGCGAGCCGCGGCTGGAAAGCCGCGGCCACCCGTGTGAATCCTTTTGGCCAGCCGGTGACTCTTCCCTTCTGAAGCGGGGACGAACCCCCCGCACCAAAGGAGATCATCATGAGCAGACTGTTTCCATCCAACGAAGGGCTGGCCGATCGCGTTATCCGCGTGCTCATCGGCGTGGCCGTGCTGTCGCTCGCGTTCTTCGGACCGAAGACGCCGTGGGCTTACCTCGGAATCATTCCCATCGTGACCGGCCTCCTCGGCAGCTGCCCGGCGTACACTCTGCTCGGAATCAGCACATGTCCGATGAAGCGGTCCTCGAACGCGGCGACGCCGCGCTGATCGAGAGGGCGGCGGGCGGCGATGCGGGCGCCTTCGAGGAGCTCGTCGATCGGCGCTCGCCCTCCCTCTTTCGCTACCTCCGCTCGCTCGCGCGGCGCGAGGCGGATGCCGAGGATGCGCTCCAGGAGACGTTCCTGGCGATCTGGAAGCACGGGAAAAAGCAGCGCGACGGGGAGGACGCTCGCGCATGGATGTTCGCGATCGCGCGCAATGCCCTCTTCCGGCTGCAGCGCCGGCGCGCGGGGGAGCCTTCCGATTTCGAACCGCTCGAGAGCCTCGGCGCGCAGGCGGGATGGGGTTCGGAGATCTCGCCCGAGCGGATCGCGGCGCGCGCGCAGGAGCGGGAGCTGGTCGCAGCGGCGCTGGCGTCTCTCACCGAAGCGGACCGTGAAGTCCTTCTCCTGCGCGACGTCGAAGGGTTCTCCGGTGAGGAGACCGCCGGGATCCTCGGGTTGACACTGGCGAACGCGAAGACGCGGCTCCATCGCGCGCGCCTCCGGCTGACCGGGGAGATAAAGAGGAGAATCGAATGAGAGGCGAACGGGAAGTCGGCGGCATCCGATGCGGCGAAGTGCTCGCCGTTCTCTCCGACTTCGTCGACGACACCATCGACCCGGGCATGCGCTCGCGCGTCGAAGAGCACCTCCGGGGATGCGATGCCTGCGAGCGCTTCGGAGGCGTGTTCGGCGCGACCGTGCGCGCGCTCCGCGAAGGTTTCGCCACTCCCGATGCGCTGGGCGAAGCCGCGCGCGAGCGGCTACGCCGCCTTACGGATTCGGCGTAGGCGAAGCTTTCCAGCTTCGCTCCCAGGAAGAGCGGCTTTCAGCCGCGCGTGTCGTCGGCGGGCGCGGAGACTCCGAGCCGAAGCTGGAAAGCTTCGCCTACTTCCGCCGCTTGCCGCGCGTTCGCTACAGTCCGGCGTACCAGTCGTAGCCGCGCTCGCCCCAGAAGTCGGGCGGGCGGACGTCCGTGTAGCGGATCGTGCCGATCCGCTTGATGTTCTTGATGCCGTACTTCACCGGGACGTAGAGGCGCAGCGGCGCGCCGTGGCGCCAGGTGAGCGGCTCTCCGTTCATGGCCCAGACGAGCATCGTCTGCGGATGAACCGCGCTCTCCATGTCCAGCCCGACGTAGTAACCGGCGTCCGGCGTCTTCATCGAGACGTAGCGGACGAGCCGCTCCGGCGCCCGTCTGGGATCGGGGCGGCTCCCGTCGCGTGCCGGCGGCGGGATTTTCGCCATCAGATCGATGAGTCGCGCGCCGGTCCAGCGGTTCACGACGGTCCATCCCTCGATGCAGCGGAGCTGCGCGATGATCTCGTGATGGGGGAGCGCGAGCACGTCCTCCATGGTCAGCTTGATCGGCGCGGTCGTTCCGGCAGCTCCCTCGATCGTGAGCCTCCACGATGCGGTGTCGGCCGCGGGCGCGAGGCCGTGGCCGCCATTCGCGCGGAGGGGATCGATGGCAGACGCGGAAAATGCCGGAGTCAGCCGGTGGCGATCGTAGTAGGCGCGCGCGAGCCGCTCGTTGACCTGCAGCATCCGCCGGAGGGGCCAGGGCGAGTGGTCGATCCGAGGCCGCGCCCCGACCCATTTCCAGAAGCCGTAGCCGGCGAGCGCGGCACCGCCAAGGGCGATGAAGCCGCGCCGCGTGCGGCGCTGCAGCTCGCG
>JBPPMG010000434.1:0-3813 GCA_051305935.1 Thermoanaerobaculia bacterium
AGGGCGAGGAGGTCGTCGCACCGGTGACCTCCGCGCCTAACAGCGTCGCCTTCATCCGGTCGGCGGGCAGCGTGTTCGCCATCTCAGCGAGCGGCAAGCTGCTCTGGACCGCGAAGGTCGACACGGCGGTCGTCCCGGCTGCCCTTGCCCTTGGTGACAGCACGGTGGTCGTTACCTCGGGGAGCGACGCGCTCGTGAATCTCGACGGAGATCGAGGCGCGGTGCGCTGGAGCTTCCGTCTCCCTGAAGGCGATCGCATCACCGCGAGCCCGCGCGTCGCGAACAACAGCTGGATCTACGTGCGCGGCAACGAGCGGCTGTATGCAGTGAACTCCGACGGGCTGCCGGAGTGGGACGCGGTGTTCTGATCGGAGCTACATCTCCCGATCGCGCTCGATCGGCTCGACGTCGATCATGATCTCGGCGGGCGGGGGTGGCGGGACACGGTGCGGGACGAGGCCGAGCACGAGGCCGGCCACGAAGCCGCCGATGTGCGCCGCGTTGTCGATGCCCGGGATCGTGAAGCCGATGACGATGTTGATCCCCGCCCAGATCGCGAGCTGCCGCGCAAGCGCGCTGCTCCAATCCCTGCCGCCCCAGCGGGGCGACCGCTTGAGCGTGAGGATGAGCGCCCCGAGGATTCCGAAGATCGCGCCGCTTGCGCCGACTCCCGGCGTGAACGGCGGGATGAAGATCGAGCTCACGAGCGACGCGGTCAATCCCGAGACGAAGTAGACGACGAGGAAGCGGGTCGAGCCGAAGAGTGTCTCGAAGATGCCGCCGATCTGCCAGAGCGCCCACACGTTGAGGAACAGGTGCAGGAAGCCGCCGTGCAGGAACATCGCAGCGAGAAGGCGCCAGTAGTCGCCGCGATGGATCACGCCTTTCATGATCGCGCCCATCTGAACGAGCACCTGCGGGTCCCGGTTTGCCCCCGCGAGGATCTGGAGCACGAAGACGAACAGAATCGCTGCGATCAGCGCGGCGGTAACCGGGGTTCTCCAGATGCTCACGTTCCGATCCTCTCGATCAGCGACGATGTGCTTCGCATGAGCCAGTGTGCAGGGCCGGGCAAGACTTCTTTGAAGCGCATGTAGACGCCTGCCGTCCACGGCACGATGAGCCTTGCCTGTCCTCCGCGGATCGCGCGCATCACTGCACGCGCCACGCGCTCCGGGGGAACCGCCAGCAGCAGCCGCTCGGCCGCCGGGGCCTTCCCTTTTTGTGCCGTCACGAAGAACTCGGTGTCGGTCGTTCCCGGACAGACTGCCGAGACGCGGATCCCGCGTTCGATGACTTCGTCGCGCAGAGCTTCGGTGAAACCGAGGAGCGCGAACTTGGTGGCGCAGTAACCGCCCATGCCCGAGAAGCCCATGATGCCGACGATCGACGCGACGTTGACGATCGCGCCTCGGCCGCGCTCGAGCATGCCTGGCAGGACCGCCTGGACGCAGTTCACGGCGCCCAGGTAGTTCGTATCGAGCATCGATCGGATGTCGTCGGGCCTGGCATCGACGATGGCGTCGAAGATCGCGAAGCCGGCGTTGTTGACGAGAATGTCGGGTGGGCCGAGCTCCGCGGTGGTGCGGCGGGCGAGCTCGAAGCAGTCCTCGCGGTTTTGGACATCGGTCCGGATGGTTATGCAGTCGACGCCGAGCGCGCGGCATTGCGCAGCCACCCGGTCGAGCTCGGCCTGGCGCCTCGCGGCGATCGCAAGGCGGCAGCCGGCGCCGGCGAGAGCCACGGCGGTTGCCGCGCCGATGCCGCTCGAGGCACCCGTGACGATGGCGATGCGTCCTTTGAGGTCCATAATGGAAAGGTCGGCGGAAGCGCAAGGCAAACGGCGCCGGGCGCTCCGGAGACGTGCGCATGATACGCGAGAGGGGCGCGGCGACGAAGCGCTCACAGAGGCGTGTCGCACGTCGTTGACTTCGAAATTCGGCCGAAACTATACTCGCGCCCGGGTTCGCAATGCGCGAGCCTTGTCCTCACTCCGATCCACCCGCCAGGAGGCTTCCATGCCCTTCGAAGAAGTGAAGAAACTCTGGATGAACGGCCGTCTCGTCGATTTTGCCGACGCGAAAATCCATGTGCTGTCCCACGTCATCCATTACGGCTCCGGTGTCTTCGAGGGCGTTCGCTGTTACAAGACGAAGAATGGTTCGGCGATCTTCCGGCTTCGCGAACACACGCGGCGCATTTACGACAGCGCGAAGATCTACCGGATGACGATTCCCTACACGGTCGAGGAGTTCAACCAGGCCTGCGTCGATGTGATCCAGGCGAACGGTTTCGAGAGCTGCTACCTGCGCCCGCTCGTCTACCGCGGCTTCCACTCGCTCGGTGTCTTCCCGGGCAGCTGCCCGGTCGACGTCTGCATCGCAGCCTGGGAGTGGGGCAAGTACCTCGGCAAGGAGGCGCTCGAGCAGGGCGTCGACGTCCGCGTCGCCTCCTGGGAGCGCATGGCGCCGAACACCTTCCCCGCGATGGCGAAGGCGACGGGGAACTACCTGAACTCGCAGCTGATTCGCATGGAGGCGGACGCCGACGGTTACTCGGAAGGCATCGCGCTCGACGTGCGCGGCTACGTCAGCGAGGGTTCGGGTGAGAACATCTTCGTCGTCCGCAACAACATCATCTACACGCCGACGCTCGGGGCCTCGGTGCTCCCGGGCATCACGCGCGACTCGATCCTGACGATCGCCCGCGACCTCGGCTTCAAGGTCATCGAACAGGACATCCCACGCGAGTTCCTTTACGTTGCCGACGAGGTCTTCTTCACCGGCACTGCCGCCGAGGTCACCCCGATCCGCTCGATCGACCGTATCACCGTCGGCGAAGGGCGCCGCGGCCCGGTCACCGAGAAGATCCAGAGCGAGTTCTTCGCCTACATCGCCGGCGAAGTCCCCGACCGCTACCACTGGCTGACGCCGGTGGTGGGGGCGACGAAGGCGGCGATGGCCGCAACGTAGGCGGGAGGCCAGAGGCAGGCCAGAGGCCAGAGGCCAAAGGCCAAAGCAGGCGCGGTCGCGCATCTGCCGGGACTGAACCGGTGGAGGCTGACCGCGCCTTGCTATGCCCGCTGCTCTTTCATGGGCGAAGCGGCGTCAAACTCGATGCTCGTCGCCTGGACGAGAGTTGTCAGCTACCCCCGTGTTCACGAGGCTCGATCTTGAATGGTGTGAGTCGCCGCTGAAGTGTCGTGATCATGTTCGACGAGTCTCGAACTTCCTGCTCGATCCACTTTGCTGCCGACGGATCGAGCACCTCGAGGCGTGACGCAATGACGACCAGGGTGTCGAGTTCCATGAGCGAGCCGCGCGCGATTCCGAGAAAGTTCGCAAAGTCGCGAGTGCCGCGCCGGCCCCTCCCTTCCGCGATGTTGGAGGGCACCGAAACCGCCGCTCGACGCATCTGACGAACCAGATCTCGGGCATCGGGATCGTGCCACCTGGTTTCCTGGAAGACTCGGACCACGAGTTCCACGCCTCGTTGCCAGACGATCAAGTCCCGATGACTCTTTATCGGAGTTCTCACCAATCCTCCTGATTCGACTTTGCTTGTTCGCCCGGGTTCCCTGTTGGCATCTCGAGCGGGCGTCGATCTTCATTTGTCGGATAGCGCGCCGAGTCATTCGGCACTGAGCCGCCGCCTGCTTTGGCCTCTGGCCTCTGGCCTTTGGCCTCCCTTCCAGCGCTGCTCATGGAATCACTCCGCGTTGTTTGAGCGACACGAACTTGTTCATGCCGATGATCAGGTGGTCGACGACTTCGACGCCGATGAGGTTGCCGGCCTCGACCATCTGGCGGGTGA
>JBPPMG010000487.1:0-2089 GCA_051305935.1 Thermoanaerobaculia bacterium
CCCGCTCGGCAGCAGATCCCCGCGGAGCTGCGTGCCCTTGAAGAACGGCAGCGAAGCTCCGATCTTCGTCGCGGCGCTGCGCTCGACGAGCACGGCGAGGATCGCCGGGTCCAGGATGTCCGTGGTCGTCGACGACGCGACGTGACCGTTGATCCAGATCCAGCCGGACTCCTCGGTGTTCGCACCGAAGATCTCGTTCGGGTTCTGGTTCGTGGCGAGGCTCAGGAAGTTGCGTGTGAAGATGCCGTTGACGACCGTGAGCGGCACGCGATCCCAGCACGTGAACGCGTACTGGGCCGAGAAGACCTCTTCGTTGTCGTTGTACGCGAGGAAGTCGACGATCGTCGTGAACCGGCGTCCGCCGCTCAGGCCGACCAGCACGAGATCACTCGTGTACGTCGTCGATTGGCCCATGAAACGCGGGATCAGGATCTGGTCCGGCGCGAGCTCGTATTCCGCGCCGTTCAGGTCGCGGACACCATCCATGTCGAGGTCCGTCGACGCGTTGAGCGCGAGCGGCGACGTGAACGGGAGCGGCTCCACCGAATACAGCGACATCAACGTCGCGTCGACGGCGAGCGAATCGCCGACGAGGTAGTTGAACGAGCGCGCTCCGTTCGTGCCCTCCGCGTAGACGTACAGGTAACCCTGTTGCGCGCCGCCCGCGTTGTGCGCGGAGACGAGCGCCGTGAACGTGTCGAGCGGCCGCAGCTGCACGATGCGATCGCGGATCAGGCACAGGCCCGCGCCCGGGACGCCGCTGACGTAGTTCATGTGCAGCGTCGTCGGCTCCGTCGGGTGCGTGTTCGTGATCGTGATGATCGTGTCGACGCCGTTGCCGAAGCGGAACTCGGGGAAGACGATCAAGCTCCCGGGATTGCGGCCGTCGGCGTGCGCAGAAACCGTGAGCGCGATCGAACCCAGGACGGTGGCGAGGAAACGTTTCATGGTGCTGCTCCGTGTCTGTGTGCGGGTGCTGGCGTTCATTGACCGTCCCCCGTCTGCGGCGTGTCGCCGGCCGAGCTGAGGAGCACGAGGTCACCGTTCGTCTGCGAGCAGAGCTCGAACGGCAAGCTCGCGGCCTGGCCGCCGTTCGAACGCTCGATGAGCACCGCGTAGATCGCCGGATCGACGATGTCTTCACTCGCGCTCGTCGCGTTCTGGCCGTTGAGCCAGATCCAACCCGCCTGGCGCGGCTCGAGGCCGACCGGCTCGCCCGGATCGCTGTCGTTCGGATCCATCAGGTTGTCGAGGCCGGCGTTCAGCGTGCCCGGCGCCCAATCGCGCAGTTGGCGCTTCTCCCAGCAGCGGAATTCAGCCTCCTGGCTCGTGATCAGGATCCCGCGCTCGTTGTAGACGAGGAACAGGACGACCGTGTTGAACGCGCTTCCGCCGCTGAGCGACATCAGGATGAGATCGCTGTCGACCACTCCGCCGTCCGGGTCCTGTCCGAGGAAACGCGGGATCGCGAGCTGATCCGGCGCTTCTTCGTATTCGCCGAGAGCACCCGGACCGTTGAGGTCGCGGATGCCGTCGCCGTCGTCGTCGTTCGGCGCGCCTTCCTCCCCGATGCCGCGGAACGACACGGCGTTGAGCGTGTATTCGAAGCTCGAGATGCCGTTGAGGATCGTCTCCTCGCCGATGAGCCGGTTCGCGACGATCGGCGTGCCGTGGATCGGCACGGCGGACGTCTGGCGCGCGAACGCGTAGGCGAAGCCGGTCATGTCGTTCGAGAGGAGGCTCTTCGTGACGAACGTGAACTGGTCACCGGGCGTCAGCGTGATCCGCGCGTTGTTCTCGAGGCAGTTCGTCCGGTTGATGTAGACGATCTCGACCTGCAATGCCGCCGCGAGATCCGGTGCGCACGCATCCGTGATCGTGAACAGCGTCTTCACGCCCTCCGTGTTGTCGAGTTCGGGGAAGAGCAGCAGGCTTCCGCATTGATTGCGGTTGCGCCCAGGTGTGGTGCACAGCACCGGCGCCGCTCCGGGACAGAGAAGGCGTCCGAGCGCTTTCGTGCGCTGTTCCGTCACGACGACCGGCAGCGGAGGCGGGACTCCGACCGTGCGTTGGACCGCAGAGACCTGGT
>JBPPMG010000004.1:0-4480 GCA_051305935.1 Thermoanaerobaculia bacterium
CAACTTAATGGCGCGAGGCGCCCCCCTGAAGTTGAGTTTCCAGGTGCGACCCCAACTTCCCGTCGGACAACCCGTGCGCGAGTCGGAACCGGTCGAGCGTTCGGAGAGATTCGACCTCGACGAGAGCGCCAGACTCGCTGCTGCGGAAGATTTCAAGAAACATTTTGCAGATTCCTCGCTCCGCTTCCAATGAACCATCATTCGGGCCCTCACGTCGGCCGAGCTAAGCTGAGCCAGGGACGCGTTAAGCGAACCCGCCCACAGCCTTCCTCGCGGGTCACTCCGCCGCGTCAGCGGCGAAGGATCGGTAGCCCACAGCTTCAGCTGTGGGAATGAGCGCGACCCAATACGCCGCGCCGCGGAGCGGCGCAGGATACTGGCGCCGCGTGCCCCAATCGAACCACGAGTTCCGGCGGCGCTACGCGGCGCCTTGTTCGTTCATCGACATCGCCCCCCCGACTGAAGTCGGGGGCTACCGATCCTACGGCGCTACGCGCCGCCTCCTGGCCTTCCGTTGATCAGACTCGTGGGGCCGTCTTGATGCCGCTCAGAGCTACTCCGTCATCCCTCGCTCCACCGGCGCCACGCGCCGTTCTCCCGCTCGGAATGACACGCTGCCGGCCTCCCACGTCCTTGACTCGAGGCCATTGGGCGAGCCTCAACTTCCCGCGACCGGGGGAGGCGCGGTAGCATGTGCGGGTCTTTTCCACTGGATGTCTTGATCGCGCTTGCTTCTCGCGCCCGGGAGCCGCCTGATGACTCGACTTCTCGACTACCGATCCAGCGTCCTCGACGCCTATCCCGACGTCTACACTCCCGCTGCGCTCGCTGCGCTCGAGGCGCTCGCGCCGCTGAATCGCGACCGGCGCGAGGTGATGGCCGGGCGCACCGCATGGCGGCTCGACCGGATCGGCAACCGTCGCCGGATAGCGTTCCTCGATCCCAACACGCTGATCCCGCGCACCAACATCCGCGTCAAGGACGCGCGCGACGGCAATTTCGACGGGAGCGAGATCCCGCCCGACCTGCAGCGCCAGTGGATCCAGGGAACCGGGCCCGCGACGAAACCGCACGCATCGCCGAAGAGCGGCCTGCGCAACGTCGCCTACGCGCTCCTCTCCGGCGCCGACGGATGGATGTTCGACGGCGAGGACGCGCTCGGCCAGGTCGAGACCATGTCGCTCGACAACCAGCGCAACCTCAAGCTCGCCTTCGCGAAGGATCCGCTATTCCTCGGCGTCGCCGAGCACGTCGCCCACGAGATGAACCAGTGGGCGCGCGGCTTCTTCGGCCGCGAAATCGTCGCCGACTGGAAGGCGCAACTCGATTTCACGACGCGCATCTTCCGCGCCCGCGGCCTCCATCTCGATGACCGCCACGTCCGCGAGGCCGGCGGCACCGGCTTCTCCGCCTCGATCGTCGACATGGTCCTCTACGTCGTCAACAACCACCGGCAGCTCCGCGCCGAGGGACGCTCGATCGTCCTCTACCTGCCGAAGATCCAGACCGCCGAGGAAGCCGCGCTCTGGAACGAGATTCTCTCGGCGCTCGAGAAACACCTCGGGCTCCCGGCCGGCACGATCAAGTGCTACGTCCTCATCGAGCAGATCGAGGAGTGCTTCCAGCTGATGGAGATCCGCGCCGCTCTCGGCCTCCACTTCGTCGGGTACAACACCGGCCGCTGGGACTACATCAACAGCGTTTCCGACGCCCTCTCGTGGGATCCCGACTTCATCAACCCGAACATCGACGCGATCACGATGACCTATGGCTACATGCGCGTCTACGAAGACCGCGTGCGCCGCGCCGTGAACACGCCCGACCGCCTTGGCAACTTCGCGCTCTGGCAGGGAGGGATGGAGCCTAACATCCCGGTCGGCTCGCGCGAAGGAGTGACTGCCGGCATGAAGCGCGCCGTCGCCGGCGGCGAGCGCGAACAGCGCGAAGGGGCGAGCGGCAAATGGGTCGCGCACTGGAAGATGGTCCACATCGTCCGTCCCGTCTGGGAGAAGGCGGGCGAGGTGAACCAGCTCGGCCGCGCGTTCCCGCCGCTTACTCATACCGACGAGGACGCCGCCGGCCTCGCCCTCCTCGAGCCGGCGCCCCGCACCATTCGCGGCGCGCGCGACCTGCTGAGCGTCGCGCTCCAGTACGGCAACGCGTTCGCGCAGGGCTTCCAGGCGGCCGCGCTCAAGCCTGCCGATTTTTTCGGCAACGACGACGTCCTCTACCTGATGGAGGACATGGCAACCGGCGAGATCCGCCTCAGCATCCTCTGGGAATGGCTCCACAAGAAGGCAACGCTGACCGACGATGATGCCGAGACCGGCGCGAAGGCCGGCGACCTCTTCTCGATGGAGCTCTTCGAGCGGCTGCTCGACGAGGAGTTCGCGAAGCTGCGGCGCGCCGGCGACCGCGACGTCCACGACGACTCCAAGGAGACGACGCTGCCGATCGCCTGCGAGATCGTCGAGCACTACATCCGCAGCGCCACGAAACCTCCGTGGTACATCGATCTCCTCAACATCAACCTCAACGTGCAGGATCTCGCGACCGCGCGCCAGCGCATCGCGCGCTACCTCGACGCCTTCGCCAAAGACGGAACCCGGATCACCGAGAACCTCGACTTCCAACGATGACCGCAGGAGTGACGCCATGACCCCGTTCGAACAGCAGATCGCCGCAATTCAGAAGTACTTCGACAGCCCTCGCTTTGCGGGGATCACGAGGCTCTACTCGGCGCGACAGATCGCCGAGCAGCGCGGCACGATCGGCAACGACTACACCGTCGCGCGCGAGGCTGCCGCCGCATTCTACGACCGCCTGCGCGAGCTCTTCGCCCAGCGCAAGAGCGTGACGACCTTCGGTCCCTACTCTCCCGGCCAGGCCTGCACGCTCAAGCGCGTTGGCATCGAGGCGATCTACCTCGGTGGGTGGGCAACCTCCGCGAAGGGATCGAAGCAAGAGGATCCCGGCCCCGATCTCGCCAGCTATCCGCTCAGCCAGGTTCCCGACGAGGCGGCAGGGCTCGTGCGCGCGCTGCTGACCGCCGACAAGAACCAGCAGTATCTCCGCTCGCGCATGACGGAAAAGCAGCGTGCCGCGGCGCCGGCGTACGACTATCGCCCCTTCATCATCGCCGACGCCGACACGGGCCACGGTGGCGACCCGCACGTGCGCAACCTCATCAAGCGCTTCGTCGAGGTCGGCGTCCCCGGCTACCACATCGAGGACCAGCGCCCCGGCACGAAGAAGTGCGGCCACCAGGGAGGCAAGGTTCTCGTCCCGTCGGACGAGCAGATCAAGCGGCTCAACGCCGCGCGCTTCCAGCTCGACATCATGAATGTCCCCGGCATCATCGTCGCGCGGACCGACGCCGAGGCGGCGAACCTGCTCGACAGCCGCGGAGACGAGCGCGACCATCCCTTCATCCTCGGTGCGACGAACGTCGGGCTGCCGACCTACAAAGCGGCATTCCTGGCGCTCATGCGGCGCTTCCACGCGTCGGGCGTGACGGAGCTCAACGGACATCTCCTCTATGCGATGAGTGACGACGAGCTCGCGGCGGCCGATGCGTGGCTCGACCGTACCGGACTCGCTGCGCAGCTTGCGGAAGTGATCGCTCCGCTGAAGAAGAATCCAGAGATGCACGCCGAATCGGCCTTCGACGCCGTGTCCGGGAAGATGCTCGAGATCTGGGAAAACGAGGCGGGGCTCGAGACCTATGGCGATGCGGTCGCGAAGGTTCTCGAGTTCAGGGCGGGCGAGGGAGAGCAGCTCGAGATGAGCGTCGACCAGTGGCGCGACTTCGCGAAGACCGCGTCGCTCTACGCCGCGCGGAAGCAGGCGAAGGCGTTAGGCGTGAACCTCGTCTGGGACTGCGAGCACGCGAAGACGACCGAGGGCTACTACCAGGTGCGAGGCGGAATCGAGTTCGCGATCGCGAAGTCGCTCGCCGCGGCACCGTTCTGCGACATCCTCTGGATGGAGACGGCGACCGCGAACCTGAAGGAAGCGCACGAATTCGCCGAGGCGATCCACGCGAAGTTCCCCGACAAGATGATGGCGTACAACCTCTCGCCGTCGTTCAACTGGGACTCGACGGGGATGACCGACGACGACATGCGGAAGTTCCCCGAAGAGCTCGGGAAGATGGGCTTCGTCTTCAACTTCATCACCTACGGCGGGCACCAGCTCGACGGCCTCGCGGCGGAGGAGTTTGCGACGGCGCTGAGACAGGACGGCATGCTCGCGCTCGCGCGGCTGCAGCGAAAGTTCCGACTGCTCGAGTCGCCGTACCGGACGCCGCAGACGCTCGTCGGCGGGCCGCGCGGTGACGGCGCGCTCGCCGCGTCGTCCGGCAGGACGGCGACGACGAAGGCGATGGGCAAGGGCTCGACGCAGTTCCAGCACCAGGTCCTCACCGAGGTTCCGCCGAAGCTCCTCGTGGAGTGGCTCGACGTCTGGCGCAAGCACCACG
>JBPPMG010000008.1:0-31670 GCA_051305935.1 Thermoanaerobaculia bacterium
GAAACGCGCCGCCGAGCACGGCGACGGAAAACGCGGGGAGCATGTAGGCGATCAGGAACGCGTCGAGTGCGTCGCTCACGCCGAAGCGCGAGGCGATGAACAGCTCCTTGGCGGCGACGGCCAGCTTGACGAAGAGCGTGACGCTGCCGACGGCGAGGATTCCGCGAAAGATGCGCCGGACCGGCCCGTGCTCGCGCGCCGCGCTCGTCTCGCCGCTGTTCTGTTGGTCGGTCAAGGCCGACTGGAGATTATGATGGCAAGGCATCGCGTTGTCAGTCCCGATGCGAGGGTTGGACGTGATCGCGGGGAGCTTCGTTCCTCGCGCCCGTTCGAGCGTGACCCGCGACGAGCGAGGCGCGTCCAATCCTGGTGTAACATTCCGCCGCCTTTCTGGAGGCTTTGATGAGCAAGCGGATTCTCGTCACCGGCGCGGCCGGCTTCATCGGTTTTCACCTTTCGCGGCGGCTGCTCGATCGCGGCGACGAGGTGATCGGCGTCGACAACATGAACGACTACTACGACGTCGGCCTCAAGGAGGCCCGGCTCGGGCAGATCGACGGTCGCGACGGCTTCACCTTCCGGAAGCTCGACATTGCCGACACCGACGCGATGGCGGCGCTCTTCTCCGACGTGAAGCCCGACGTGGTCGTCAATCTGGCCGCGCAGGCGGGCGTGCGCTACTCCCTCAAGAACCCGTACGCCTACGTTCAGGCGAACCTTCTCGGCTTCACGAACATCCTCGAGGGATGCCGCCACAACCCGGTGAAGCACCTCGTCTACGCCTCGTCGAGCTCGGTCTACGGCGCGAACACGAAGATGCCGTTCTCGGTCCATGACAACGTCGACCACCCCGTGAGCCTCTACGCCGCGAGCAAGAAGGCGAACGAGCTGATGGCGCACACCTACAGCCACCTCTTCGCGATTCCGACGACCGGCCTCCGCTTCTTCACGGTCTACGGCCCGTGGGGCCGGCCCGACATGGCGCTCTTTCTCTTCACGAAGGCGATCCTCGCGGGCCAGCCGATCGACGTTTACAACCGCGGGATGATGCAGCGCGACTTCACCTTCATCGACGACATCGTCGAGGGAGTCGTCCGGACGATCGACAAGCCGGCGACGCCTAACCCGTCGTGGCGGAGCGACGACCCCGACCCCGGCACGAGCTCGGCGCCTTACCGGCTCTACAACATCGGCAACCACTCGCCGGTCGAGCTCCTCGAGTTCATCGCCGTCCTCGAGAAGAAGCTCGGCGTGAAGGCGAACCTCAACCTCCTGCCGATCCAGCCGGGCGACGTGCCCGCGACCTGGGCCGACGTCGCCGACCTGATGGCCGACGTCGGCTTCAGCCCCGCGACTACGGTCGACGAGGGGATCGGCCGCTTCGTGGAGTGGTATCGGGGGTACTACCGCGTCTGACGACGCGGAGAGGGGCCTCGCGGGGTTCCCGATTCGAAACTCCACTGTTAACACCTATCTGGGAAACCGAAATGACGAATGTCGAATGAGGAATGGAGAATGAAGAAGTGAAGGCCCGCGTCACGTGGGTACTTCTTCATTCATCATTCGGCATTTCGGGTTCTGTGCAGACGCTCGGCCCGGCCCGGAGACCAGAGAGCTTCGCACTCTCCGGTTCTTACTTCACGGCGTCAGTGCGGGAACGGCAGTCCCCAGAAGAACTGCGAGAGCCGCACGGTCCAGGGCTCGACGCCGTCCTTCTCCGCCTCGTTATACTCGCCCACTTCCTCGCGGATCCGCATGAGCTCGCGGCCGTCGATCCAGAAGCCGCCGCATTCGTCGCAGTAGTCCAGGATGATGTTGCTCAG
Source organism: Thermoanaerobaculia bacterium (assembly GCA_051305935.1). Classification (GTDB taxonomy): domain Bacteria; phylum Acidobacteriota; class Thermoanaerobaculia; order Gp7-AA8; family Gp7-AA8; genus JACPDH01. Next base: position 1,824 of record JBPPMG010000008.1, read on the forward strand.
AATGTTGAACTCGACCTTCTTCATGCTGTGGCCCGCGGTCTTGGGGCAGACGATCGGGCCGTATTCGTCCTCGTGCTGGAAGCCGTCGAGATCGACGGTCGAGTACTCCAGGTCGCCCTGGGTCGGCCCCGCGATGCGGTTCAACTCTCCGGGCTCGAGAAACATCCCGCCGCACGTGTCGCAATGCGCGACCATCGCGCCGTTAAGCTCCTTGTCACCGAGTGCGGCACCATCCCTGGGGCAGTTCATCGCGACACCTCCGCCGACAAGTATAAGACGGCGCGGGCCGGCGGCGGAGGCACGTCGCCGTTGCGTTATGCTTGCCGCGCGATGACGGCGAGCTCGTTTTCCCGCGGGAGCGGGAGCTGATGACGCGACGCGTCCTGATGGTCGTGAACCACGCGGGGTTCTTCCTGACGCACCGGCTGTCGCTGGCGGTCGCCGCCCGGGAGGCGGGGTATGACGTGCACATCGCGACGCCGCAGAGCAAGCACGTTCCGGCGATCGAAGCGAGCGGCCTCTCGTGGCACGCGGTGCGCCTCACGCGCTCGGGCACCAACCCGCTCGCCGAGTTGCGCGCGGTCTCGGATCTCGCTTCCCTCTACCGGACGCTTCGCCCCGCCCTCGTCCATCACGTGACGACCAAACCGGTGCTCTACGGCACCGCGGCGGCGCGGATCACCGGAGTTCCGGCGGTCGTCAACGCGCTCGCCGGGCTCGGTCACCTCTCGCTCGCCGACGACCTGTTCCACCGCCTTCTGCGCGGGACCGTTCGCCTCGGGTTCAAGGCCGTGCTGCGCCATCGGAATATGCGCGTGATCTTCCAGAACGAGGACGATCGCGCGGCGTTCGTCGATCGGGGGATCCTCTCGCCCGGCGAGACGGTGATCGTGCCGGGATCGGGTGTCGATCCTGACTTGTTCCATCCCTCGGACCGGCCTCGCGGCAACCCGCCGGTCGTCGTGCTACCGTCCCGCATGCTCTACACGAAGGGAGTCGCGGAGTTCGTCGACGCGGCGCGCATGCTTCGCGCGGACGACGTGCCGGCGCGCTTCGTGCTCGTCGGCGAGCCCGATCCCGACAACCCCGCGAGCATCCCGCAGGAACAGCTTTCCCGCTGGGCGACCGAAGGGGCGGTCGAGTGGCAGGGACGCCGCGACGACATGCCCGCGGTCTACGCCGAATCCGATGTGGTCGTCCTTCCGTCATACCGGGAAGGGATGCCGAAGGTCCTGATCGAGGCCGCCGCGTGCGGCCTGCCTGCCGTCACGACCGACGTTCCGGGATGCCGCGACGTGGTGGAGCACGAACGAAGCGGCCTCCTCGTCCCGGTGCGCGACGAGGGACGCGAGCTTGCGAAGGCGATCACGCGACTGCTCCGCGACGAGCCGCTGAGCCGCGCGATGGGCCGCCGAGGCCGCGCGATGGTGCTCGAGCGTTTCGCCCTTTCCCGCGTGGTCGACCAGACACTATCGATTTACGGAGAGTTGCTCGCATGAGAATCGTCGTCACGGGCGCGGGAGGATTCGTCGGAGGCCATCTCTGCCGGCGCCTTCTCGGCGAGGATCACGAGTTGACCGTCACGACGAGACGCATCGAGGCGCCGTGGCCCGAGGGAGTGAAGGTCGTGGAGACCGGAGAGATCGGGCCCGACACCGACTGGAGCTTCGTTCCGGAGGGCGCCGTCGTGTTCCATCTCGCGGCGCACGTGCACCGGATGAAGGCCGATCCGGACGACGCCGGGCATTTTCGGCGGGTGAACGTGACCGCGACCCGAAAGCTCGCCATCGAGGCGGCGCGCAAGGGGGCGCGAATCGTCTACCTCAGCACGGTCAAGGTACACGGCGAGGGAGAGGCGCGGCGGCCGTATCGCGAAAGCGACGAGCCCGCGCCGCACGACGACTACGCGAAGTCGAAGCTCGCAGCGGAGGAGGTGCTTCGGGAGTCGGGGGTGCAGTTCGTCGCGCTGCGGCCACCGCTCGTCTACGGTCCGCGCGTCGGCGGGAACTTTCTCCGGCTTCTCGACGCGGTCGCGCGCGAGAGGCCGTTGCCGATCGGGGCCGCGACGGGTGCGCGAAGCATGATCTTCGTCTGGAATCTCGTCGACGCGATGGAGCGCTGCATGACCGGCGATCTTCCGTCGGGTCGGGCGTACCTGGTGCGCGACGGCGAAGACATGACGGCCCCCGACCTCGCGCGCCGTCTCGCCTCCTCGCTAGGCGTCCGGAGCAGGCTGCTCTCGATACCGAGAGCCATCGTTGCGGGTGCGGCGGCGACCGTTGGCCGGAAAGCTGCGATGGGGCGGCTGTTCGATCCGCTCCGCGTCGACGACTCGGCGTTTCGCGCGGAGGCGGCCTGGCGGCCTCCGTTCACGGTCGACGAAGGCCTCGCCGCGACGGCGGCGTGGTACCGCGAGATGAGAGCGCGCCGCGGATGACGACGCTGATCGGGCCCGCGCTCGTCGGACTTGCCGTGGCGTTCGCGCTCACGCCGGCGCTTCGGTCGTTGAGCCATCGGCACGAGCTTCTCGACGTGCCGAACGAGCGAAGCTCGCACGTGAGGCCGACGCCTCGCAGCGGTGGGGTCGCGATCATCGCGGGCGTCGTCACCGCGCTCGCGATCTTCGGCGAGTGGCGCGATGCGCGGCTCCTCTTCGTGCTCGCGTGGGGGGCGATCATTGCGCTGCTCGGACTGGTCGACGACTTCCGCACGCTGCCCGCCAAACCGAAGCTTGCCGTCCACGTGCTCACCGCCCTGGCGACCACGTTTCTCGCCGACGTGACGCTCGAGCGGCTGAAGATCCCGTTCCACGGCTGGCTCGAGCTTTCGATCCTCGCGATCCCGATCACGCTCTTCTGGATCGTCGGGGTGACGAATGCCTACAACTTCATGGACGGAATCAACGGGATGGCGTCGATCGAGGCGATCGTCTGCGGCGCCGCCTACGGCGCGCTCACCGCGCGCGCCGGCGACGCGGCGGGGACGACGCTCGCGCTCGCCATCGCCGGGGCGGCCGCGGGTTTTCTCGTCTGGAACGCCGGCGGGAGCATTTTCATGGGCGACGTCGGCAGCGGCATGCTCGGATTTCTGTTCGGCGTCCTCGCTCTGCGCCTCGCGTGGTGGGACGTGTCATTTCTCGCGGCGATGCTGCCCCTGTTTCCCTTCCTCTTCGACACGGGCCTCACACTCGTGCGCCGTGCCCGCAGGCGCGAGCGTCTGCTCTCGGCGCACCGCTCGCACATGTACCAGCGCCTGGCGGCTCTGGGCTGGAGCCACACGGCGGTCTCCTCGCTATGGGGAGCGCTCGCGGCCGGATGCGCGGCGGGCGCGCTCGGCTGGGATCGCATGACCGATGCCGGGCATGTCGGGCTCCTCGTCGCGATCGTGCTCGTGCACGGCGGAGTCGCGCTTGCGATCAGCGCGGCCGAGCGCCGGCGCGGGACCGCAGCCTGACGCGCGAGCCCGGACTATTCATGAGGACTCTGCTGTGGAGGGCGATAGCCGCGCGTCTACTGCGTTGCGCTCGGTCCGTCTCCTCGACGTAGTGCTCGGCTACGCCTTCGTCGCCGAACCGTCGCGCGCCTTGTATCCACGCGCCTCTCGCCCTCCTCGCGACGAGCGCTCATGAATAGTCCGGGCTACTGCTGCGCGCGTCGCGAGAGCTCGTACTTCACGCGGCCCTTCATCGCGTCGCCGCTGATCCGGTCGGCGAGGCTCGGGTTGAAGCGCGCCGCGGTCACGAAGTTCTCGAACGCCTTCTCGGAGTATCCGGTCTTCAAGTAGACGCCGCCGATGTTGAAGTAGATCTCGGGGCGGCGATCGTAGCGGAGCGCGTCCTCGTAGACGGCGAGCGCCTCGGTCGGGCGTCCCGTCATCGAGTATGCCGACGCGACGGCGACGTTCAGCGACTGATCGTAAGGCACATGCCGGCGGCATCGCTCGGCGCTCTCGAGGTTCGCCGCGAGGAACGCGCGCGCCTGCGGGTTTCCGCGAAGGGCCTCGGTCATCGCAACTTCCATCGCCTTCGTCGTCTTGTTGCAGCGCCAGGGAATCCAGGCGAGGAACCAGATCGGCACGATCGAAAGCATGACCGCGATCGCGATCATCGGCGCCGTTCCGAGCCGCGCGCGGGGAACGTTCCCGGGCTCCTCCGCATCCGGTTCCGACGACGGGCGCCAGGCGACGGCGAGCGCGGCCACGAAGAGCGTGACGGACGTCGCGGAGGCGAGCTGCAGCGGATACTGGGCGAGCGCGAGCACGGCAAGGCCCGAGGCCAGGGGGAGTGACGCGAGCCGAGCCCACGTCTCTGTCGGACCGTGCTCCGCGGCGTCATCCCCGCTGCGCCTCCGAACCGAGCCGAGCGCGAGCCAGGCGAGCGCGGCGAGGAAGACCGCATACCCGGGGACGCCTGTCTCCGCGAGGATCTCGAGATGGTCGTTGTGAACCTCGTCGAAGTTGAAGCTCGCAGCCGCGGTGCGGCGAAACGGTTCCGGATTCGCATCCGTCACTTCGATCTTGTACGGCATGTAGTTCCAGCCGAAGGTTCCAGGGCCGGTTCCCGTCAGCGGGTGATCACGCAGCATGTTGATCGCCGAGGAGAAGGACGCGAGCCGTCCGCTCAGAAGTCGATCGAAGCTTCCCTCTCTCGTCGCCTTCACGATGTCGTCCACGCGGAACCGGAAAGGCTTGTAAGAAGCCGCGGCGATCGTGCCGACGATCGCGAGCGCGAGGAGAACGACGACGGTCTTCCTCCAGTCGAGCAGCAGTGTCATCGCGACGAGGGCGACGACGAGCGCGCCGATTGCCGCGATCGACACCGAGACGAATACGGTCAGCGTGAGGAGCCCCGCCACGAGCCAGTTCCTCAGCTTGTGCTCCGAGTCGGCGAACGCCTTCGCCACCGCCGCGATCGCGATCGGAAGGAGCGCGCTCCCGACGTCGTTGGCGTTGCCCAGGAATCCGGTCGCGGCATTGTGCCCGCGGAACGCCGCCGTGAACTGGATCGGATTGAAGATGCCGAGAAGCTGCGAGAGGTAGAGGATGCAGTTCAGCGCTCCTGCCCACATGAGGGGCGTGAGCAACTCGAGTCCCCGCCCGCGTGCGACGAGAAAGGTCGCGAGGAAGATGACGGTGGCCGGGATGATGGCCAGGAGCGAGAACGCGCTCAGCGGCTGATTGGTCGAGGCGAGCGCCGTCGCGGTCGCCCAGCCGACGGCGAGCGCGGAGAGAACCACCGCGGGCGACTTCCACGGAACCCTTCGCAGCGAGAGCGCTCCCGCGGCCAGGCCGACCGCGGCGACGGCGAGAAGCAGCACCCCCTCGGCGCGCAACAGAAGGTCTTTGGGGATTCGGAAGGTCTCGCGACCTGCGGGTGAGATGACGACGAGCGAGAGGAACACGCCCCATTTCAGGATCGCGAGGGTCACGCCCTCGAGCGAGGCTGCCGGTGTTCGCGGGTCGGGTCTCTTCGCTTTCGCCATGACGCGTGCCGCGAAAGTATACGTGGCGTGACGGGCTCCAGGTGCAAATCCGGCGGGTTGGATCGATGATGTGCGAGGAAGCGTTGCGGGACGAGCATGAGCGTGAGACTCCATCGGTGAGCAGCAGGGACGGGAAGTCCGGAATTTTCGCGATCCGCGCGATGAGTGGAGAGGATCTCGGGGCATTTGTCGCCGCGAATCTCGTGACGCTCGGCGAGGACGAGGCGATCGCCGTCCTCTCGAATGCGTTCTGCCCGGCGTCTGTTTGTGTGGCGATCGCGGGGAACTCGCGCCTCGCGTCCTATTACGAGGTCAAGCAGAGGCTGGTAACCTGCCGTGCCACGCCCCAGCACCTCGCGCTGAAGTTCGTCCGCCATCTCTATTGGATCGACCTGGTTCGACACTCGACCGACGTGCAGGTGCTTCCTCCGATCCGGAGAGCGATCGACTCGCAACTTCTGTCCGCGCTCGCGAAGCGGGCGCTGGGAGAGCGGATCTCGACGGCGAAATGCTGCAGCCGGGATGTCGGGATGGCCCTGATGGTCGATCCCGACGTACGGGTGTTTACCGCACTGCTGAACAACCCGCGCCTGCGCGAGGACGATCTCGTGGCGTTCGTCCAGTCGGACCGCGCCTCTGCGGAGCATCTGCGCCTGGTCGCAGGACACACGAAGTGGGGGTTCCGCTACGCGATCCGCCGTGCAATCGCTTTCAGCGCAGCGGCTCCCCGCGCGGTCGCCGCGTCACAGTTGAGATTCCTTCGGCGGAACGACAGAGATGGCCTCTACCGGCACCCGGCGACTTCGGTCTATCTCCGACGCTGCATCGAGGCGCTCGACAGGAATCTGCCTCGCAGGCCCGAAGTGAACGCGGAGGACGAGTCCGGCAGCGACGGAATTGGCTACAATGACGGAGCGAATGAGTGAGCCGGTACAGGAGTCGGCCCAGCACGGGGAATCGCTCGGCGCAGAGTTGCGCAAGCAGCGGGAGATTCGCGGCGTCAGCCTGAAAGAAATCGCTGACGCGACGAAGATCAGCAAGCGCTATCTCGAGGCGCTCGAGCAGGATGACTTCCCGTCACTTCCGGCGCCGGTCTTCACCCGCGGGTTCGTCCGGGAGTATGCGCGCTACATCGGCTTGAACTCCGAGGACATGGCGTCGCGCTACTCGCAGGTCATCGGCGCGCCGCCCGAGACGTCCGCCACCCCTGTGACTCCCGACAAGACGAAAAAACCCGAGGGGCTGCCCTTCATCCGGATCGACAGAAACCTGTCGGCGTTCGCCGTGCTGCTCGTGGTGTTCGCCGCGGTGATGTGGTGGCTCGGCACGCGAGAGGGCGAGAGTCGCCGGCCGGAGACGCCGGTACCGACCGCGACGGTCGCACCCGCGGTGGCGCCGATCGTTCCCACAGAGCCGGTCGTCAGTTCCACCGCCCCCGCGTCGTCCCCTGACATGCTCGCGCTCGACGTGAAAGTGCTGGAAGACACGTGGGTGATTCTCCAGGTGGATGGACAGCCGGCATTGAATCAGGTTCTTCGGGCCGGCGAGACCAGGAAGCTGGAGGCGGAGAACGAGATTCGATTCGAGGTCGTCGGCAACGCGGGAGGGCTGGAGCTCACGTTGAACGGGCACGCGGTGCCGGCAATTGGGCCGCGCGGAAAGGTCGTGCGCGGCTTCAGCCTCGACTGGGAGACGTTGAAGGGATTCGCGGCTGCGACCGCGACGACGGCGACGCCATGAGCGAAGCCCCGGCACTGAACGCAGCGCTCCTGATGGAGCGCATGACGCGAGGCGAGCTTCCCCGCGACTTCATGATGTTCGCGGCTCAGGGGCTCTTGCCGCTGCCGCAGGACGATCTCGTCGCAGTGCTCGCGTTCCTGACGACGCTCGATGACGCGGAGCTCGCGTCCTCGGCCCGAGCGTCGCTCAGCGAGATGATCCCGCGCGTCGTGGCCGCGTTCTGCAGTTCCGCGCTGGCGACTGCACCGCTCCTGGACGCTCTCGCCGCGGCCGTCCAGGACGGCATGGTTCTCGAGGCCATCGTGCGAAGCCGCGCCGTTTCGGATGAGACGTTCGAGCGGCTGGCGCGCACGGCGCAGCCCGGGATCCAGGAGATCATCGTCACCAACCAGGAGCGGATCATCCGCAGTCCCGCCATCCTCGACGCGCTGCTCGAGAATCCGAGCATCACTCCCGACGTCAGGCGTCGCGTCATGGAGACGCGCGAAGAGTTCTTCGACAAACAGGCCCGCAGGGCGCTCGCGGCGGAACTGATCGAAGGCCTGGACATCGAGAACGATCTCGACCTGGATCCGATCGCGGATCTTCTGGAGAAGGCCGAAACGGAGCCGCAACCGGAGGATACCCTGCCGCCGATGGAGGCCGCGACCGCGAGTCCCGATAACTTCTCGGTCTTCACGAAGATCTCCAACATGAACGTCGCGGAACGGGTGCAGGCGGCGTACAAAGGCGGGAAGAGCGAGCGGACCATCCTGGTCCGCGATCGGAACAGGCTCGTCTGCACGGCCGTCGTCCGGAGCCCCCGTATCACCGAGACCGAGATCGAGGCGTACGCCGCGATGCGCAACGTCGAGGACGAGGTGCTTCGAATCATCGGCACGAAGCGGGAGTACCAGAGCAAGTACGCGATCGTTCACAACCTCGTGAAGAATCCGAAGACCCCCGCCGGGATTGCTCTCAACCTCGTTGGTCGACTAACCTCTAAGGATCTCAAGTTCCTGAGCACGAGCAAGGACGTATCGGAAATCATCAGGAGCCACGCCCGGAAGCTCATGCAGGCGAAGGCCAAACACTAGGGTCGCGATGCGGGTCAACTACTACGAAATTCTCGGCGTCGAACGGAGCGCGAGCGAAAGCGACATCCGCGATCGCTTTCGAAAGCTCGCTCGTGAGAACCACCCGGATCGCTACCGCGGGCCGGACAAGGCCGACTCGGAGAAGAAGTTTCAGGTTCTCACCGAGGCGATGAACGTGCTGACCAATCCGCAGAGACGGAAGGCGCATGACAACGAACTCTCGGGCGGGGTGGGCGCACGCGCAGTGTCGGATCCCAAGGAAGTGGCGAAGATCTACGTCGCGAACGGGGTGAAGGCGTACAAGGCCGGCGATTTCCCGGTCGCCATCGAGAACTTCGACATGGCGGTCAAGCACAACCCCGACGACGCCAAGGCGTTTCACTACCTCTCGCTCGCGGCTTCGCGCGTCCCGTCGATGTTGCGCCAGGCGGTCCAGGCGATCGAGAGCGCGGTCCAGAAAGAGCCGTACAATCCCACATACCTGAAAGACGCCGGTGGCCTCTGTCGTAAGGTAGGTCTTTTCGCAAAAGCTGAGCGATACTTCGAAGAGGCCCTAAAATGGGATCAGGGAAACTCCGAGATTGAGGCTGCTCTCGCCGAGATTCGGCAGGCCAGGGCTAAAAAGTAAGGTACGAAGATCGGACCCTCGAAGGTAGGACGGATGGATGTAAAGGCGTGCGGTCTCAGTCATGTAGGCAGGCAGCGCCAGCACAACGAGGACGCGTTCCGCGTTGATGAGGCTGGGCGCCTGTTTCTGGTGGCGGACGGGATGGGTGGACATGCCGCGGGCGAGATCGCGTCCAGGATTGCCGCCGAGTCGGTCGTCGAGTTCGTCGCACACACCGAGCAGGACGACGGCACCTGGCCGTACGCGTACGACGAGTCGTTGACGCGGGCTACCAACAGGCTCATGGCGGCCCTCAAACTCGCGAACACGCGCGTGCTCGAGGCGATGCGCAAGGACAGCAGGCTCCGGGGCATGGGGACAACCGTCGTCGCGTCCCTGATCGACGGCAACTCGATCTCGGTCGCGCACGTCGGCGACTCTCGCGCCTACCTCATTCGTAACGGGGCGATCGAACGGATCACCGACGACCACTCCTGGGTATTCGAGCAGGTGCAGGCCGGGATGCTCAGTGCCGACGAAGCGGAGCGCCATCCCCTTCGCAACGTGATTACCCGAGCCCTGGGCGGAGCCCTCACGGTCGTCCCCGACGCGTCCGAGATCGATCTCCGCGCGGGAGACACCTTCATCCTTTGCTCCGACGGCCTCACCGGCATGGTGCCCGAGCCCGAGATCCTCAGAATCGTTCTCGAGGCCAAGGACGACCTCGAGGACGCTTGCCAGAAGCTCATCGACTGCGCGAACGAGCGGGGCGGATACGACAACATCACTGCCGTCCTGATCCGGGCGAGCGAGCCGAAATGAAGATCGTCATCCACTACTGCGGCGTCTGAAACTATCTCCCCAGGGCCTCCAGTCTGGCGGCCGAGATCAAGACGCAGCTCGGATTCGATTCGAAGCTGATTCGCGGGAGCGGTGGCATCTTCGACGTGTTCGCGGGAGACCACCGGGTTTTCTCGAAGCACGACGAGGGGCGCTTTCCCGATGAGAGCGAGATCATCGACGCTCTTCGCAAACTCGGTTAACCACGATCGGCCGGGTTGATCGACGGCGCTTCGCGAGATCGTCCGCATTCCGCTGCAACGAAAGGCAAGGAATGAACGAAACGCTACACCAGGCTTGCCGCCGATGAAGATCTCCACCGAAGAAGTGCGTCGTGTCGCGTCACTCGCCTGTCTCGAGTTCGACGCGGAGGGTGAGGCACGCATGGCGGTGGAGATGTCCCGGATCCTCGACTACGTCGATCAGGTCCGAGGCGCGGAGAGCGCCGGCGACGCCGATGCGACGATTTCGGCCGAGGGCCGCGTTCGCGCGGACGAGCCTCACGAGTCGCTGCCCGCCTCCGATGTCGAGCGCGCCGCCCCGCGTTTCGAGCGGGGACACTTCGTCGTTCCCAGGGTGATCGGCGGTGAGTGAGGGACTCCCGGCGGGGGCGCGAAGCGCGGAGTCGATCAGCGCGGCCGTCGCGGACGGATCGCTCCCTGCCGAGGCGCTCTGCGACGACGTCGTCGGCCGCATCGGGGAGCGCAACGCGGAGATCGGCGCATTCGTACACTTTGATCCGCGGGAAGCGCGGGAAGGCTTCGCGCGGAGCTCGCGGCGTGGTCGCCTTGCAGGAGTGCCATTCGCCGCCAAGGACAACATCTCGACGCGCGGCACGCTGACGACGTGCGCCTCGCGCATTCTCGAGGGCTACCGCTCGCCGACCGACGCGACGGTGATCTCGCGCCTCCTCGCGGAAGGCGCCTGGGTCGCGGGAAAAACCAACCTCGACGAGTTCGCGATGGGCTCGTCGACCGAGCATTCGGTGTTCGGCCCGACTTCGAATCCCTGGGACGCCACGCGCGTGCCCGGCGGGTCTTCGGGCGGATCGGCCGCAGCGGTGGCTGCCGGCCTCGTGCCGTTCGCGCTCGGTTCGGATACCGGTGGGTCGGTGCGGCAGCCAGCTTCTTTTTGCGGCGTGATCGGCCTGAAGCCGACATACGGACGGATAAGCCGTTCGGGGCTCGTGGCGTTCGCGTCGTCGCTGGATCAGATCGGAGTCTTCGCGCGCTCGGCGCGCGACTGCTCTCGGGTGTTGGGAGCGATCGCGGGGCACGACCCGCTCGATGCGACGACCAGCCTCGAGCGGGTGCCCGACTACGAGCTCGAGCTGGACCGCGGGCTCGGCGGGGTGCGTGTCGGTGTGGTCGACGGAACGTGGGAGAGCCTCGACGACGAGATGCGCTCGAGTTTCGAGCGTTCGCTCGACGCGCTGCGTTCTCTCGGCGCCTCGGTCGAAGGGGTGAAGCTTCCCTCGCTCGGGCTCTCGATCGCCGTCTACTACATCATTGCGAACGCGGAGGCGAGCGCGAACCTGGCCCGATTCGACGGCATCCGTTACGGACGCCGGGCCGCCGGGGATCATTCGCTTCGCGAGACGTGGCTCCGCTCGCGCTCGGAAGGGTTTGGCGACGAGGTGAAGCGGCGGATCATGCTGGGCACATTCGCGCTCTCGTCGGGCTATTACGATGCGTATTACGGGCGAGCGCAGCAGGTTCGCAGTGCGATCTCGGCGGAGTTTCTGCGGGCATTTGCAGCGGTCGATCTCATCGCCATGCCGACCACGCCTTCGGTGGCTTTCAGGAAGGGCGAGAAGCTCGACGATCCGCTGGCGATGTATCTCTCCGACGTCTTCACTGCTCCGGCGAATCTTGCAGGCATCCCCGCCGTCTCCGTTCCGGCCGGTCAGTCCGCCGCAGGGCTTCCAATCGGGCTCCAGTTTCTGGGCGCGCCCTTCTCCGAATCACTTCTGCTGCAGGCCGCGCGCGCGATCGAAAAGGAGGTTTGTTCCTCCCGCGTTGCTCCCGGTTTCTGACGGAGAAATTGGTCTGCTAGTCAACATGTTGTAGAATTTCGACTTGTGAGGGTGTGGCGGGTGCGGAAACTGAGTTGTCTCTTCGTGTTTTTGCTGTTGTCCGTTTCGGCGGGCGCAGCATCCCCGCGCCTGAAGGCCTCCGTCGATCCTGGTGTCGAGGCCGTGGTCACCTCCGAGCTTCAAATCGAGTTGCGTGTCCAGCCGAAGCCGTCTGAGGCGTGGTCGAAGCTCGCTCTGCGAATCACGGGCGACGGCGCGAACTGGAAGGCACTCGCGGAGTTCAACGGCACCGGTCCGAAGCTGTTGCGCGACCGCAAGGTGCGCGTTCCGTTCGGTCTCGTGAAGCCGAAGCTCCAGCGCGCCACGATGGCGGCGCTTTTCCCGCACGACCACGCGACCGAGTCGGGATGGCTGCACCGCGTCACGACGGGCAACACGGTCGAAGGCGAGCCCCTCTGGAACATCGCGGAGTGGTTCACGGGAGACGGCGCGAACTACGCATCGATCCGCGCGGTGAACGGGCGACAGCAGTTGTCGACGAAGCCCGGTGAGGTGATTCTCGTCCCGGCAGGGCTGCTCAGCGAGGCCTTTCTCTGGAGCGGGCCGACCAGGGCCGCGAAAGCGGAGGTGCCGGCAACTGCCGAAGACGACCCGCCGATCGCTCCCGTGGAATCGAACATCGTGTCTGTCCCGCCTGCGTCCGTCGCACTGGCGGTGGCGAGACGGCTCGAGCCCGCGTCGCTGCGGTACGTGCGAACGGGAGAGCGGCCGTACGCGACATATCGGCTGAAGAAAGGCGAGGCGCTCTACTCGTCGGTGGTCATTCGATTCACCGGACGCATCTTTGCCAGAGACGTCAACGAAGTCGTCGATCAACTCGTCGCGTTCAACGGGATCGGCGACGTCTCGAAGCTTCCGGTCGGATACGACGTCAGGATTCCGCTTGATCTGCTGCTTCCGGAGTATCGTCCGATCGACGATCCGCGGCGCGTCGACAAGGAGCGCGCGCGCAGGGAAAGCGCAAAACGAACCCCGCGAGTCGAGGCGAAGAACCTCGAGGGCGTGTACGTGATTCTCGATCCCGGCCACGGCGGTCGAGACGTCGGTACGGAGCACAAGGGGATCTGGGAATCGAGCTACGTGTACGACGTCGTCTGCCGTCTGAGGAAGCGCCTCGAGGAGACGAGCGGCGCGAAGGTCTATGTCACGACCCGCTCGGCTTCGACGGGCTGCAAGATCCAGAATCGCGACAAGCTGAAGAACGTGACCGACCACCAGGTCATGACCACGCCGGTCTATCCGCTGGAAGACTCCGTCGTCGGGGTGAATCTGCGCTGGTACCTGGCGAACTCGGTCTTCCGAAAGGTGTCGAAGAGCGCGCGGCCTGAGAAGGTCGTCTTTCTCTCGATTCATGCGGATTCTCTGCATCCCTCGATACGCGGATCGATGGCGTACGTTCCCGGGGAGCGGTTCGTGAAGGGGACGTTCCAGAAGTCCGGAGCGGTCTATCTGGCGCGCGCCGAGGTCAAGGAGAATCCCGTGGTCACGCACTCGAAAGAGGACGCGCTCTACGCAGAAGGGCTCTCCACCGAGTTGGCCGAATCGATCATCGGGTCCTTCGGCGCCGCGGGGCTCGAAGTCCACCCCTTCAATCCGGTTCGCGACAACGTCGTCCGCAACGGGCGCGAGTGGGTGCCCGCGGTCATCCGTTACAACAAGGTTCCGACCCGGGTCCTGCTCGAGATCTGCAACCTTGGAAACGCCGAAGATCGCGCGCAGATCCAGACACAGAAGAACCGCGAGGAGATCGCGGCCGCGATCCACCAGGGGATCGTCTCGCACTTCCGCGCGAAGGACGGAGACGAGTCGGAGACCGTCATGACGGTCGCGGGACGCTGAGGGGAAGTTCCGACTATAATGCGCCTCCCGTGACCGATCTTTTCAAGACGATCGAAGGAGAGATGGCGGCGGAAGGCCTCCGCTTCGCCATCGTCGCCAGCCGCTTCAACGACGAGATCGTCTCGGCGCTCGTCGAAGGGGCCGCGGACTGTCTCGGCCGCCACGGCGCCAGACCTGACGACGTTTCGATCTACCGCGTTCCCGGCGCGTTCGAGATTCCCCAGACCGTGGCGAAACTCGGCAGGCGCGGCGGACTCGACGCGATCGTCACTCTGGGCGCGCTGATCCGTGGGGAAACGCCCCACTTCGAGTTCATCTCCGCGCAGGTCACCAGCGACCTCTCACGCGTCGCGGATGATCTGGGAGTTCCCGTGAGCTTTGGGGTGATCACCTGCAATACCATGGAGCAGGCGGTCGCCCGGACGCTCAAGGGGAGCAACAAGGGCTGGGAAGCCGCGCTCGCGGCGATCGAAATGGCGAACCTCTTCCGCAGGCTCGCGTAAGGCTCCGGAGCAATCGACATGGGCGCCCGACGCAAGGCACGAGAACTCGCACTCCAGATGCTCTTCCAGCACGACGTGGCCGGAAACGAGCCCGACGACATCATCGAGACGTTCGAGGATATCCAGCGTGTTCGCCCCAACATCCGCGAGTTCGCCATCAGGGTCTTCCGCGGAACGCTCGAGAAGCAGGACGACATCGACAAGATCGTCGTGGAACAGGCGGAGAACTGGCGGCTCTCTCGAATGCCGGTCGTCGACCGCAATCTGATCCGGATGGCTATCTACGAAATGATGTACCTCGACGAGACGCCGAAGCTCGTGATTCTCGACGAAGCGATCGAGATTGCGAAGAGATACGGCACCGAAAAGTCGTCACAGTTCATCAACGGAATACTCGACGGGGTCCTGAAACGCTACAATCTGGTCTGATACTGCGGCTGCCCATCGGCCGGCGTGGCGACCTGCACCGCCGGTGACGCCGTACTCGCGCGTGTGAGGAGAGTCCGTTGAGCCTTCTGGGGCGTCTCGAAGATCTGTCGCTGACAGACATCGTTCAGATCGTGTTCCTCAGCAGGAGAACCGGCGTCCTGGAGATCATCGACTCGCGCGGCCGGCACTCGGTGATGTTCCAGCAAGGGCTCATCGTCAACGCGACCTCCCCGAAGAACCCCGACCTCGGCACGTATCTCCTTGCGGAAGGGATGATCGACGCGACGACGCTGCAGACGATGAAGGCGGCGGAGGACTCCGGCATCCCGCTCGGCACGGCGGTGATCGACATGAACGTGATCACGCCCGATGCGCTCTCCGAGGCGATTCGACTGCATATCCTCGACGTCATCACGCCGCTGCTCTCGAGCCGCGACGGTGAGTTCAACTTCATCCTGAGCGATTCGCTCACGGCGCTCGATATCGAGTACGAGCCGGAACGAATCTTCAAGGAGGGAGGCATCGCCCCCGCGAGGATTCTCGGGGAAGGCGAAAAGCTGAAGCCTCTGAAGGGGCTCGAAGACTCGATGCGCGCGGGCAAGGAGCTGCTCCGCGGCGGATCGACTCCGGCGTCCGCTCCGACCGGCCGCCTCGATCTGGGGTTGACCGATTCGGTGGCGCCGCCCGCGTCTGCTCCTGTCGCGCCGCCGCCGCTCTCGGCCGAGTTTGCGGCTCTCGAGGACGAGCCGTTCGATCTCGGCATGGACGCCGCGCTGGAAGCGCTCGCGCCGACACATTCGAAGCCGGCACCCGCGGAGCCTGCGCTCGAGACGCTCATCGAATCGCATCCGGCGGCCGAGGTCGTTTCCGAGCCGCCGCCGGAACCGGAGACGCCGAAGGGGCCGCCGACCGAGTTCAGGATCACCGAGCAGCCTGCGCACGACGGACAGGAAAGGCTCGTCGTGCTGTTTCAACAGGATCCGCTGCTGCGCGTCTCCGCCAGGCGGGCATTCACGCGCCGCGGAATCCCGACGGCCCAGTACGGATCGATCGAGGACACGCGCAGCGAGGTGCTGGAGCTGCTTCGCAAGAACCGTTTCTTCGTCACGTTCCTCGACCTGGGAGCTGTCACCGGCGACGGGCTCAGTCAGGCGCTCGCGCTGCTCCAGCAGATCAAGCAGCGCAATCACAGGCTTCCGGTCGTCGTGATCGACCGCGTGGCGGACCTTCGCCGCAGGCACGATTTGCTGAAGAGCGGCGCCGACCTCTACCTCACCAAGCCGGCGGAAGGGCACCTTCAGCCCGGGATGGTCGAGGAGCAGCTCGCGCTCTTTGCGGACGAGCTGGTGCTGTTCGCGCAGCGAGCATTTTCCGAAATTCTCGAGCTGGGAGCGGGAACGGCCGAGGCGTCGTACCAGATCTCCGCGCAGGAGAAGGGCGAGCGCAACTCCCAGGTCCTGATGCAGCTGATCAACGAGTTGAGCGATCCGAACGACATCAGCCAGGTCTCTCAGACGATCCTGCGGCTCACGGGGCAGTACCTGGAGAGAGGCGCGATCTTCGCGGCCGCGACCGTTCATTTCGTCGGTGTCGGTGGGTTCGGTCCGACGGGAAGCTCAGGCGAGATGAACGATCGGGCGCGCGGGCTCAGAATCGAGCGCGCCGAGCCGTCGGTTCTTCATGACGTCGCCGTGGAGCGGAAGCAGCATCGCGGAAAGCTCCGAAAGACCGCCGGGAACGTGCGGCTGATCGAGGGGCTCGGATCGCTGATGCCGAGCGAGGTGCTGGTGCTTCCGATCCTCAACAGGGACGAGGTGGTCGGTATACTCTACGCAGACAACGCGGCGAACCGCGCGCCGATCGAAGAGGTTTCAGGGCTGGAGATTTTCCTCTCGCAGGCCGGATTCGCACTGCGAAACGCGATGATCGCAAACCGGGGGCGATTCGGACTCGAATGAGGCGGATTCTATGAAGATACTCGTGGTTGAGGATTCGCCCTCGATGCGCGCCTACGTGACGACGCTCGTGGAAGGCTATCCGGATGCCGGCGACGTCGAGATCGTCGAGGCCTCGAGCGGGTTCGAGGCCTTGAAGGTGCTGCCGCATCACAAGCTCGACGCGATCCTGACCGACATCAACATGCCCGACATCAACGGGCTCGAGCTGGTCAGTTTCATCAAGAACCACCCGGTCTACAAGTCGATCCCGATCCTGGTGATCTCGACGGAATCGAGCGAGGAAGATCGCCGCAGGGCCGAGGCGCTCGGGGCCGAGGAGTACCTCGTGAAACCGTTCGCTCCCGAGGATCTTCTCGCGAAGCTGAGGCGGCTGCTCGGGAACGCGCCGTCATGACGAGGGACGACGATCGGGTCAAGGAAGAGTTCACCTCCGAGGCGGAGGAGCTTCTCGACGCCCTGTCGAACGACCTGGTCGAGTTCGAGACGCAGGGACGGAACGTCCGTCCCGAGCTGGTCAACAAGATCTTCCGCGAGGTCCACTCGCTCAAGGGCCTCGCCGGCATGCTTGGCTTCGTCCAGATCTCCGAGCTCTCGCACAACCTCGAGGACATGCTCGACAAGCTCCGGATGGGGAAGGTCGAGATCTCGCGCGACCTGCTCGACCTGCTGTACGACTCGGTCGATAGCCTCAATCGCCTCGTGATCGCGATCCACGACCCGCAGATGGAGGCGCTCGTCGACCTGCCCAAGCTGGCGAGCCGGATCCATGCGCTGGTCTCCTCGAAGGCGCCGGAGCAGAAGGGCGACCCGCTCGCCGATCTCGACATCGACGAGCAGACGAAGAAGTCGCTGACCGAGTACGAAGAGCACAGGCTCGTGGAGAACGTGAAGAACGGCCGGGCGATTTATTCGGTCAGCGTGACGTTCGACTTCGCCGACTTCGACGAGAAGCTCCGCGCCATCACGGGACGACTCACCGATACGGGTGAAGTGATCTCGACGCTGCCTGCGATCGACGCGAGCGGCGGCAACGGGATCTCGTTCCGGCTGCTCTACGGGTCGGATGCCGGCGAGGCGGCCGTCTCCGCGATGGCGGGCTCCGACGCCGCGGTCAAGCCTCTCCGCAAGGGCGTGTCGCGGCCCGCGGCGATCGAAGATGTCGTCATGGCCGAGCCTGGCGTCGAAGAGGACTTCACGCTGCGGTCGATGTCGCGAACGGTTAGGGTGGACATCGGAAAGCTCGACCACGTCATGAACATCGTCGGCGAGCTGATCATCGAGAAGAACCACCTCGACGGGGTCACCCGGTCGCTTCAGAACCAGCGGATGGTCTCGCACGAGCTGGTGAAGATTTCCCGGAACTTCGACCGCAAGCTGAACGAGCTCCAGAAGTCGGTGATCGAAACGCGCATGGTGCCGATTGGCCAGATCTACTCCAAGCTGGGGCGCACGGTCCGCAAGGTCGCGCGGGAGCTGAAGAAAGAGATCGACCTGGTCCTTCGCGGCGAGGACACGGAGCTCGACAAGATGATGGTCGAGCAGCTCACCGACCCGTTGATGCACATCATCCGCAACGCGATCGACCACGGTGTGGAAGCGCCCGAGGAGCGGATCGCGGCGGGAAAGCCTGCGACGGCGCGAGTGGTTCTCAACGCCTACCAGAAGGGCAACTCAGTCGTCATCGACGTGATCGACGACGGCCGCGGCATCGATCCCGAGAAGGTGCGCCAGGTCGCGCTCAAGCGCGGCCTCATCGGGCCGAAGGAATCGATCGACCTCACGCGCGCCATCGAGCTTCTCTTCACCCCCGGATTCTCGACCGCCGCGGAGGTGAGCGAGATCTCCGGCCGCGGCGTCGGGCTCGACGTGGTGAGGAAGAATCTCCAGGAGCTGAAAGGCTCGATCGACATCGTCTCGGAGATCGGGAAAGGCTCGACGTTCCGGATCATGCTTCCGATCACGCTCGCCATCATCCAGGCGCTCGTGGTGCGTGCCGGCGACGAAAATTTCGCGATTCCCCTGACCTCGGTCGAGGAGTCGCTGCGAATTCGGGCTCGCGAGATCAGCACGGTCGAGCGGCGCGAGGTCTTCACACTCCGGAACTTCGCGCTTCCCCTCCTGCGCCTCTCGGACGCGTTCCAGGTGCGCGACGGACGCGACACGTCGTCGCCCGACACGAAATGGTTCGTCGTCGTCACGCGCGCGGGTGAGCGAATGGTCGGGATCCTGGTCGATGCTCTCGTGCGACAGCAGGAGATCGTGATCAAGTCGATCGGAGACCGTCTCAAGTCGATCCCGGGGATCGCCGGCGCGACGGAGATCGGCGAGAACGAGATCATCCTCGTGGTCGACGTGGGGTCGCTGATCGACAACTACGGGCCGACCGCACGCGGGATTCGAAGCGCTCGCTAATAGGGCAGCCGAGAGGCGAAGGGCGAGAGGCGATGTGGCGCAGGCACTCCTGCCTGCGCGCGGCGCGAAGCGGCGCATTCCCTCGCCGGGCTGCGCGGATCTCAGTCGCCTTCGGCGACGCGCAGGCAAGCGTGCCTGCGCCACACGCTGTTTGCACTCGCCCCTCGCCTCTCGTCCCGCCTCGTCCCGCCCCGCCCTCCTTCGATTCTCGGGTATCCTGATATGCTGCCTCAGAGGCAGGTGGGACTCGTTCCCGACAAACTCAAAGATCGATGTTTCGCGAATTCTTCGGTTTCCGCGAGAAGCCGTTCGGCAAGACGCCGAACCCGGCATACCTCTACGAAAGCCCGCATCATCGCGAGGCTCTCGCGAGGCTGGAGTACGCCATCGAGGAGAAGGAGCTCGCGCTCCTCTACGGCGACGTGGGATCCGGCAAGACGACGATCTCACGCGCCCTGATCGACCGGATCGGCGGCGATCGCCAGGTCGTCCTGATCATCAATCCGACCCTCTCGCCCGCCCAGCTGCTCCGCTCGATCGCGTCCGGCTTCGGCCTCACGCCCAAGCATCATCGCTCCGACCTGCTCGACCAGATCTACACGAAGCTCTACGAGCTTTACGAGGAGAAGCGCGAGCCGGTCATCATCATCGACGAGGCGCAGCTGATCCCCAAGAAGGCGACGTTCGAGGAGATCCGGCTTCTGACGAATTTCCAGCTCGACGACGAGAACCTGCTGTCGATCGTGCTCATCGGGCAGCCTGAGCTCAAGGAGCGCCTGAGCCACCGCGCGTACCGTGCGCTTCGGCAAAGGATCGGAATCCAGTACTCTCTTCGGCCGCTCTCCGAGGAGGAGACCGTCAATTACGTGAATCACCGCATTCGCGTGGCCGGCGGAAGCGTGAATCCGTTTACGATGGAAGCGATGTCGGCGATGTTCCGCTACAGCGAGGGGATTCCGCGCGTGATCAACACCCTTGCGACGACCGCTTTGCTCGACGCGTACGGCGACGAGTCGAGTACGATCGACGGCGAGAGAATTCTCGCCGCCGCGCGCGAGCACGGGCTCGACGGGGAGCAGGGCTGATGGTCGATCTCGTCAAGATCCGAAAGAAGTCGAAGGACGCGAAGGAGAGCGGCGCCGCACCTGTCGGCGACTCTCGCCCGATCGCCCTTCCGATTGCGCCGTCCGCGAGTGTCACGTCCGAACCCGCGGTGGAGGCGCAAGCTACACTCGAGGAGCCCGTCGGCGCGGAGCCGGCACCTCGTGAAGTCCGAAGGGTTGCACCCGAGCCGCTGGCGGCGCCTCCGCCGGCGCCTGCCGCCACGAAGAAGAAGCCGGAGCCCACGGCCTCCCCCGCGGCCTCGAAGAAGGCCTCGCCGCCGACTCCGGAACTTCCGGCAGCGGCGGCCGGGGCCGAGCCTCCGCCTGTCGCGCAGCCCGACGTCGCCGAGCCTTCGAGCGAGATCGACGAAGCGATCGAGGACCGGCTCGCGCGGTTCAAGCGGCTGGCAGGCAAGCGTCGCAGCTGGACTGCGTCGCCGAAACCGAGCGAACAGGCCGCTGCCGAAGAGGAAGTGCGCACAGGGCTCGAGCTGCTTCGGTTCCGCGTCGCAGGCGAAGACTACGCCGTCGACATCGAGAAGATCGTCGAGATCGTGCCGCCTCGGCCCGCGACGCGCGTGCCGAACGCGGACGAATCGATCATCGGGATCATTTCGCTGCGCGGAACGATCGTCACGGTGATCGACCTGCGGCGGAAGCTGGGGCATCCGAAGGTCGACTTACAGAGCCTGAAGGATGCGAGGATGATCGTCGTGGAGCGGGCGGGCGAGACCGCCGGCTTCCTGGTCGACCTCGTTTCCCGAGTCGTCAAGCTCGACCCGTCGGAGCTCGAGAACCACCCGGTCGTGAGCTCGGCCGAGCAGAGCGAGTACGTTTCGGGGGTCTTCCAGTCTCCGGACGGTTTGGTCATCCTTCTCGACATTGAGAGAATACTGGCAGGGTAGGCAACCGCATCCACATGGAAATCACCTGCAAGCAGTGCTCGGCGATGTATCGGGTCAACATGCAGCTTCCCCTTTCCGGGCCGGTCAGGGTCGCCTGCCCTTCGTGCGGAAAGCAAAAGACGCTGCGACCGGTTCCCGCGGCCACGCCCACGCCCGCGACCGCGACCGCTCCGGCTCCCCGTCCCGTGGCGCGGCGACGGAACGCGGTCATCGCCGACGAGCCTCGGCCCTTCCGCGACTTTCTCTGCGGCGAGCTCGCGAAGCTCGGCTTCGAGCCTCACGTTTTCGAAACGGGTGACAAGGCGCTCGAGCGCGTGCGCGAGACCAGCGCCGAGCTCGTGATCCTCAACGTCTACCTTCGCGGCAAGCTCGGCGTGGAGATCTCCGAGGAGATCAAGGCGGATCCTGCGCTGACCGCGTCGAAGGTCGTGCTGATCGGCGCCCTGTTCCGCGCGAATCGGTTCCGCGCGAACCCCACGAACCTCTACGGGGCCGACGAGTACATCGAGGAGCAGATCCCGGCGGTCGAGCTTCACAAGATCGTTCGCAAGCTGTTCCCTTCGGTGAGCGATCACGAAGAGGTCGAGCCTCGGGAATTCGACGAGGCGCGACGGCTCGCGCGTCTGATCCTCTCGGACATCATCATCTACAACGCGGAGAAGGTGGAGCGAGGAATCCGGGAGGGAACGTTTTTCGACCTGCTGCGCAACGAGATCGAAGACGGGCGGAACTACTACGAGAGCCGCGTTCCCTTCAAGGTGCGCCAGCGGACGGAGTTCTTTCACGAGACGCTCCAGCACTTCGTCGAGATGAAGCGCGACGAGCTCCTGGGACCGCGTCAGGCGGAAGCGTGACGCGATGACGATCGACGCAAGTCTTCTCGAGCAGGCCCGCTCCGCCGATTCCGACGCGAGGCACCGCGTCGCCGCCGCCGTGTCGAAGTCCGACGACGGCGAGCATCTCGCGCTCGCGTTCGAGATGCTCGGCGATCGCGACTGGCGTGTGCGGAAGGCGATCGTCGAGGGATTCCTGCAGCACGTGAGCGACGACATCGTGCGCGGGCTGATCCTCGCGCTTCATGACGACGAGAACGCCGGCAAGCGGAACTCCGCGACCGAGGCGCTCGTCCGGGTCGGGCAGCGAAGCCTCGACATCATCCTCAAGGAGTTCCACCAGGAGAGCGATCCCGATGTTCGTCTCTCGCTCGTGAACCTCCTCGGCGACCTTCGGAGCGACGAGGGCCTTGCGCTGCTCGTCAAAGTCATCGGGGGCGAGGACGACATCAACGTTCTCTCGTCGGCGGTCGCGTCGATCGGCAAGTACCGCGAGTCGAAGACGATCCCCCAGCTGCTCGAGATGCTCCGCCGGGACGACCTGTGGCTGAAGTTTCATGTCGTCGAGGCCCTGGGGCACATCGGTGACCGCGCGGCGCTGCCATCCGTGCTGCCGCTCTACGCCGAGCCGTCGCTCCGCAAGCCGGTGCTCGAGGCGGTCGGGCGGATCGCAGACGTCGGGACGGTGAATTTCCTCCTCCGGATCCTCAACGACGAGGCGAAGCTGAACCTCACCGCGCTTCGCGCCCTGATCCGGATTGCGCGGAGCGACAAGCCTCGCGTCATCGAGGCCGCGGAGCGGCAGATCATCCAGCGGATGTTCCGCGAGTCGTTCCCCAAGTCGAAGATCGACGCCCTCGTCGACCATCTCGTCTCGACGCCGAAGCGCGAGGTGAAGAACTTCATCCTGACGTTCCTCGGGTGGTCGGGCGATGCGCGCGCCACCCGTCCGCTGCTCGACCATCTCGGTCAGCCCGAGAGCGCCGACCTCGCGGCGCAGGCGCTGATCGACCTCGGCCCCGTGGCGTCGCAGGCCGTGCTCGAAGCGCTCCAGAACAGCGACGACGACGAGATCACCGCGCTGCTGATCCGGATCGTCAACATGGCGGGGGGGACGGAAGCGATTCCGACGATCCTCCAGTTCCTCGACCACGACAATGCGATGATTCGAAGGCTCGCCATCGAGGCGCTCGGCGAGATTCTCGACACGAGTACCGTCGATTATCTGCTCGCGAAGCTCGACGACGCCGACGTGAGCTGCCAGCAGGCGGCCGTCAACTCGGCGTCCGCGCTGGTCGCGGCCTTCCCCGAGATCAAAGCGGAGACGCTCGCGAAGATCCGCCGGCTTCTCGGCTCGAAGAACGTTCCGACGAAGCTGAACTCGCTGTCGATCTACGTCAATATCCAGGGCGAGGGGTATCACGACGAGCTTCTCCTCGCCTCGAAAGACGAAGACCAGGTGATCCGACAGAAGGCGATCTCGCTGATGGGCAAGTACAGCGACGACCGGTTCGCCGACACCATGGTGCTTTCGCTCGCCGACGAGTCGACGACGGTCAGGCTGGCCGCGATCGAGGCGATCCAGAAGCTTCGTCCCGAGACCGGCCTTGCCCCGCTCATTTCGTCGCTCGAGGACACCGACATCTGGCTGCGCACGGCCGCGGCGCAGGCGCTTGGCGAGTACCGCGACGTGGCGATCGTCGAGCCGCTCGTGCGGCATCTCCAGACCGACGTGACGCCGGTAAAGATCGCCGTCATCGACGCGCTCGGGAAGTCGGAGAGCGAGAGCGCGGAGGATGCTCTGCTCGCATGCCTCGACGACAGCGACATCGAGATCCGCAAGGCGGCCGTGCTCGCGCTGTCGAGGATTCCCGGCGAAGCGATCTTCCAGAGACTCTCGGCGTTTCTCCTCGATCCCGACTGGCGGCTTCGCGCGGCGGCCGCGCTCGCGCTCGGCCAGCGGGGCGACGAGCGGGCGCTTCCCTCGATGCACCACGCCATGGAGACCGATCCGGACACGTTCGTGCGTCAGTCGGTCGTGGCGGGTCTCGAGAAGCTCGCAAGCCGTTCGTCGTTCCCGTACCTGCTCGCCGCGATCGAGGACCAGGCGGTGCTCGACGAGATCTCGCATCTGTTCGTGAAGCACAAGGAGACCTACAGAGACCTTCTCGAAGACGCGTGGCGACGCGCGGGAAGCCGGCACGAGGTGATCATCGCCGCAATCCTGCAGTCGATGCGGGGCACGGCCTGAGGCGAGGGCAGAGGCGAGGGGGAGGCGAGATGCCTGTCCCGGCCCCGGCGCTCGAGCGACCTGGATGACTAGCGGATTCAACCTGGGACTCAACCACCATCTCGATCTTCCGGACGACGTGTTCCGGTTGATGCGGGACGCGATCTATGCGCGCAGTGGTCTCTGGTTCGCCGAGTCATCGAAGTACCTCCTGCAGAAGCGCCTCTCGCCGCGGGCCCGCGAGCTGAGCTTCGACTCGTTTCAGAAGTACTTCTACTTCCTCCAGTACGATCCGCGCGCCGCGGCCGAGTTCGACCACATCTTCGACCTCGTCACGACGAACGAGACCTACTTTTTCCGCGAGCCGGCACAGCTCGCGGCCTTCATCGACGAGATCGTTCCCGAGCTGCTCGACTCGCGGCAGGTCAAGAAGGTGCGCATCTGGAGCGCGGGCTGCTCCTCCGGGGAGGAGCCTTACACCATCGCGATGCTGCTCACCGAGCGTGGTTACTACGAGCGCGCCGCATTCGAGATCTTCGCGAGCGACATCAACCAGCAGGTCCTCTCCAAGGCGCGAAAAGGGCAGTATCGCGAGAATGCGTTCCGGGCGACCACGCCGGAGCTTCGTGAGAAGTACTTCGCGAAGGAAGCGGACGGATCGTGGCGCGTCGTCGACAGCATCAAGAACAAGGTCTCGTTCGGCCGGTTGAATCTCTACGACGCGTCGCGCGTCGCACTGCTCGGCTACCTCGACATCATCTTTTGCAGAAACGTCATCATCTACTTCGACGATGCGTCGAAGAAAATCGTCGTGAGCAATTTCTACGGGAGGCTCAACCAGGGCGGGTATCTGCTTCTCGGGCACTCCGAGTCGTTGATTTCCCTCTCGAGTCAGTTCAAGCTGAAGCACCTCAGGAGCGACATGGTCTACCAGAAGTGACGGGGCGAAGGACCCGGGACACTTGATCAGAGCGATTGTCATCGACGACTCCGCGTACAACCGCGTGACGCTCTCGCGCCTGCTCGAGAAGCAGGGCGACATCCGCGTGGTGGCGACCGCGGTCAACGGCGAGGACGGGATCAAGCAGGTCGTCAAACACAAGCCCGACGTCATCACGCTCGACCTCGAGATGCCGCTTCTCGACGGCTTCGCATTTCTGCGCTGGCTGATGGCGAACCGGCCGACGCCGGTCATCGTCGTTTCGTCGCGCGCGAGCGACCGCAGCGTCTTCAAGGCGCTCGAGTTCGGTGCTGTCGACTTCATCGCAAAGCCCGGCGGCCGCGTTTCGTCGAAGCTCGAGGAAATCGAGCGCGACCTGATCGCCAAGGTTCGCCAGTGCACCGACGTGAAGCTCGACAACGTCCGGACGCGGATCGTCGAGGAGCCGAAAGTCGAGGAACCGAAGCCGATGGTCGCGGGGCGGGCCGTCGACATGATCGCCATCGGGTCCTCGACCGGCGGCCCGCCGGCGCTCCAGCACCTGTTTCAGAAACTCCCGCTGATGCGCGTTCCCATCGTCGTCGCGCAACACATGCCGCCGACCTTCACCCGGCTCTTTGCCGAGCGAGTCGACAGGCTGACTCCCTACAAGGTCAAAGAGGCGGAGAACGGGGAAGCGCTCGTGCCGGGTGTCGTCTACATCGGGCCGGGGGGCCGCCAGACGGAGGTCGTCCGCAACGGCGACGTGCTCCGCATCCGGCTCGCCGAGAAGACGCCGGACGATCTCTACGCCCCTTCCGTGAACAGGCTCTTCGACTCGGCGAGCGACGCATGCGCCGACCGGCTGCTCGCCATCGTTCTCACCGGAATGGGTGACGACGGTGCACAGGCGATCCGCAAAGTGGCGGCGCGCGGGGGCAGGACCCTCGCCGAGTCGGCGGAAACGGCCATCATCTTCGGCATGCCGGCCGAAGCAATCCGTACCGGGGCCGTGCAGCGCGTACTGCCGCTGCCGGACATTCCGGCGGCAATCTTCGAGATCTGCACCGCGTCCTGACGGGGCGATGGGATGGTTCCGCCGGATCCAGATGTGCTAGATTTCTCCGAAGGGCTGGAACGATGACGACCGACGACTACAACAGAAAGGGTGAGAAGTTCCTCGAGCTCTTCAACAAGGGCAAAGAGTTCACCGAGGAACTGCTTCGCGAGAATCAGCGACTCCGGTACCGGCTCGCTTCGATCGAGGCGACGGGCGCCCCCTCGGTCAACCAGGAGGAAGTCCAGCAGCTTCGAACGCAGATGCAGGCGCTCGCCGACGAGAATCGCCGTCTTCATGAGCGGTTCCGCGAAGTCGAGGAAGAGAACAAGGACTTCGCCACGCGTTACGTCGAGATCGAGGAGCAGAACAACAATCTCGCCAACCTCTACGTCGCGAGCTACCAGCTTCACTCGACCCTCGATTTCCGCGAGGTGATCCAGATCGTTCAGGAGATCGTCATCAACCTGATCGGCGCGGAAGCCTTCGCCATCCTGCTCCTCGACGAGAAGACGAACGAGCTCCGTACGATCGCGTGCGAGGAAGAGGCGCCCTGGACGGGACTCGAGAACCTCAGCGTCCGATGGGGCGAGGGAGTGCTCGGCAAGGTAGCCAAGAGCGGCGAGGCCTACTACGTGAATCAGGACATCGAGGGTGGGGAGATCACCCTCGAGAAGCCGCTCGCGGCCGTTCCCCTGAAGATCAAGGAACACGTGATCGGCCAGATCGTGATCTACAGCCTGCTACAGCAGAAGGACTCGTTCACGGCCGTCGACTACGAGCTTTTCTCGTTGTTGGCTGCGCACGCGGCAACCGCGATCTTCTCGTCGAAGCTCTACTCTCAATCCGAACGGAAGCTCAACACGATCCAGAGCTTCCTCGATCTGCTCACGACTACATAGGCGGCCCGGTGCGCGTCGTGCCGGGGACACTCGGGTGTCAGAGGTTCAGGGGATGGAAAACACAACGTTTCTCGTCGTAGAAGACTCACCAACGATGAGACAGCTCATCTCGTTCTCGCTGAAGCGCTTCAAGAACGCGCGCATCATCGAGGCGGTCGATGGCGTCGACGCGCTGAAGAAGCTCTCCGGCGAGCGGATCGACCTGATCCTCACCGACATCAACATGCCGGTAATGGACGGGCTGAAGCTGGTTTCCCTCGTCCGGCAGAACGCGCAGCTCCAGAGCATCCCGATCATCATCATCACGACCGAGGGAGCCGAGGAAGATCGCGAGCGTGGTCTCGCCCTCGGCGCGAATGCTTATATCTCCAAGCCGATTCAGTCCTCGCACCTGATCAAGACGATCTCCGAGCTCCTCAGCACCGCGATCGGCTAGCGCCCTTTTCTCATCGGTGTCTGCGGCCCGTCCTCTTGGGACGGGCCTTTGTTTTTTGTGGGTTGTGCGAATTGAGAATTGAGAGGTGGCCGGCTGCGCGGTGGTGCATGACGGTCGAATCGAGCCGGTCGCTCCCGGGAGTCGAGGCGCGTGCAACGGAGTGTTTCTCAGGCGGTTACGATCTCGTGCCGATACCCATCTCTCCATTCTCCATTCGCGCGTCGGCGCGCCACCGCTGGAGTTCCGATGGCGTTTTGTCTATAGTCTGGTCTCGGCCGTCGAGTCCCGGCCAATCCCCGAAGCGAGCGTCCCGTGGAACAGGTGGAGAACCGGTCCGGTTCTGGCATCGGCGGCGCGTTCGCGGGATGCGAGACGTCGCCTGAAATTGTCCGGACCCGAGACGGCTCTTCACTCGAGAGGGATCGATGCTGAACCACGACACGCTCTCCACACCCCTGTGGCTCCGACGCTTTACGAAGCTGACGGCGCTCTCCACTCTATTTCTGATTTTCGCGGGCGCAATGGTCACGAGCACCGCCTCGGGGCTCGCCGTGCCCGACTGGCCTCTCTCCTACGGGCAGGTCTTTCCGCCAATGGTCGGCGGCATCTTCTACGAGCATGGGCATCGGATGATCGCCACGGTCGTCGGTCTGCTCGTTCTCATCCAGGCATTCTGGCTTCAGATGGCAGAGCCGAAGGCGCACGTCAGGGTTCTCGGATGGCTCGCCCTCGCGGCCGTGATCATCCAGGGTGTGCTCGGCGGGCTGACCGTCCTGTTCCTGCTTCCAGTTCCGATCTCGGTCGGGCACGCGTCGCTCGCGCAGTTGTTCTTCTGCATGGCGGTGGCGATCGCGTTCCTGACGTCGCGCTTCTCCGATGGGCTTCGTGAGTCCGTCGGATTCGGCGGTCTTCGCACGATCTCGAAGCTCCTTTTCGTGGCGGTGTTCGCGCAGATCGTGATTGGAGCGTTGATGCGCCACCTGGGCGCCGGGATGGCGATCGCCGACTTTCCGCTCTCTTTCGGCAAGGTCATTCCCGCCTTCACCTCGGCCGCGATCACAGTGAACTTCGCGCACCGTGCCTGGGGGATCCTGGTCGGCCTCGCGATTCTCGCGCTCGCCCCCGCCATCTTCCGCCGCGCCGTCGGGCCTCTGCGGAATATCTACGCGACACTTGTTGGAGCGATCGTGCTGCAGATTCTCTTCGGCGCGTTCACCGTCTGGACGGTGAAGTCTCCGGTGATCACCAGCGTGCACGTGATGTTCGGCGCATTCGTTCTCGCCAACGCGCTCATCTTCGCGCTCGCGGCGCACCGGATGGAGCGCGAGGGCGCCACGAGCGCGAGCATCGGGCAGGAGGTCACGGCTTGAGCGATTCGATCGCCCTCGACCGGCGCCCTTCCGCGGGCGTCTCGGTGCGGGACTATCTCGAGCTGTCGAAGATCCGGATCGTCTTCATGATCCTGATCACGACCGGAGCCGGCTACCTGCTGGCCGGAACATTCTCGTGGCCTGTTCTCCTCCACGTGCTCCTCGGCACGGCGCTCGTCGCGGGCGGCACGAATGCGCTCAACCAGTGCTGGGAGCGCGACCTGGATGCCCGGATGGCGCGCACGCGACGGCGTCCGCTTCCCTCCGGCCGGATGGGGATGCGCAGCGCAGTGGCATACTCGATCGCGATCTCCATCATCGGCATCGCGTACCTCGCGCTCGCCGTGAACCCGCTCACCGCGCTCATCGCGTTCATCACCCTGGTCTCGTACGTATTCGTGTACACGCCCATGAAGACGCGCTCGACGCTCTGCACGCTCGTCGGTGCGCTGCCGGGCGCGATGCCTCCGCTCATCGGCTGGGCCGGCGCGACCGGAACACTCGCCACGCCCGCCTGGCTGATGTTCGGGATCATGTTCCTCTGGCAGATGCCGCACTTCCTCGCGATCTCGTGGATCTACCGCGACGACTACGCGCGCGCCGGATTCGAAATGACGTCGGTCCATGACGCGGACGGAACGGCGACGAGCCGCCACGCCGTCGGTTACAGCGTCGCGCTGCTCCTCTTCAGCATTCTTCCCGCGGCGCTCGGGCACGCGAACCTGACGTACTTCGCCGGCGCGCTCCTCTCCGGCGGCGCGCTGCTCTGGATCGCGGGCGGCTTCGCGATGCGCAGGACCATGGCGAGCGCGAAGAAGCTCTTCATGTTCTCGAACCTCTACCTCATCGCGATCATGGCGCTCCTCCTCGCTGGCAGGATCAGCTAGAACGCGAAACGCTGAACGCGAAACGCGAAACGCGAAACGCAAGACGCGGAATGCGGAATGGGAGTGTTCGACCGACCGCGAGCTGGGAATACCAAGACTGGCTTGCGTGCTCTCGCCTCATCGCCTCATCGCCTCATCGCCTCATCGCCTCATCGCCTCATCGCCTCATCGCCTCATCGCCTCATCGCCTCAGCGCCTCATCGCCTCATCGCCTCATCGCCGCATC
>JBPPMG010000029.1:0-11735 GCA_051305935.1 Thermoanaerobaculia bacterium
GCGCAGCGCGTTCCGCTCGTTCGATCGGGCGACGGATCGAAGCCGCGTCTCGACTCCGAGTTTGCCGCGTACCACGACGGGGACCGGCTCTTCGTCGTTTTCTCGGCAGACGACGACCACCTCGTGGCGACGTATCTTGGGCACGACGAGCCTCTCTGGGAGGAGGATGTCGTCGAAGTGTTCCTTGCGCCCGAGAAGCTGGAGCGCTATTACGAGATCGAGGTCAACCCGCTCGGGACGACGTTCGACGCCGTGATCGACTCGCCGCGACTCGAACGGGCGACGATGACGGTCGACCGCGCCTGGACGTGCGCGGGGCTTCGGACCGCGATCCGCCGGACGACGACCGACGGCTCGGTGCGCGTCGAGACGCTGATTGCGATCCCGTTCGATGCTCTCGGCGCAGCGCCGCCGAGCGGCGCGCGATGGCGGGCGAACTTCTTTCGGATCGATCGCGCCCCTGCCGGCGACGAGTTCTCCACCTGGCGTCCCACGGGACGAAACCCCGCCGACTTCCACGTCCCGCGCGCGTTTGGCACGCTCGTATTCGAGTGACCAGCACGAAGCGCTGCCGGGAACCGGAGAGAGTTTTCCGATTTGTTGACCTTCCCACGCGTGTGAAGCGCAAGAATTCCTGCGGCCGGGAGGTTCTGTCTTCCCGGAAGGCAGACTCTTGAAACCGAAAAACCTTATTCTTGCCGTCGCACTGCTGCTCGCCTCGATCGCCGCGATCGCCGGAGACGAGTTGCCGAAGTGCCCCGGCTCGCGCGACGAATGCGAGCACAGGATTCGCGAGGGAATGACCGGCAGGAAGTACCTCGGCCTGATTTTTTACGACACGGAACGAGGGATCCTCATCAAGGCGGTGGTCGACGAGAGCCCCGCCGAAGAGGCCGGGCTTCGCAAGGGCGACCTGATCGTCGAGGTCAACGGGCAGAACTGCGCCGACGGAAACGTTAAGCTGTTCAAGAAACTGGTCGACAAGGCGCAGGAAAACGGAGTCGTGCAGATCCGCGTGAAGCGGAACGGTTCCTACGTCGTCACCGAGGCGAAGCTCGTCCCGATCTCCGAGAAGCAGATCCAGCGCGTGATCGCCGCCCACATCAAGGCGGCGCATCCAGAAGAAAAGCGCTGACTCGGTGAGACGCGCGCCCGTCCCGGCGGCGTCCCTCCCTCGTCGGCCATCGATCGACGATGGCAGTCATCATCTCCCGACTGAACGAGTTCCTGCGGGGGCAGCGGCCGACGAGCCGCGCCTCGGTGCTCCTGCCGTTCCTGATCATCGCGGTGGCGTTCTCGGCACTTGGATGGCGCTCCTGGCAACTCTCCGAGCGAATGGAGCGCGGGCTCGACGCGCTGGCGATTCAGTATCTCGAGTATTCGGCCGAGATCACCGCGCGTCGCGTCGATGCGGCGACGCAGGCGGAGATCTACCGGGCCTCCGAGGAGTGGCAGCAGATCGAGAAGCTCTCAGGCGGCGTCCCGGGATTCGACTCTCTGGCCGAGTGGGTAGCGAAGAACGACTGGATTCTCTCGGCGATCTACGTGCCCGACTCCGATCCGACCGACACGATCTACCTCGGCCATCTGTCAGGTGCGCGCGCGATTCGCGACCGCGTCTCCTCGGAGTTCTTCACTGCGAGCGGCAGGGTGCAGTACACCTGGTCGCCGTCCCTGCTGATCGCGCAACTCGACCGCGTGGTGTTCCGACAGCCGATCACGCAAGGAGGGCACGCGTGGGAGTCGAGCGATTTTCGCGGACTCGTGCAGATTGGCGTCGTCGACGCGAAGCTGGGACAGGGACTGGTCCGCGGCGACGGTGAGCTGAGCGTGATCGAGCCGCTCGCCGCGCCGCTCGACGGCTTTGCGATCGCCTCGGCGCTCCGAACCGAGCTCGTGCAGGGTGGGTGGCAGAGCCACCGCCTGGTGAGCATTGCCTTCGCCGTCGCGGCGATCGGCCTGCTTTCGATCGGCGCATGGCTCGCGATCCGCGGGCTTCGCAAGGAAAACGAGGCGACGCTGCTTCGCGCGGCGCTGGTGGCGAACGTCTCACACGAGCTGCGCACGCCGCTCGCGGTGATCCGGCTCGGCGCCGAGACGCTGCGCCGGAGCGACCGGCTCACGCCCGAGCAGCGGGAAGGCCTGCAGGAGTCGATCCTGCGCGAGGTGCTTCACCTCTCGCAGCTCGTCGAGAACGTCCTCGACGTCGCGCGGCTGCAGAAGGGGACGAAGCGGATGGCGCTCGCGCCGGTCGACCCGTTCGAGCTGGTCGAGTCGGTGATCGACTCCTACGGGGCCTGGATCGAGAGCCGCGGCTTCGCGGTCGACCTCGACCTCGAGGACGGGATCGACGAGCAGATGTGGGATCGCGACAGTGTGTCTCGCGCCGTCGTGAACCTGATCGACAACGCGATCAAATACTCGGGTGACAGTCGAACGCTTCGCCTCGCGTTGCGAAACAACGGGGGCGCGGTCGAGATCGAAGTGACCGATCAGGGAGTCGGTATCCACCCGTCCGAGATCCAGCGGATCTTCGATCCCTACTACCGCGCGCAATTCTCGGACACCGAGACGCAACGAGGAGCAGGCCTCGGCCTGACGCTGGTCCAGCAGATCGTCCAGGCGCATGGCGGACGGGTCGAGGTCGATTCCGAGCCCGGCAAGGGATCCACTTTTCGGCTGGTCTTCCCGAAGCGGCCGGTTGCGGCAGAGGCCGGCCAGAGGCCAGGGGCCATAGGCCAAAGCAGGCGGACTTGACGCAGGCCACGCAGCGCGTTCGACCACGCGACTGCTGCGTCCTCAACGCTACACGCCTCTCACGGGTCTGCCTGCTTTGGCCTGTGGCCTTTGGCCTCTGACCTGTTTTAAAGTTGTTACAACGCCAACAAACCGCTGGCGGAGCCGTATAGGAAAGCCGGAGAATCCAATGACGATGAGCAAGATCCTGGTGGTCGAAGACGATGCGGGGCTCCGGCAAGCCCTTGAGATCAACCTGCGCCTCGAGAATTACGAGCCCATAGTGGCGGCCGACGGCGAAGAGGCGATCGATCGCTTCCACGCCGAGACGCCCGACATCGTGCTGCTCGATCTGATGATCCCGAAGAAGAGCGGGTTCGAGGTGCTCGATCACATCCGCAAGCACTCGAAGGTTCCGGTGATCCTCCTGACCGCGCGTGGCGCGGAGACCGACAAGGTTCGAGGCCTGCGCGGAGGAGCCGACGACTACGTGACGAAGCCGTTCGGGCTGCAGGAGCTCTTTGCGCGAATCGACGCCGTGCTTCGCAGGAGCGACACGCAGCTTCCGAAGGCGCTCGAGGACGAGCTGATCAAGCTCGATCCGAACACGCGCGAAGCGGAAGCCGCCGGGAAGGCGCTCAAGCTCTCGCCGAAGGAGTTCGACCTCCTGATGTACCTGTTCAAGAACCGCGACCGGGTCGTTCCTCGGGACGAGCTCCTCTCGCGCGTCTGGAACTATCGGGTCGATCTCAACCTCAACAGCCGGACGGTCGACACGCACGTGACGCGTCTGCGCCGCAAGCTCCAGGAGGCCGTCGGAACCGACGACGACCTGATCCTCGGGGTCGCGAAGGTTGGATACCGGTATATGGGAAAGAATTGAATATTGAAAATTGCGTTCGAAACACGTAACTAATTCATGATTGATTATTAATTCTGGCATTGCGGAACAATAAAAATGGCGGACAATGTCCGCCATTTTTAGTCTTCCGTTTTCAACTCTATTCTTTAACTTCCTCGACCACTTCCTTGAGCAGCTTCCGCCCCTTCTCCTGGTCTTCCGTCTTCTCGCTCCGGAGCAGGGCTTCGGCGTCGCGTGTCTTTGCGATGAGGAGGGTGAAGGGGTAGGAGTGGAGGCTGGGGAAGAGGCGATGCTCGAGCTTTGCGATCTCCGCGTCGAGCACTTCGGGACTCGACGACGAGCGGATTCGCTGCAGCGCTCGGACGGTTTCGTACTGCGGATTCTCGGGATCGTCCTGCTCGACGGCCTGCCTGAAGTGGATCTCGACAATCGTTTTTCCGCCGGCGTTCTTCTGCGAGGTGGAGGCCTCGATGCGCACTTCGGCGCGGTCGGCGATCGTGCCGAGGTCGAAGGTGCGCGACGTGCCGGGGTTGAGCCAGGCGTTGACTTCCTCGATGCGCGTCCGAGGCTCTCCGTCGAGCGTGAAGCTGATCTCGACCGCGCCCACCCAGCTTGGCGTGTTGGCGCTGAAGAGCGAACGCTTCTTCGGCACGACGACGGCGACCGCGAACGGGTTGTCGGCCGAAGCTTCGAACGAGTCGGGCGAGCCTTTGCCTTCGATCGCGGCGACCGTGTACTCGCGTTTGACCGTTGGCGGCGTCCCGCTCGGGCGAACGAATTGCACCCAGCGGTGGCCTCCTCCCGCAAGAGGACCGCGCAGGTCGTTCAGCGCCTCGTCGATCGCACTCGACACCGTGTAACTCGAGGCACCGCGAATGAGAAGGTCCCGAACCCCGTAGAGAGCGTCGAGCGCCGCGACCTCGCTGCACTCCTCGAGCGCCTGGGCGGCGGGAGCCGCAAGCAGAAGCAGTACGATCGCCAATTTGCGCATGGAAAGTCCTCCAGCTTCGCTGAATTGAGAATCAAGAAGTGAGAATTGAGAAAGAAGGGGAGTCTGCATCGATGTCGAAACCGCGATTAATATAACGACTTATTGATCGTTGCTATTTGAAATGTTTTTTATTGGCAATTGTTGTCATTCCGCATTCCGCATTCCGCATTCCGCATTCCGCATTCCGCATTCCGCATTCCGCATTCCGCATTCCGCAATTCTCAATTCGTCTTTCCTTCCAGGCTCGTCGCCGCCAGCAGGCGGATCATGTCGCGCGTCCCGTGGTCGCCTTCACGGTAGAGCTTGCAGAGCATGTCCACCTGGTCGGCCGACTCGTTCGCCGACACGGTGAAGCCCTCCTCGGGCTGCGACGCGTCGAGGGTCCAGATTCGCGTCCATCGCTCTTTCCGCTTCGAGTAGCGGATGAAGCCGACCTCGCGCGCGATCTTCTTGTCGGGGATGAGGTGCTCGTCCTTCTTCGTGCTCGCGACGTTGAACGTGTTCGAAGTCAGCGCGCCTCCGCGGAAGATCGGCATTTCTCCTTTGGACGGGGGCGCGAAGCCCTTCGCATTCGCGATCTGCTCGGTGAGCGTCTCGGCGCGCGCGTGTTCGATGAACTGATGAATCGACGTGAGGCGCTCTTCGTGCTCTCCGGTGAAATCGAGGCCCGACCGGTAGACGGTCAGCCCGTCGTCACCCGAGGCGAAGCGGTGAATCCGGCTGTTGACGACGATGCAACGGAGGCTCACCGACGCCTCGCCCACCTCGAGCCGCAGGTTCCTCGTCTCGCCCACGCGCAGGCGGTTGTAGTGCTCGACGCGCGCTCCGAAGAGGCTGAGGTCGATCAGCACCGCCCCCTGGGTTCCCAGGCGCGCGACGACCGACTCCGAGAGACGAATCCTCTCGGCGCGCCTGCGATTGGCACGGTTATTCGTCACGCTCATCGTCTGTCCGGTGCGTCGCACTCCCCGCCGCGCCATCGCGGTCGCTCGCGTCAACTCTTGTACGGATCTCCTTTGCCGCTGGTTCGGAATTGTCGACTACTCGATCCCGAATGCAGAAACCCTCGCAAGCATTTCGTTGAACCTGCGGGAGAGCTCGAGGTCGAACTGCCCTCCGGCCGCCCGCATGATCTGCGTCATTGCCGCAGACTCCGGAATGACGGGCTGATACGAGCTCAGCGAGGTCATCGCCTCGAAGGCATCGCAGATGTGAAGAACCCGGGCGCCGAGAGGGATCTGCTCCCCGACCAGGCCGTGCGGGTATCCCTTGCCGTCGATCCGCTCGTGGTGCGAGAGCACCATTTGGGCCACGTCGACACCGAGCGCCGACTCGGCGACGATCGCGGCGCCGGCCACCGGGTGCTGTCGGATGATCTGCCAGTCGTCGTCGTTGTACTGGGGCTTTCGGTAGAGACGCCGGTAGTCGAGAAGTCGCATGCCGACATCGTGCAGCAATCCCGCGAGGCGCACCTGCTCGACTTCCGCGGACGGGAGCTTGAGGTACTGCGCGAACTCCTCGGCGAGCATCGAGATGCGTTTGCTGTGCTCGACCAGGTCGGGATAGCGGTGGAAGTCGGGCTCGAGCAGCTTCTCCGCCACCTTCTGCCGCGCCATGCGGAGCGACAGGTGCGACACCCCGTGCTCGACCGCCTGGCGCATCAGCGCGAGATAGTGGTCGAGCGCCACGCGGGTGTGGCGGTTAGGCGGCGTGTCGAACGCAATGCTCAGGACGAGCCCCCGAATCCCGAGCACCTCGATCGGCGCGCTTAGCACCGACGAGATCATCGCGGGCTGCACCGGGCTTCCCTCGTCGCCGTAGGGCAGCGAGACCGAACGGCGGTTCGCCGACGAAATTTCGAGCCCCGTCTGCTTGCTCGCCCACATGCGCAGCTTCGCGTCGAACGCGTCGAGTGTCGGATCCGACACGGGCCCCCGCGCGACGAGCCGCTGCACGTTGCCCGCGTGCCCGAACGCCGTGAAAGCCGCGATCACCACTCCCTGCATGTTGAGGATTCCGGGGAGCACGCCGGCGGCCGCGTCGATCTCCGGCTCGACGAGAATCTTCGTTCCTATCCTCGCCGTGCTCAGCTCGCGGTCGACGATCTGCCTGGCCCGCTCGACGATGCGCGCGACCGACTCCGTACCGGGCGTTTCGTCCGCGGGCTTCTCGGACGAGGCCAGGACGGAGGCGGTTCCGTAGAAGCCGAATTCCGTGAACAGGGCGACGATCGAGTCGACGAGCTCCTTCGCTTCCGGCAGGTCTTCCTTGCCGAATGGCTGCCGCCCTCCCTTGTCGCGCAGGTCGAGAAAGCCGACGAGCTGCTGCTTGTGGCGGATCGGCGCGACGAAGATGGACTCGCTGCCGGCGTGAAAGATCAGGTCGTAGAACTTCTGCTCGCTCGTTGCGCCATTGATCCAGAACGCCGATTTGCGGGTGATCAGCCGCTCGACCAGAAGGTCGTTGCCCCCGACCTGAGGCCGCGGCGTCGCGCGAAAGCCGAACCAGGAGACGAGGGAGTAGGGCTCGCCGGCCAGTGAAAGGTAGAGCGCCCCCTTCGTCGCGCCGATCGTGTCCTGGCAGCGCGCAAGCAGCGTGCCGAATCGGGCCTTCTGCTCCTCGCCCAGCTCGATGATCATGATTGGGAAAGTATACGGGTTCGCGCGCCGCGCAGGCCTGCTAGGATTTCCTCATGCCGATCGAGCGAGGGCAGGCGCTGCTGACCGACTTCTACCAGTTGACGATGGCCTACGGGTACTTCCGTGCGGGTCTCGCCGATACCGACGCCGTCTTCCATCTCTTCTTCCGGGAGAACCCGTTCGACAGCGGTTTCGCGCTCGCGGCCGGGCTCGAGCCGATCGTCGAGTATCTCGAGCACTTTCACTTCGCCCCCGACGACCTCTCCTACCTGGAGACGATCCGCGGCAACGACGAGAAGCCGGTCTTCGACCGCGAGTTTCTGGACGCCCTCGGGGCCATGCGCTTCAGCTGCGACATCGACGCCGTCCCCGAGGGAACTGTGGTCTTTCCCCACGAGCCACTCGTGCGCGTGCGGGGGCCGATCATGCAGGCGCAGATCATCGAGACGCCGCTCCTGAACGCCATCAACTTCCAGACGCTCGTCGCCACGAAGGCGGCACGCCTCAAGATCGCAGCGGGCAGCCTGCCCGTCGTCGAGTTCGGCCTTCGCCGGGCGCAGGGACCCGACGGAGGGATGTCGGCAAGCCGCGCGGCCTACATCGGCGGCTGCGCCGGAACGTCGAACGTGCTCGCCGCGAAGACGTGGGGCATTCCCGTGCGCGGAACCCATGCCCATAGCTGGGTGATGGCGTTCGACAGCGAGCTCGAGTCGTTCGAGAGGTGGGCCGAGGTGATGCCTAACAACTCGCTCTTCCTCGTCGACACCTACGACACGCTCCAGGGAGTCCGCAACGCGGTCGAGGTGGGGCGGAAGCTCCGCGAGCGCGGGCACAGGATGATCGGGATCCGGCTCGACTCGGGAGACCTCGCGTACCTGAGCCGCGAGGCGCGTGCGATCCTCGACGCGGGAGGATTCCCAGACGCGGCGATCATGGCGACGAACGATCTCGACGAGCACATCATCGAGAGCCTTGGGCAGCAGGGCGCCGCGATCGGCCTCTGGGGCGTCGGCACGCGACTGGTCACGGCGTACGAGGAGCCGGCGCTCGGGGGCGTCTACAAGCTTGCCGCCACCCGTGCTCGCGGCGGAGACTGGGTCGAGAAGATCAAGCTCTCCGAACAGGCGGTGAAGACCACCACGCCCGGCATCCTGCAGGTGCGACGCTTCTTCGAGCACGGCGAAGCGGTCGGCGACATGATCTACGACGAGCGGCACCCGCCGGTCGCGCATCCGACGATCGTCGATCCGGCCGACATGACGCGCCGGAAGACCTTTGCCGATTCGGCGGCCACCGAGGAACTGCTCGCTCCGGTTTTCCGCGCGGGGAAGCTCGTCGCCGACCTGCCGTCGATCGACTCCATCCGCGCGCGCGCAGTAGCCCAGATCGCCTCGTTTCATTCCGGCATCAAGCGCTTCGTCAACCCGCACATCTACCCCGTCGGCCTCGAGAAGTCGCTGTACGAGCGGAAGACGAAGCTGATTCTGGAGGCGAAGGGGTACGGTTAAGGCAGGCGAGAGGCGAGAGGCGACGAGGCGAGGAGCCTCTGTGGCGCAGGCACTCCTGCCTGCGCGTCGCCGAAGGCGACCCGAAGCCTCGAGCAGAGTGGGACCGAGCGGCGCTTCGCACCGCCGCGAAAGCTGCGCTTTCGCACTCCACATGACTGCTCATCGCCTCTCGCCTCTCGCCTGAATCGGGCTAAGATCATCCGATGAAGTTCATCAAGGTCGCTGCCGCGGTGCTCAACCAGACGCCGCTCGACTGGGAGGGGAACAAGCGGAACATCCTCGAGGCGATCGCCGAGGCGCGACGTCTCGGCGCGACGGTCTGCTGTTTGCCCGAGCTCTCGATCTGCGGCTACGGCTGCGAGGACGCGTTCCACGCGCCGGGCGTCCACGAGATGTCGTGGCGGATGATGACGGAGATCCTTCCCGCGACGCGCGGGATGATCGTCTGCCTCGGGCTCCCTGTCGTCTATCACAACGCGATCTTCGACGCGGCCGCGCTGGTCGTCGACGGCCGGCTGGTCGGCATTGTCGGCAAGCGCCATCTCGCCGGCGACGGCATCCACTACGAGCCGCGATGGTTCAAGCCGTGGCCCGCGGGCAAGCGTGTCGAGCTCACCGGGTTCGACGGCAAGCTCTATCCGTTCGGCGACGTCTACTTCGACTGCGGCGGGATCGTGATCGGCTTCGAGATCTGCGAAGACGCGTGGGTCGCCTCGCGGCCCGGCGCGATCCTCGCACGCGAGGGGGTCGACCTCATCCTCAACCCGAGCGGCTCGCATTTCGCCTTCGGGAAGATGGAGACGCGCAAGCGCTTCGTGCTCGAAGGGTCGCGCGCCTTCGGCACCAGCTACGTTTACTCGAACCTCGTCGGCAACGAGTCGGGCCGCGCGATCTACGACGGCGGGGCGCTGATCGCCTCGAGCGGCAAGATGCTCGCCGAGGGCCCGCGCTTCACTTTCTCCGACTGGCATGTCACCACCGCGGTCATCAACGTGAGCCAGACGCGCCAGATGCAGGCGCGCACCGGGAGCTTCGTTCCCGACCTCGACACCGTCCCGGGCGAGCGCGTGCGCGTCGAGTTCCCGTGGCCCGAGGTCGAGCCGGAGTTCGGCGTCATCGAGAAGGACGCGTGGGAGCGGAGCGCTCATCATCGCGAAGAGGAATTCACACGCGCCGAGGCGCTCGCGCTCTTCGACTACATGCGAAAGAGCCGGTCGCGCGGGTACGTCGTGTCGCTCAGCGGCGGCGCCGATTCGTCGGCGTGTGCGGTGCTCGTCCGCACGATGTGCGAGCTGGGGGTCGCGGAGCTCGGTGCCGAAGGCTTCGCGAGGAAGTTAGGCTACTTCCCCGAGCTGCAGGGCAAGGATGGTCCCGACGCAATGATGTCGGAGCTGCTCGCCTGCGCTTACCAGGCGACGCGGAACAGCTCGACCTCGACGCGCGACTCGGCTGCGGCCGTCGCGAACGGAGTCGGCGCGCGCTTTCTCGAGCTCGACGTCGACGCCTTCGTGCAGCAGTACATCGCGATGATCGGCGGCGCGCTCGGTCGCGAGCTCTCGTGGGAGCATGACGACATCGCGCTCCAGAATGTCCAGGCCCGCGTGCGCGTCCCGGGAATCTGGCTCGTCGCGAACCTTCGCGGCGCGCTCCTGCTCGCCACGAGCAATCGCTCCGAGGCCGCCGTCGGCTACGCGACGATGGATGGCGACACCGCGGGCGGTGTGAGCCCGCTCGGCGGCATCGACAAGGCATTCCTCCGCACGTGGCTTCGCTGGATGGAGAACGAGGGGCCCGCGGGGCTCGCGCCCTTCCCGTGCCTCGCGCTGGTCAACGGCCTCGCGCCGACCGCGGAGCTGCGCCCCGCGTCGGCACACCAGACCGATGAGGACGATCTCATGCCGTATCCGTTGCTCGATGCGATCGAGCGCGCGGCGATCCGTGACAAGCAGATGCCGATCGAAGTCTTCCGCATGATGCGGCGCCGCTTCCCGGAGCACGACGCGAAAGCGATGCACGAATGGGTCGATCGCTTCTTCCGCCTCTGGTCGCGCAACCAGTGGAAGCGCGAGCGCTACGCCCCCTCGTTCCATCTCGACGACGCGAACCTCGACCCGAAGACCTGGTGCCGGTTCCCGATTCTTTCGGGAGGGTTCGAGAAGGAGCTCGAGGAGCTGAAGGCGTACGTGGAGCGGAAGCTCTGAATGCGGAATGCGGAATCTCGGAATGCGGATTGCGGAATGCGGAATGCGGAATGAAAGGCGGGCGGGTAGCCGGACGCACGTGACCCGCGAGGCTCGTCGCGTAGCTGTCGCGGCTCTCGTGGAGAATTTGAGCAGGCCGCTGAGGCCCCATTCCGCGTTCCGCGTTTCGCGTTTCGTGTTTGACGGATGTGCACGATGATCCGCGATCGCGCCCTCCTCCTCGTCGACATCCAGAACGACTTCGTTCCGGGCGGAGCGCTCGCGGTGCAGGAGGGAGATCTCGTCGTTCCGGTCGCAAACGCCCTGCGGGCGAGGTTCGATCTCCTCGTCGCGACGCAGGACTGGCATCCGGCGGATCACGGCAGCTTCGCGTCGAACCACGCGGGTGCGAAACCGGGTGAGCTAGGCGAGCTCGGTGGGCTGCCGCAGATCTACTGGCCCGATCACTGCGTGCAGGGAACGCACGGATCGTGGTTTCACGCGGCGCTCGACCTGCACGGGGTCACCGTCTTCCGCAAGGGGAGAGATCCCGGCATCGACAGCTACAGCGCGTTCTTCGACAACGGGCACCGAAAGTCGACGGGGCTCGGCGATTTTCTGCGCGCCCGCGGAGTGCGCGAGGCGGTGATCCTGGGGCTTGCGACCGACTACTGCGTGAAATTCACCGCGCTCGACGCGCGTGGGCTCGGCTTCGATGTGACGGTCGTCGAAGACGGCTGCCGCGGCGTGGAGCTCGCGCCCGGCGACTCCGCGCGCGCCTTCGAGGCGATGCGCGCGGCGGGCGCGCGAATCGTGCGC
>JBPPMG010000393.1:0-2127 GCA_051305935.1 Thermoanaerobaculia bacterium
TTCATGTTGATTCAGCGAGCGTGGCGGTGCCGGGGTCTTCGCGGAGGGTGATCAGGGCGCGGACGACGAGATAGATCGCGAGGCAGATGAGTGAGCCGGCGGCGATGGCGTTGATCATGGCGACGTCGAAACCGCTGCTCGCGACGAAGTTGGCCCAGGTCAGTTTGCCGAGAGCCCACAGTGTGATGACGAGGACGAAGAGCATCGGGACGAGGGTGAAGCCGATCCGATGGCGTGCCTGCCGCAGCCAGACCGTGATGGCGAGGAGAGTGAGAGCGGCGAGAAGCTGGTTCGACGCCCCGAAGAGAGTCCAGAACCGCACCCAGCTCCCCTCGGGGGCGAACGAGACGAAGTAGACCGGAAGAGCGATCGTCATCAGGGTTCCGGCGATGGCGCCCTTGATCGTCCGCCATCCGAGGATCTCCTGGACGATGTAGCGGCCGAGGCGCGTCGAGACGTCGAGCGTGTCGAACACGAAGGTGGTGAATGCCATCGCTCCGAACGTGATCGCGAAGTTCAGGTGCTCGGCGCCGATGACGAGGGTCATGAACCGGCCGATTCCGTTGCCGTAGATCGTGCCCGGCTTGAGCCCGGCGAGCCCCTCGTCGGCGACGATCATGACGGTGACGAGTGCGATCAGTGCGACGAAGCCCTCGGCGAGCATCGCCCCGTATCCGACCGGTTTCATGTCGCTCTCCCGGTCGATCTGCTTGGAGGTCGTGCCGGAGCATACGAGACCGTGGAAGCCGGAGCAGGCGCCGCACGCGATCGTGACGAAGAGGAAGGGGAAGAGGGTTCCCGTCATCCCTCCGACGTCCCAGGAACGGAAGGCCGGCTGCTCGATGTCGTAGCCGCCGAGCAGGATGCCGATGACGCCGATGCCGAGGGCGAAGTAGAGGACGAAGCCGCCGAGATAGCCGCGTGGCTGAAGCAGCGCCCAGACGGGGACCATCGATGCGATCGCGCAGTAGAGAAGAATGAGAAGGCCCCAACTGCGGGCATCCATGATCAGGACGGTGGAGATCATGGTGCCGGCCCAGACGGCGCCGAAGGTCGCGGGAACGAAAACGATAGTCAGCAGCCAGAGGGGGGGATTGAGGAATCGCTGGATGATCCCCATCAGGATCGCGAGGAGGAGAGAGAGGACGCTGGCGGCGGCGACCGCGCCTCCCGGATTGAAGAGAACTTCGGCTCCGGCGAGCTCCTCGGTCGTCCCGACGAAGCTGCCCGCGGTGATGTCGGCGAATGCGACGATGACGTAAACCAGAGCGATCCAGATGAAGAGCATCATGGCGATGCCGGCTCGGCGGCCGAGGTGCTCGCGCACGATCTCGGCGATCGATTGAGCGCGATGACGGACCGAGGCGACGAGGGCTGCGAAGTCGTGAACCGCGCCAATGAGGACGACGCCGAGAGCGATCCAGAGAACGCACGGCAGCCATCCGAACGCCTGGCAGGCGATGATCGGCCCCGCAATCGGGCCGGCGGCGGCGATCGCGGAAAAGTGCTGGCCGAAGAGATAGAAGCGGCGCGTGGGAACGAAATCGATGCCGTCGTTGACGGTTCTCGCCGGCGTCACGTGCGCGTCGTCGATGGCGAACTGCCGCGCGATCCATCCGCCGTAAAGGCGATATCCGATCGAGAGAAAAGCGACGAACGCGATCGCGAGAAGGGTCAGTTGCACGTGAGCCCCCACGAAGTCGAAAAGTGGCTACATTGTAGCAGTGGCGCGGGTTTGCGAGCGTTCGGGCATCGTCGCGATTTGCGATTCGCGACGATTGCGATGACGAGAAACGACGCCACGGTCACCATCGATCGACGCTCGCAATGACTTCGTCGCGCGCACGCGTTTCGATTCTGAAGAGCGCGATGAACGACGATCGAAGTGGCGTCGAAAGCGCTTCAATGATCGCGAATTCAACGTCGCGAGACCGCTTCTCTTGCGAACTTCGATCGGACGAATCGCGTTCGACTCTCTACGAAATGTAGAAAGATAATCGCGAATGCCGTACTATTGTTTGCAAGGTGGTTCGATTGAACGAGTGATCGTGAGATCGAAGGTGATCCAAACGCGATGCAGTCAACTGGTTTTTTAGGTCCCTGGGTGGATGAGACGAGGATGGTCGA
>JBPPMG010000072.1:0-2989 GCA_051305935.1 Thermoanaerobaculia bacterium
CGGAATGGCTTATGGCTCATCGAACGGCTCTCTCACCGGTTCAGTGACGCCTCCCGGGCGCCGCGGAAACTTCAGGACCGGGATGCGCACGTTGCGCAGCGTCTCCGGGTCGGGCCAGATCTCACGCGCCGGACGGTAGATCTCCCCGCCTCTCCAGGTCACCCAGTCGTCCTGGTCGATCCCATCACCGCTGACGCCGAGTCCTCCGATCAGCTGCCCGCCGCGGTAGAGCGGAAGGCTGCCGGGGAAGAAGACGACGCCGTTCTGGTTCGGATTCGGCGGTTGGGAGCCCTGGGAGCAGACGTTCGTCAGGTCGTTCAGGAAGAGATCGAAGAAGGGTCCCGGCTCGGTGAAATCGATTCCCGGGGGAAACATCGGCTGCGCGCCGAAGCCGATTGTCCTCGCGGTGACCGATGTTCCGGTCGGAAGTCCGGGAAGATCATCCGATCCGTCGCCGCTGAACCAGACGACGTTGCGCGCTTTCGCGACGGCGACGTCGATCGAGAAGACGGTCGCATCGGGCATCCGGTAGAGCGCGATGATGTTGCCGCCGAGGTCCGACACGGCGATCGCCATGCGCGCGTAGCTGCCGAGGGGGAGCCGGATCAGCGCGCTCGTCTCGGTGGCCTGTTGGACCGTGTTTCGCACCAGCGCGTCGATCTCCTCCGCCGTGAGTTCGGGCGATGCAGCCGGGCCGACGAGGTAGCGGTTCGCGATACAACCGCCGCCGCTCGGCCCCAGAACGAACGTTCCGCTCGAGGGCGAACCGGCTACGAGGCCCGCGGGACGCTTTCCCTGCTCGACGAAAGGAAGCCGGAAGCCGTCGATGAAGACCCTGCCCGGCTCAGGGAGCGGAAACGAAGGAGCGGGAAAGAGGCCGGCGCCCGCGAAGGCGACGGCGGCGAAGGCCGCGAACTCGGCTGCCTCGGGTGTGGTCGTTCCCGCGACCCCGACTCCGCCGAGCATGAAGCTCGGGCCCGACACGCGAACCTCGGCGTCGCCGTCTTCGATCGAGCCGTCGACGATCCGGAAGTCGGCGACCCGGTAGATCGGGATGCCACCGGGGTTGACCGGGAGGCCGGAGGGGTTGAACGGCCCGCGGAGTCCGA
The DNA here is from genome assembly GCA_051305935.1 of Thermoanaerobaculia bacterium. Taxonomy (GTDB): domain Bacteria; phylum Acidobacteriota; class Thermoanaerobaculia; order Gp7-AA8; family Gp7-AA8; genus JACPDH01. The sequence continues at coordinate 1,110 of JBPPMG010000072.1, forward strand.
TCGGATCGGGATGGTCGCCGCCCGCGTGGCCGTCGAAGGCGTCGGGCTTGCCGGTCACCGGGCCGGTACCGCAGCCGCGCTGGTCGAAGGCGTCGCAGGGGAGGCCGTTGAGCGCGGTCGCGCGCGGAACGCATTTCCCTTCGTTGAACTGGACGTTGAAATTGCAGCCGCGGTTCGTGTTCTCGATTCCGTAGAGGGCCGCGTTCGGAGCTCGCTTCACGCCGGGAGGGAAGTGGACGCCGCTGATCGTGCGAACGGTGCGCGAAGAGAGCGGCGCCATGTTGTGGCTGAAGAAGGCGGCCGTGCGTGCGAGACCGACGGCGATCTCGTCGTTCGCCGCGTCTGCCTCAGGGTTGCGGATCACCGCGAGAGGGCGCCCGGCCCGATCGACGACGGCGACGGTCATGCCGGGATCGTCGATCGCGGCCAGCGCGCCGCGCGCCACGCGTTCCACTTCCTCCGCGCTGAGGGGCGCGAACTCCCCGCCGTCGTTGCAGGTCTCGTCCAGCGGCACGCCGGAACAGTCGGGCGCGCTCACGTGCGGCGCGGGAGGAATGATGCCGCGGCGGACTGCGCTCCTCCTACCCGCCGCTTCGGCTGAGCTGAGCGCGGAGCCGGCGATCGTCAGCGCCGCTGCGCAGACGAGCCAGCGCCAGGCTCTCGGTACGGGCGGAAAGCTCTGCTTTCGGTCATCGCGCATCATCAGTCTCTCAAGGTTCGTAACGGAAGGAAGCGACCGTGTCGGCGAGGATCAGGACGTCGCCTGCTTTCAGTTCGACTTCGGTGATCGGCGCGGAGCCGACGGTGTTGAGGAACGTGCCGTTGGTCGAGCCCTGCTCGGTGGCAACCACTTTTCCGTTCTTCACGCCGATCCAGACGTGGCGGCGCGAGATCCGGGGATCGTCGACTACAACCGAGGACATCTCCTTGTCGCGTCCGATGTAGAAGCCCTCCGGATCGATCGGGATCTTCCGTCCTTTGTAGGGACCCTCGACTCCGACGAGCGAGCCGTGCCACTCGATCATCATCGTTCCGCCGACCTCGGCGGGGGGAGCGGTCTCGCGAAGGTCGATCGCGACCGTCGGCTCGGGCGGCGGAGCCGCCTGGACGGGAGCCTGAGGGCGCGGAGCTGCTGCGCGAGGCGGCGAGGGCTGTCGCGGCGGAACCTGGTCGCCGGTCGGGCGCGGCCTCGGAGCATCAAGGCTCGAGCGGCGGCGCATCCAGAACCAGAGGGCTGCGGCGGCTGCGAGGAAGAGGAGGAAGATGATTGTTCCAGTCATGAGCATATCGCGCGATTCGGCGTCTTCCGGGGTCGTGGGTTCGGCGGCGACGGGTGGGGGTGAGACGATCGGGGCGCCCGCGAGCGGGCCTCCGGACATCGAGGCGAGCTCGATCCTGCGCGTCCATCCCGCGCCGGATTGTGCGGTCTCGAAGTGGTAGAAGTGGCAGGTGAGGCAGCCTCCGATGGAGGCATCGCGAGCGTCGCTGCTCCGGTGGCAACTGCTGCATTCGGCGAGAGTCGGCATGAGGACGTCGGCCGCGCTCGAGCTGGTCGTGGCCGCTCCGTGGCAGGTCTCACATCGGGTGTCGAGGCTCTCGTTCAGATGGGCCGGGTGGTCGAACGGCTTCATCCCGCGGAACCACTTGCGGCTGACCGAGACCGGCGTGATGGCTGTCCCCTCGATGTGATGGCACTGCTCGCAGCGCACCCTCAGCGTCCGCTGTGCGTTCCGCACCGTCGCGCTGCCGACGTCGAACTGCCTTCGGGAGCTCTGCGAAAAGATCCGCGCGACTTCCTCGGGACTCTTGCTGAGGAGCTCGCGGTTCCCGGCGTAAGCGTTCGCGATCACGCCGGCGACCGCGTCGAGGGTCACCCCGTG
>JBPPMG010000077.1:0-5109 GCA_051305935.1 Thermoanaerobaculia bacterium
GAACGCGATCAGGATGAAGAACCAGACCAGCGAGGCGCCGACGAAGACCCAGACGAGCTTCTTCGCCCAGAAGACGTGCATGAAGAACAGCACGACGAGCGTGGCCTTCGTGACGGCGATCGTCAGCGCGACGACGGTGTTCCAGGGGCCGAGGTCCATCTTCGCGGTGAAGACGGTCAGCACCGTGAGGCCGACGAGCGCCGTGATGATCGCGAAGTACGTCCCCAGCGGCACGACGTGCACGTGTTGTCCGTGCACCTGCGTGTGACCGTGATCTTGCGTGTGTCCGCTCATGTCAATGGTGGCCGCCGAAGTGCGCGCCCAGCAGGTAGATCATCGGGAAGAGGAAGATCCAGACGATGTCGACGAAGTGCCAGTAGAGGCCCGACATCTCGAGCGCGTCGTGGTGCTCCGGCACGAACTCGCCTTCTTTCGCGCGCTTCATGATCCAGAGCATGAGTCCCGCGCCGACGATCATGTGCGCCGCGTGGACGCCGGTCATCGCGAAGTAGAGGAAGAAGAAGATCTTCGCGTGCCCGATCTCCTCGGGGTGCGTCCGGAAGAACTCGCCGATCTGCGAAGGATCCGACATGAACGTCGGGCCGGGCACGAGGAAGTGGTCGAACTTCTGCTTGTACTCGAAGTACTTGACCACGAGGAACGCGAGGCCGAACACGATCGTAAGCGCGAGCATCCCGAGCTGCGTGATCTTGCTCCCCGTCGCGCCGCCGCGGACGGCCCACGCCATCGTGAGCGACGACGCGAGCAGCACGAGCGTGTTCGCGAAGCCGAGGTCGACGTTGAGCAAGTTGCTCGCGTGCGCGAACGCGTCCGGATACAGGTTCCGGTAGACGATGTAGGCGAGGAAGAGCCCGCCGAAGAACATCACCTCCTGCACGAGGAACGCCCACATGCCGTACACGGCCGTGTCGCGCTGCTGCTCGAGGTCGTCGAAGTGATGCGCGAGCCCCGGATGATGTGCGTGGCCGTGGTCCGCGTGCCCCGTCGCGATCGGCGGAGCTGCGGGGACGGCGTGCGCGCTAGTGGCCAACGGAGTGCTCCTTGCCGTGATAGGCGTAGGCCTCTTCGGTCACGCGCGGCGTGACCTCGAAGTTGTGCGGGATCGGCGGCGTCTGCGTCGTCCACTCGAGGCCGGTCGCGCCCCACGGATTCGGGTCCGTGACGACCTTGCCGTATTTGATCGACCAGAGCAGGTAGAGCCCCGTGAACGCGTAGCCGAAGCCGAGCACGCCGGCGCCCGCGGTCGAGAGCACGTTGAAGACCTGGAACTCGGGCACGTACGCGTGGTACCGGCGCGGCATGCCCATGTAGCCGACGATGAACTGCGGGAAGAAGGTCAGGTTGAACCCGACGAAGATGACCACCGCGCCGAACTTCCCCGCCATCTCGGGGTACATGCGGCCCCACATCTTCGGCCACCAGTAATGGAGTCCGCCGAGGAACGCCGTCACCATCCCGCCGACCATCACGTAGTGGAAGTGCGCGACGACGAAGTAGTTGTCGTGCATGTGGATGTCGAGGCCCATCGCGGCGAGGAAGAGCCCCGTCATGCCGCCGATGAGGAACAGGCCGAAGAACGCCATCGCGTAGAGGAACGGCGTCGCCCACTCGACCGAGCCTTGGTACAGCGTCGCGGTCCAGTTGAAGATCTTCACCGCGGTCGGCACGGCGATGAGCACCGTGAGCACGCTGAACACGAGTCCCGCGTACGCCGACTGGCCGCTGACGAACATGTGGTGGCCCCACACGAGGAAGCCGAGCACCGCGATCGCCAGCGAAGAGAACGCGACGAAGCTGTAGCCGAAGATGCGCTTGCGCGAGAAGGCCGCGACGAGCTCACTGATCACTCCCATCGCGGGCAAGATCATGATGTAGACGGCCGGGTGGCTGTAGAACCAGAACATGTGCTGGAACAGCACCGGGTCGCCGCCGACCTTCGGGTCGAACACGCCGATCTGGAAGATGCGCTCGAGCGCGAGGAGCAGCACCGTGATCGCGAGCACGGGCGTCGCGAGGACGTTGATCAAGCTCGTCGCGTACGACGCCCACACGAACAGCGGCAACCGGAACCAGGTCAGACCCGGCGCGCGCATCTTGTGGATCGTGACGAGGAAGTTGAGGCCCGTCAGGATCGACGAGAAGCCCGTGATGAACACCATGATCGCCGTCTCGGCGACCTTCGTGTTCGAGTAGTTCGAGCTGTAAGGCGTGTAGAAGGTCCAGCCCGTGTCGACGCCGCCGGTCGCGGCGACGAACAGCGTCATCAGGCCGCCGACGACGAAGATGTACCAGGACGCGAGGTTGAGCTTCGGGAACGCGACGTCGCGCGCGCCGAGCATCAGGGGCAACACGAAGTTGCCGAGGATCGCCGGGACGCCTGGGATCAGGAAGAAGAACACCATCACGGCGCCGTGCATGGTGAAGACCTTGTTGTAGGTCTCCGCTTCGAGCATGTCCCCCGCCGGCGTCAGCAGCTCGAGCCGGATCAGTCCCGCGAACGCGCCGCCGATCATCACGAAGAACGTGATCGTGATCAGGTAGAGGATCGCGATGCGCTTGTGGTCGACCGTGAGCAGCCAGCTCTTCCACGAGTAGTCGTGGTTGAGGTACGTCTCGCGATGCTCCGGCGCCGCGTGTTGCGCGTGCGGCTGCGCCAGCGTGGCGGTGCTCGTCATTTGGCACCTCCCGCCGCCGCCTTGAGCGACTTGATGTAGGCCACCAGCTGCATGATCTCCTCTTCACCGAGTTGCCCGTCGTAGCTGGGCATCACCGGCTCGAATCCGTTCACGACCTTCGCGAGCGGGTGCAGGATCGACTCGCGCACGTAGTCCTCGTTGACGATGACCTCGCCGCCGCCCTTGAGCGGTTGCGCCTTGCCCCACACGCCGACGAGTTCGGGGCCGCGCTGACCTTGGCCAGCCGCGTGGCAGGTGTTGCAGCGCATGCTCTCGAAGAGTTTCGCGCCAGCGACGTCCGGCGGATCGCCGGTGTTGCCCGAGAGCCAGCGTTGGTACTCCTCGGGCTCGAGCACGTAGACCGTGCCGATCATCTTCGAGTGTCCGGTGCCGCAGTATTCGGCGCAGAAGAGGTGGTACTTGCCGGGCTTCGTCGGCTGCGACCACATCTCCGTGTAGCGGCCGGGGACGACGTCCTTCTTCATGCGGAAGGCCGGGATCCAGTAGCTGTGGAGCACGTCTTCCGACGTCATCGTCCAGCGGATCGCGCGGCCGACCGGGATGTGGAGATCGTTGATCTCCTTCTGTCCCGTCGGGTGCTGCGCTTTCCACATCCACTGTTTGCCCGAGACGTAGATGTCCATCACGTCCGCGGGCGGCTTCACGCCGTAGAAGTAGAGCTTGGCGCCCCACGCGAAGATGCCGATCGCGATCACGCCGGGGATGAACGACCAGAGCAGCTCGAGGCGCAGCGAGCCCTCGATGTTGCCGGGCGCGACACCCGGACGGCGGCGATACTTGATCGCGAAGAACAGCACCGCGCCGAAGGTGCCGAACGTCACGACGGCGCTGAGGATCACGAGGAACGCGTACAAGAGATCGACCTGCGACGCGAAGGTCGATGCGTTCGGGGGCATCAAGGGTAGGTCGTTGAACATGATCTTCTCGGCGAGTCGACCTCAGCGTTGTGTGACGAGGCGCGCGACAGAACGTTCGCGTAGCAGCATCCACACGACGAACGTGATGAGCCCGAGCGCGAACAGCGCTCCGGCCGCGCGCATGGCGTTCAGGATCGCGAAGCTGTATTTCCCGGTGAGCGGGTCGTAGTGGTAGCAGAGCCACAGCGTCAGCTGGTCGGCGATCGTGCCGACCTTGCCGGCCGAAGCTTCGACGAGCGAGAGACGCACGTCGCGCGGCGACGGCTCGATGCCGTACAGGTACTTGGACACTTTCCCGCCCGGCGTCAGCACGACGACGCCGCCGGCGTGCGCGTACTGATCGATCTCCGGGTCGTAGGCGTAGCGGAACCCGATCGTGCTCGTCAGCGCGTCGATCGCGGAGTTCTTCGCTTCACCTTCCGCAGTCGCGGGGAGCGCGTTGCGCGGTGACGCCGTGAGGAAATGCCAGCCACGCGTGTCCGCCGCGAGGCCGAGACGCTCGAGATACGCAGCACGCTTCTGCGTGGCGAGCTCGGGGACTTCTTTCGGGTTGATCGAGAACGCGACGATCTCGTAGTCCTTCCCGAGCGTGAACGTGACGTCGCGCAGCGCGTCCGTAAGACCGTTCAGCACCTGCGTGCAGAGCATCGGGCAGCCGTAATAGACCGGCGCGAGGATGACGGGTTTGTCCGCGAGGAAGTCGCCGAGCTTCACCTCGTTCCCCGCTTCGTCGAGGAACGTGAGCTCGCGATCGAGCTGTGCGCCGAGCTTCTGGTTGAACGCGACGGCTTCGCGGATTTTCGCGACGTGCTGCGGATCGCCCGCGCGCGCTGGCGCCGCGACGAAGAGCGACACGAACACGCCGCCGAAGATCGGCAGCGCGAGCGCGCGCAGTCGGCGGAGGTGGGCGTTCATCGCGGGGGCGTGGGGACGGTGTGCTGGAAGACGTCGTGCTGGAAGACGTCGTGCTGGAAGACGTCGTGGTGGAGGACGGTGAGTGGCGCGCGCGTTCACTTCTTCGCGGCGACGGGGAGACCTTGTTTCACGACGAGCGCCTTCGCCTTCTCGATCGGGATGTGCGTGATCTTCGCTTGCTTGTCGATCCAGCCGTACGTCTCGAGCTGCGCGGCTTCCTTGGCGTGCAGACCTCGGAGGGTCTGCTGCGTGAGGAAACGCGAGCCGTCGTCGCGTGCTTCGGTCCTCACGACGACGCCCGGCATCGCGCGCTGCAGCCCTTCGAGTCGCGGCTCGGGCGGGATCACGCGTTCGTCGGCGAGCGGGTGACGCTCGTTGCCCGGCACCGAGGTGCCGTGCGACTTGAACCAGCTGAGCAGCAGGTTCATCGCGTAGAAACTCGCCACGCAGACCACCGTCATCGAGATGACGAACTGCACGAGCGGCCCGACGTGCGCGTCGGTGCGCTCGTGGTCGTTGCCGAGAGCTTGGGTTTGGGTCTTCACGCTGTGGGTCCTCGG
>JBPPMG010000148.1:0-4955 GCA_051305935.1 Thermoanaerobaculia bacterium
GTCTGGTCGGAATTCAAGCTTTCCGGTGGGGACAAGTTCTACTACTCGGGACTGCAGTTCGGTGATACCGAGCCGGCCCAGCTCGCGCTGATCCGCGTCGCGCTCGGGAAATACATGACGCGCGTGCTCTCGGTGCTGTTTCCCGAGTTGCCGCTCCTCGCCAGGCCGAAGCCGGCAATCGCACCCGTTCCGTTCATGTCGACGCCGTTCATGAGCTCGACTGCGCCACCCGCCGCCCCGAAACCGGAGGCCTCCGGCTACCTCGAGGTCCGCTGGCGCACCGGCCGCTGGAACAAGCTGGAAACGCCGGCGCTCTCGCAGCCCCGCGACGGCCTCAGTTTCCCCGCCGCGTTCGACCCGGACGCCATGGAGATCTGGAAGCAGTGCTTCGCAGGAGCCGAAGAGCCGGTGCGCCGCATGCTCCGTGCCGCGCTCGAACTGCGGGTGGGGTGAGGAAGTTTTTAGTTGTTAGTTGTTAGACAGGCGGCGTGCATGGAACGGGCTGTGCCGCTGTTCGGTCGACGCGGCTCATTCTGGACCAGAGCCTAACAACTCACGCTGATCGTCTAACAACTAACAACTAACAACTAACAACTAACAACTCTCTTTCCGCTGCGCAAACGCCACGGCCTCCGACAGTCTCCACGAACGGCCGACCAGGTCGGCGGCCTCGAGATCGACAGCCGGCGCGAGTGTCTCTAGCGTTTCGCGATCGGCGTCGACGGCTGGGCGCTCGGCGAGCGGCACCGGCGTCCTGAGCTGATCGCGAATCGCCCGCGCGGCGCCGAAGAGTTTCGCGGCGCGCTCGGCTTCTCCCCGTGCGACGGCGTATCCAGCGAGAGCCTCGAGCACGCTCGCCGTGCGCCAGCGGTCGCCGAGCTCGACATGGTTCTCCAGGCTGAGCCGGAGGAACGCTTCCCCACGCTCGAGATCTCCTCGGTGACGCGACACCTTGCCGAGGATGTCGAGAGCCCACGCGATTCCCTCGCGGAAGCGCGATGTTCTTGCCGCCGCGAGGCTCTGCTTCGCGAGTTTCATCGCGTTTTCGAAGTTGCCCTGGTAGAGCGCGACCGCGGCGAGGTTGAGTAGCGACCACGAGGTGCCTTCGCCGTCGCGCGACGCGTTGAAGGTCGCGAGCGTCTCGCCGCAGACGGTCGCGGCGCGCTCGAAGTCGCCCTTGAGCCAGGAGGAGAAGCCGACGTAGTTGAGCGAGCGGGCGATGCCGGTGGAGTCGCCGAGGTCGCCGAAAATCGTCAGTGCGAACTGGTGCAGGTCGATCGCGTGGTCGTAGTCGCCACGCTCGCGCGCGATGCTGCCGAGGAACTGCAGCGCCTGCGCGCGGTTCCTCTGGTCGCCCGTCGCGCGGGAGAGCTCGACGCTCCGGTCGAGAAGCGACGTCGCTTCGTCGTAGTCGCACTGCAGGAAGGCCATGACTCCCGCGCCGGTGAGGGCGCGCGCGCTTGCGGGAAGTTCGCCCGTGGCCTCGCGAGCGAGCGCCTTCCCGAGCCAGCGCCGGCCTTCGGTGTAGTGACCGCGCAGATACCAGAACCACCAGAGCGAGCCGGCGATGTGGAGAGCCTCTTTCGCGTCGTGCTGCTCGAGCGCCCACTCGATCGCGAGGCGCATGTTCTGGTGCTCTCGCTCGAGGATGTCGAGCCACGCGACCTGCGATTCCTTCGACGCCTCGTCGGCCTGGTGGGCGAGGCGAGCGAAGCAGCGCGCGTGCTTCTCGCGGATCGCGGCAGTCTCGCCACTCTCGGCGAGCCGGTCGCGCCCGAAGTCGCGGATCGTCTCGAGCAGCGAGAAGCGCGGCTCGCCGTCGCTCGCCGCGTCCTGGCGGACGAAACTCTTGTCGACGAGCGATGCGAGGCGCTCGAGCGTGTCGCCTCCCGGCGCGGCGCACACCTCTTCGGCCGCTTCGAGGGTGAAGCCTCCCGCGAAGACGCTGACGCGGGCAAAGAGCACGCGCTCTGCGTCGTCGAGGAGGTTGTGGCCCCACGCGATCGCGCCGTACATCGTGCGCTGGCGGTCGGGAAGGTCCTGAGGCCCTCCCGAGAGGAGCGAGAAGCGGTTCTCAATGCGCGCGAGCATCGCCGCGGGTGGCAGCAGGCGGATGCGCGCCGCGGCGAGCTCGATCGCGAGAGGCAGCCCGTCGAGATGCCGGCAGATCGCCGCGATCTGTTCCGCGTTCTCTTTCGTGAGCTCGAAGTCGGGCTTCGCCGCCGCGGCCCGCTGAACGAAGAGCGCGACGGCGGAATGACGCTCGAGCTCCTCCCGACGGAACTCCGATTCGTCGGGGATCGAGAGCGGCGGGACCGGAAACTCGTTTTCTCCCGCGAGCCTGAGGCGCGTCCGGCTCGTCACCAGAAAGCGCACGGTAGCGGCCCCCGCGATGAGCCGGCTGACCACCGACGCCGCGGCAGTCACCTGTTCGAAATTGTCGAGCACGACGAGCATCGTCCGGCCGCGCATGCGCTCGACGAGCAGGTCGGTCACCGACGCGCCGCCCGCCTCGTTGATCGAGAGCGCTGCGGCGATCGCCGAGGGGACGAGCCGCGCGTCGGAGATGTTCGACAGATCGGCGATCCACGCGCCGTCGGGGAACGAGGCTGCGAGTGCGCGCGCCACATGGAGCGCAAGGCGCGTCTTGCCGGTGCCGCCGGGCCCCGTCAGCGTCACGAGTCGCACGTCGGCTCGGCCGATGAGCGCGGTCAACGACCGCTCTTCCGATTCCCGTCCCACGAACGGGGTGAGCTCGGTCGGGAGGTTGCCGCTCCGATGCTGCGCCTCGCGCGGCCGAAGGTCCTGGTCCAGCGAAGGGTCGCTGCCGGAGATCGACAGCTCGGTGGTCTTCTCCTCGGCGCTTGCGGCGGCCCCGACCTTGAAGAACCGGCTGTCCTGCAGCTCCATCGACACGTTCTTGAGGTCGGCGAGCAGCTCGTCGACCCGCTGATAGCGCTCGTTGCGGTTGCGAACGAGCGTCCGCTCGAGAATCCGCGCGAACGGCGCGGGAACGTGCCCGCCGGTGACGGTGGCGATCGGGGCGGGATCGCGTCCGAGGATCGCGGAGATCAGCTCGCCGATCGTCGCCCCCTCGAATGGCGGCCGGCCGGCGAGCGCTTCGTAGAGCACCACGCCGACGCTCCAGATGTCGCTGCGCGAATCGAGATGCTCGAGCTTCAGCTGCTCCGGCGACATGTACTGGATCGTTCCTCGCACGACGCCGGGGCGCGACATCTCCTCGATGCTGAGCGGATCGCGCACGAAAGCGAGGCCGAAGTCGAGCACCTTCACGTAGCCGTCGTTGCGCAGCATGATGTTGTCGGGCTTGATGTCGCAGTGCACGACTCCCGCTGCCTCGGCAGCCGAGAGCGCACGTGCCACCTGCGAGAAGATGTCGATGATGTTCCCGGCGTCGAGACCGCCCGCCACCAGTCGCTTTCGCAGCGTCACTCCCTCGACGAACTCGGTTGCGATGAACGCGTGGTCGCCGACCTGCCCGATCTCGTAGACGGTGAGGATGTTCGGGTGGTTGAGCGCCGAGGCGGTCTGCGCTTCGTGCCTGAGCCGGTCGCGATGTTCCCTGCTCGTCACGACGTGACTGCCGAGGACTTTCAGGGCTACGGCGCGCCTGAGTTGTGAGTCGCGGGCGAGGTAGACCTGTCCCATCCCGCCCGAGCCGATGGGCGAGAGGATCTCGTAGCGTCCGAACTTCGATCCAGATGAGAACGGCATCAGTCAGTGCTCGAGGGACACCTGCGGACGAAGTCGCCGTCGGAGGTTGAGAAGGCTTTGGTCTTGCCCAGGCGGAGTATCGTAGCAAATCGACCGTGGCGTTCCCGGGTAGCGTTCGGCGCGGCCGCGCGGTGCGTTTAGACGGAACCTCGCAATCTCTGGTATCAAGGCTCCGCACACCATGCTCGGATCCTTCTTCCAGGCCGATCCCGATCTGCGGTTGACCGTCGGTGACATCCACCTCGACCCGTCGTCGCCGAAAGCGCTCGCGATCGTCTCGCACGCGCACGCCGACCACATCGGGCGACACGAACACTTCGTCGCGACGCCGGCGACGGTCGCGATCGTGCGGAGCCGTCTCGGCGCGGCGCTCCGCGCGACGGAGCTGCCGTTCCGGCAGCCGCTCGGGTTGCAGGGGCACGAGATCGAGCTCTTCCCCGCGGGACACGTCCTCGGTTCTGCGATGACCCTCATCCGGCGCGACGGAGCCTCCCTCCTCTATACGGGGGACTTTCGCCTCCGGTCGTCCTGGACCGCGGAGGAGGCCGAAGTTCCGGAGGCCGACGCGGTGATCATGGAGTCGACCTACGGCTCACCCGACTGGCGGTTCCCGTCGCGGGACGAGCTTGGTGCGAAGCTGCTTACGCTCGTCTCCGACATCCTCGGCAGCGGCAACGTGCCGGTGCTCCTCGCCTACTCGCTCGGAAAGGCGCAGGAGGTGTGCTCCTGGCTCGCGCGCAACGGGGTTCGAGTCGTGGTTCATCCTGCGATCGCGAAGATAAACGAGCTCTACCTGAAGCACGGCGTCGACGTCGGCCCGCACGAGGTCTGGACGAAGCAGGCGGCGCTCTTCGCAACGGCGACGACGAGTCTCGCCGGCGCAGTCGTCGTGGTGCCGCCGCACCTGAAGGCGGAGATCGGCACGATTCCAAGACGCGAGACGGTGAGCCTTACCGGCTGGTGCCTCAAGGGAGGATGGCGGACCGGTGGCGACCACGCCCTTCCGCTCTCGGACCACGCCGACTTCGACGAGCTGATCGAACTGGTCGAGCGAGTGAGGCCGAAGACGGTCTACGTGACTCACGGCTCGAAGCGCTTCGCGCGCGAGCTCCGCCAGCGCGGCTTCGCCGCCGAGTTCCTGAAGCAGAAGGCGCAGATGAGGCTTTTTTAGAGCAGGCGAGAGGCGAGAGGCGAAAGGCGAAAGGCGAGAGAGGCGAAGG
>JBPPMG010000164.1:0-17918 GCA_051305935.1 Thermoanaerobaculia bacterium
GCAAAGTAACTCCACGCACGTCATATCGCATCGCCCGATTCATGCGGGCGACTCCCATGACTGCGGGGAGGCGGCATGTCCGGTGACGACTCGGGTCCCTTCGGCAACGTGATGCACCTCGTCCGCATGGCCTGCATCTTCCTTGCAGGAATCGGGCTCTTCCTCGTGGCGCGGGCGACTCTCGTTCCCGACGATTTCGGGGAGTGGGGTCACTACCGCTCCGGCGCAGTGGCCGAGAACGCCGACAAACCGATGAGATTCGCGGGGCGCGCGGCATGTGCCGACTGCCACGGCGACGTCGTCGAGGTGAAGGCGGCGGGAGCGCACGCGGGCCTCGGTTGCGAGGGATGCCACGGCGCGCTTGCGACGCACGCAGCCGACCCCGACACGGTCAAGCCGCAGAAGCCCACGGCGGCGAAACTCTGTCCCGTCTGTCATCAGCAGAACGTCGCGAAGCCGAAGACGTTCCCGCAGGTCGACGCGGAAGCGCACTCGGGCGGCGAGCCCTGCGACAGTTGCCACCAGGCGCACTCGCCGAAAATTTGAGGGGGACGAGATGAGCGACCAGCCGAAATCCGAATCGCGCCGCGAGTTCCTGTCGCAGGGGGTCCGCTACCTGATGCTCACCGCGGTCGCCGCGGAGGCCTGGGAGTTCGTGCTCGCGGGCACCCCCGAGGCCGCTCCGTCGTACGAGATGACGAAGCACTGGTGGGCGATGGCGCTCGACATCGAGAAGTGCATCGGTTGCGGCAACTGCGTCCGCGCCTGCAAGACCGAGAACAACGTCCCGCTCGATCCGTACTTCTTCCGCACCTGGGTCGAGCGCTACCACGTGAAGGACCGGGAGCACCCGGACGTCGACTCGCCGAACGGCGGCTACGACGGCTTCCCGGAGATCTACCCGGCGGACGACGGCGTGAAGAGCTTCTTCGTCCCGAAGATGTGCAACCACTGCGCGCACTCGCCGTGCGTGCAGGTCTGCCCGGTCGGCGCGACCTTCGAGAGCCCCGACGGCGTCGTGCTCGTCGACTCCACCTACTGCCTCGGCTGCCGCTACTGCGTGCAGGCCTGCCCTTACGGCACCCGCTTCATCAACCCGAAAACGAACACCGCCGACAAGTGCACGCTCTGCTACCACAGGATCACCAAGGGCGAGACGACCGCCTGCTGCGAGACCTGCCCCACCGGGGCGCGCATGCTCGGCGACCTGAAGAATCCGAAGGACCCGATTCACGCATTCCTCCGCGACCACACGATCCACGTACTGAAACCGCAGATGGCGACCGGCTCGAAGGCGTTCTACAACGGCCTCGACGGGTCGGTGAGGTAAGGCGATGGAACACGACATCCTCGCGCACGTCCAGGGCTTCATGTACCCGAACGAGATCGAGCTCCAGTGGAGCGTGCTGATCGTGCTCTATCCGTTCATCACGGGCCTGGTCGCCGGCGCCTTCATCCTCGCGTCGCTCGAGCGCGTCTTCCGCGTCGAGGCGGTCAAGCCGACCTACCGGCTCGCGCTGCTCACAGCACTCGCCTTCCTCATCGTGGCGCCGCTGCCGCTCCAGTTGCACCTGGGCCGGCCCGAGCGTTCGCTCGAGATGTACCTGACTCCGCATACGAACTCGGCGATGGCGATGTTCGGCTTCGTCTACCTCTGGTACCTGATGGCGGTTCTCGTCCTCGAGATCTGGCTCGACTACCGTAAGGACATCGTGCTGACGGCGCGCAACTCGACGGGAGCGAAGCGGGCGCTCTACCGCGCGATGGCGCTCTGGAACGACAACATCAGCGAGAAGGCGCTCCGCATCGACGACAAGCTGTCCTACTTCATCACCGTCATCGGCATCCCGTCGGCGTTCCTGCTCCACGGTTACGTCGGATTCATCTTCGGCTCGATCAAGGCGAACCCCTGGTGGTCGACGCCGCTCATGCCGATCGTCTTCCTCTTCTCCGCGATCGTGTCGGGCATCGCCCTCGTGCTGCTCATGTACATGGCGCTCTCGCGCATCCGCGGCGTCGAGATCGACATGAACTGCGTCGACACGATCGGCCGCTACCTCCTGTACGCGTTCATCATCGACTTCTCGCTCGAGTCGCTCGACCTCATTCACCGGATGTACGAGGCCGACGAGTCGTTCAAGAGCCTCGACTTCATGGTCCAGACGAAGCTCTGGAACTCGCACGTCATCGTCCAGATCATCCTCGGGACGCTGGTGCCGATCGCCCTGCTTGCACTCGTCCAGCTCGTCAAACTCTCCGCAGCCAGGAGGCGCGGGATTTACGTGTCCGCCGGGATCCTGACGCTGATCGGCATCTTCGCCATGCGCTGGAACGTCGTCATCGGCGGCCAGCTCTTCTCGAAGAGCTTCCTCGGTTACACCAGCTACAAGATGGGCTTCGCGACGCGCGAAGGCATGCTCCCGGCGATCATCCTGATGATCCTGCCCTTCGTGATTCTCTGGGTGCTCGTGAAGTTGCTGCCGCCGTGGGGAGACGCGCCGAGCGACGTGGAGGAAACCGCGGCGACGCCGTAGCCGGAAACTGGCCTGCGTCGCCGATCAGTCGCGCCTCACGACGCGCCCGCGATCTCCGTCGACCGTGACGCGCTCCCCGTCGGAGAGCTCGCCGGCAATTCCGGGGATGTTCACGACGGCCGGGATCCCGTACTCGCGCGCGACGGTCGCGCCATGCGAGAGGAAGCCGCCGGTCTCCATGACGAGACCCGCGGCGCGCAGGAAGAGCGGCGTCCATCCGGGGTCGGTCGACGGCGCGACGAGGATCTCGCCGCGTCCGAGCCGCGATCCTTCGCCGGGATGGCCGATGACTCGCACCGTCCCCTCGGCGCACCCGCCGGAGACGCCGACGCCGGACCACCCCTCGTCGTCGCCGACTGAGGTCGATTCGCGCCCCGGCACGCGAGTGCCATCCGTCTCGATCGTGATCACGTCGGGCGGCGCCGGCATGGCGAGCCACGCCGCCCTCTGCCCTGCCCGGTCGCGCGCGAGCTCGCGGGCGCCGCGGCCGTCCCACTCCCCCGCGATCAGCGCGAAGAGATCCCAGATCACGAGATCGAAGACCTGGCCCTCCTCGTCGAGACGACCCCGCGCGACGAGCCTGCGACCGAGCTCGAGGACGAGCCGGCGCAGCGGCAGGACCGGAGCGACCAGCATCGACTTCGCCTTCTCGCGCCGCGCCGTCGCGCGCTGGAGTTTCGTCGCAAGCCAGAGGATCAGGGGCCTCCGCCAGAGCGTCAGGCGCCCAAGCTCCGCTCGAGCCTCGCGCCGGACGCGCCGCGCCGCCGCCCGCGGATCGCGCGCTTCGGAGTCGACGAGCTCGCGAAGCTGGTCGACGAGAAATGACGGGTCGTCTCCCCAGCGCGGATTCGCGATGTCGCCCTCGTAAATCCCTCGATGCCCGTACTCGTCGAGAAACCGCGAGAGCGCCAGCCGGAAGGGTGAGCTCGCGGAAAGTGCCTCCCAGTCGGTCGTGGTGCTCCGCGCACGAAGCCATGCGAGCGCCTCGGGATCGTGTCGCGCGGTCGAGGCGAGATCGTGAATCCGGTATCCGTGGTCGGCACTCGTCACGCCTCCGCCGCCGCTCAGGAGCCTGACGAGTATCGATTCCCCGCGATCACCCGCGACCGCCGCGAGCTGCGCCGAGAGCGGCTCTTTCCAGATCGCCGACGCGTTCGTGAGCCCGACGATTGCCTCGACCCCGTTCGTCATACCGAGCAGCTCGTACATCCGGTCACTCAGCTCGGCATCGCTGCAGCTCCGAAAATCGACCGTCGCGATTCGTTTCGCTTGCGCGAGGTGTCTCTCGTGCATCGAGTCGAGCCTGCCGGGAAGGCCCCAGAGCGCACGAAGAAGTCGCATGAGCGACTTCTTTCTACGTGCCCCGTCGGGCCCGTCGAGCGGATTCGGGTGCGGCACGGGGATCTCGGGCTGGTGGCCCCCGCATGCTTCCGAGACCTGCGCCGGGGTGACGCCAAGCGTGTCATAGAGGCGCCACTGGATTGCGGTGAGATCGAAGAACGCGCGCCCATCGAAGCGTCGCACGCTTTCCACTCCTCCGTCAGGCGCGATCCCCGCCCACGTCACGTTTCCGTACAACACACCGCCGACCGTCTCGTGGACCAGGCTCCATCCAAGCGCGCTATAGACGCCCGGCACCGCGTCCTTGATGTTCGCCGTGGACCAGTGAACGGGAAGATGCCTTGCTCCCTCGAAGGTGTAGTGCGGAAGGCGCGTCACGGGGCGTGACTGGAGGATGACGAAACGCTCCCCGTCGTGCGCCCATTCGACGTCCTGCGGATTCTGGCCTTCTCCGAGCGCCCAGTGAATGCGCCACACGAGGCGCGCGAGCTCGATCTCCTGCGCGGCGCTCAGCGTGGGAACTCCCGGCGCCCGGCGCGTGACTACGTCGAATCGCGACTTCGTCCGGCAGAGCACGACCCGGTCGGGATCGACCGAACCGTCGACGACGTGCTCGCCGAGACCGCGGGACGATTCGATCACGACGAGGTCGCGCCGACCCGTCATCGGGTCCGCTGAGAAGGCGACACCCGCGCACAGCGGCTCGTCGGAGCCGGCCCGCGTCACCATCGCGCAAAGCACGACTGCACAATGCACCTCGTCGTCGCGGAAGCCCATCCGGCGCCGGTACGCGAGCGCCTGCGGCGTCCAGAGCGACGCGTAGCAGGCGAGCATCGCACGCTCGATCGCGTCGATGCCGCGCACGCCGAGAACGCTCCGGTGGATGCCGGCGAATGACGCGCTCGCGCCGTCTTCCGTCGTCGCGCTCGATCGCACCGCGATCGGGGAGTCGCCGATCGCCGACTCCCCGAGCCACATCGCGATCGCCGCGCGGACGTCCTCCGGAATGCGTGACGCCGCGATGCGCGACTGCATCTCGCCGAGTCGCGCGGCGATTTCCTCGTCCGTGGCGCGGTCCCCTTCGACCGACGCGAGCTCCGAGGCCACGAACGCGATCTCCTCGCGCTGGAGCGTTCTCGCGTACACGTCAGCGCCGAGGACCGAACCGCTCGGAACGGCGAACCCGTAACGCGCGAGCCGCGCAAGGTTCCATCCCTTGCCGCCACACAGAGACGTACCCGCCTCGAACGCCTCGCCCCACGAGAGCAGATTCTTCATCGCTGGATACCCATCGAACGATACACCTCACTTCGCTCCCGTCGAACATGGCGGTGAGGCGTCATGCTCCAATTCCGCCACATTACCCCCCTTCACCTCGTTGTACGATTCCCTGATGCACTCGGACGACGGATCGGATCCCCCGGGGAGCAGTCCGCCAGGCGCATCGCAGCCGCGCGCCGAACGGCTCGAAGCCGTCAGCGTTCCTCCGCAGTTCGAGTCGATCTTCCTGCGCGCGCAGCAGCACGTGGCCGCCTACTTCGCCGATCGGATCGAGAATCCGCGTCTCAGCACGATTCTCATTTCGGGCGAGCGCTACGTCCTCGTCCGGGCCGCCTCGATGTCGGTCGAGTTCTTCAACCTCGTCCGGTCGCTCTACAGCGAGAGCGGCGAGAAGGAGGCGCGAAGCGTAGCGAGCAATCTCCTTTTCGACATCGCACACGCGATCGGCAAGGCCGACGCACGCACGTTCCACGAGCGGATGCAGGTGACCGATCCGGTGGAGAAACTCTCGGCCGGCCCGATCCACTTCAGCTACTCCGGATGGGCGTACGTCCAGATCTCCTCCGAATCGCACCCGAGCCCCGACGAGGACTTCTACCTGATCTACGACCACCCGTTCTCCTTCGAGTCGGACGCGTGGCTCATGCGCAAGCAGCGGAGCGACTTTCCCGTCTGCGTAATGAACGCCGGCTATTCGTCGGGCTGGTGCGAGGAGAGCTTCGGCCTGCCGCTGGTCGCGGCCGAAGTCGAGTGCCTCGCCGCAGGTGGACCGCACTGCCGCTTCATCATGGCGCCCCCGTCGCGGATCGAGGCACACCTGGAGCGCTACGCCCACGAGCACGGAACGAAGACCGCGAGCCATCTGGTCTCCTCGCGGTCGGTTGCCATCCCCGAGTTCTTCCAGCGCAAGCGGATGGAGGACGAGCTGCGCCGCTCGCGCGACGATCTCGAGCTCAACGTCCAGGAGCGCACCGCCGAGCTCATCGGCGAGATCGCGGAGAGGCGCGCGGCCGAGGCGCAGCTCCGCCTTTTCGAGTCGGCCGTCGAGAACGCCATCGAAGGCATCATCATGCTGACGACGGGCGGCGAGCTCGAGTCGCAGACGATCCTGTTCGCGAACAGCGGTTTCGAGAAGCTGACCGGGTTCAAGGCCGCCGAGGTCGTCGGCCGGTCGCTGGCGGCACTGCAGATCTCCGGCGAGGAGCACGAAACGCTCGAGCGGCTTCGCGAGAGCCTGAAGCGGGGCATCGCGTACGCGGGCGAAGCGATCGCGGCGCGCGCGGACGGAGCGCACTACGTCCTCGAGCTGCACGTCATGCCGGTGCGCGACGCGGGCGGCCACCTGACGCACTGGGTCGTCATTCTCCGCGACGTGAGCGACCGGAAGGCGCATCTCGCGGCGCTCGAGCACCAGGCGCTCCACGACATGCTCACCGGGTTGCCTAACCGCGTGCTGCTTCTCGATCGTCTCGAGCAGGCCCTGCACTCTGCCGAGCGCGAGAATGCCCCGCTCGCCCTGCTGATCATGGACCTCGACCGTTTCAAGGAAGTCAACGACGCCTACGGCCACCCCGCCGGAGACCAGCTCCTCATTCAGGTCGGCCCCAGGCTGCGCAAGCAGGTCCGCGCCTCCGACACCGTCGCCCGCCTCGGCGGCGACGAGTTCGCAATCCTCCTTCCGTCGATCGACAACGTTCAGACCGCCCTCACAGCGGCGAGGAAGCTGCTTCGGGTCCTCGAGCCCCCGTTCCTCGTGGACGAGCACATGTTTTCCGTCGGCGCAAGCCTCGGCATCGTGATCACACCCGACCACGGTGGCGACGCCGCGACTCTCCTCCGCCGCGCCGACGTCGCCATGTACATCGCGAAGCAATCGAACAGCGGCATCGCGGTCTACTCCGCCGACCAGGATCACAACACCGCCTCCAGGCTCGCGCTCGTCGGCGAGCTGCGCGCGGCAATCGACCTCGGCCAGCTGACGCTGCAATATCAGCCGAAGCTCGACCAGCACGACGGCTCGGTGCGCCACGTCGAAGCGCTCGTCCGCTGGATGCACCCCCGCCACGGGCTCCTGCCGCCTGACGAGTTCATCCCGCTCGCCGAGCGCAGCGGACTCATCCATCCATTGACGCGCTGGGTTCTCGACGAGGCACTCGCCCAATGCCGCACCTGGCACGACCTCGGTTTCGACCTCGGAGTCGCCGTGAACCTCTCGGGCCGCTCGCTGTCCGACGCCTCCATCGTCGAGAGCGTACGCGCCGCCCTCGAGCGCTCCAAACTCGATCCCAGGTTGCTGACGCTGGAGCTCACGGAGAGCTCGATCATGTCCGATCCCGACAACGTTCCTAGAATCCTCGGGCGGCTCCGAGCGCATGGCGTCCGCCTCTCCATCGACGACTTCGGCACCGGCTACTCCTCCCTCTCGCATCTCCGCCTGCTCCCGGTCGACGAGATCAAGATCGACAAGTCGTTCGTGACGGACATGCTTGCGAACGCATCGGACGAGGCGATCGTTCACTCGACGATCCAGCTCTGCCAGAATCTCGGTCGTACCGTCGTCGCAGAGGGAGTCGAGGACCCCGAGACGCTCGCCCGGCTCCGCGAGCTCGGCTGCAACTTCGCGCAGGGTTTTCACATTGCCCGCCCTCTGAGCGCGGATGCGGTTCCCGGCTGGCTTCGTTCGCGGCGATGATGGGGACGAGAGGGAACGCGGAACGCGAAACGCGTTTCCAGTTTCGCGTTTCTGGACGGCGCGGTTGGAAAGGCGCATGATTTCGCTATGCGCTTCGAGTTGCTGACGCCCGAAGACTATCTGGAAGTGCCGTGGAAGAACGGGCGTGGAGTGACCTCGGAGATCGCGCGAGAGCCCCGCAGCGGCGAAGAGTTCGACTGGCGCGTGAGCATGGCGGGGATTGCTGAGGACGGGCCGTTCTCCCATTTTCCGGGATGCAACCGGGTGATCGTCGCCCTCGACGGGGCAGGCTTCACGCTCGACCACGCCGAGCTCGATCGGACTGTGCTGCTCGGAAGCCTCGAGCCGTACGAGTTCTCGGGCGACTGGATGACCATCTGCCAGCTGAGGGGCGGAGCGGTGCGCGACTTCAACGTCATCACCTCGCGAACTCGAGCGAGCGCTCGTGTCGAGGTTGCAGTCGGGACGCGCCTTCACCACTTCGACTGTCGCGGCCGGGTGATACTCGCCTACTGCGTCCGCGGGGCGCTGATGGTCGAGCCGACCTCCCGAGTACACGCCTTCGTCGTCGGTGGCGAAACGCTGCGCGTCGACGGCGCGGACCACGTGGTCGTATCGGGCGAGAATCAGGATTCCGCCGCGATCCTCGTCGAGATCGGGCTGGGGTAGAGCGATCCCGTAAGGCCGTCCTGAACGGAGCGCAGCGGAGTGAAGGACCTCTCAAGTTGCTACCAACGCGCAACGGGTGCGCGCCAATTACGACCCCGAAAGCTCGGCAGTGAGACCCGCCTTCGCTCCGCTGAGGGCCACGAGGTCACCGAGTTCTGCAAGGCGCTGTACTAACTCTCGTCGGACGCAACGATTCTCTCGTAGCGCCTGACGATCTCGGCCCGCGCTTCCTTCGTGACGTGCACCAGCGCAACGCCTCCGAAGGCGCGCTCGACCGCCCCGCCGGTCTCCTCGACGCGACGGAGGAGATCCTCATACGCTCCGCACGCGCCGAGCGACTTCGGTGAGGGCCAGGAGAAGGTCTCGAGCGGCGAGGGCTCCACGACGCCGGCGAAGCGCGACACCCCTCCCTCCGCGGGCTCGAGCGCGATCACGTCCCCGAGGCGAGCAGCTGTCTGGCTTGCGGTCGGCGTGGCGTGGAGGCGTGCGCGCCCCTCGCTGACGCGCTCGCAGGGCACGGTCTCGCAGACACCGTCGTCAAAGAGAATCGGGATCAAATGTTCGTCGCTCATCGTGGCTCGGCCTCGCCGTTGGCACGATTCTATCAATGCCCTGGGATCCTCTTGCGATGGCCTCCCTCGACTCTGCCGAGCTCGCGAGGATCGTCCCCAGCCTTTGAACGGGTCACCTCGTCGTCCCCCGTCACCACCCCAGGTGATGTCTGACCAGATTCCGATTGACAGCGACTCCGCCAGAGCGCTAGGCTGAAACCGGTTTCTGAAAACGGTTTCAGCCAATGAAATCGATCAAACGCGCCTCCGGGTCCCTCCGGGCTGCGACGATCCGCGACGTAGCGGCTCGCGTCGGCGTCTCCGTCGCCACGATCTCCCGCGTCTTCAACTCGACCGCTCCCGTGCGAGAGACCGTACGTCAGAGGGTGCTCGAGGCGGCGCAGGAGCTGAACTACGTCCCGCACGCCGCGGCGCGGAGCCTCTCGACCCGGAGCACCGCGACGATCGGAGTCGTCCTCCCCGACCTTCACGGAGAGTTCTTCTCCGAGGTGATTCGCGGCATCGACCTCTCCGCCCGCGAGGCTGGCTTCCACATCCTCGTATCGGGATCGCATGCCGACCGCGCCGAGATGCGCGCGGTGCTCGCCGCGCTGCGCGGGCGCGTCGACGGGTTGATCGTGATGTCTCCCGATCTGGAGACCCGGACACTCGTTTCCGATCTTCCTCACGGTCTTCCAATCGTGGTGCTCAACTCCGCGGTCGACGGGTGGCCATCGATCACGATCGACAATTACGGAGGCGCGCGCGACGTCGTGAAGCACCTCGTCTCGCTCGGTCATCGCCGGATCGCATTCGTCGGCGGCCCGTCGCAGAACGTCGACGCCGGGGATCGAGTGCGCGGCTATCGCGCGGGCATGCGCTCCGCCGGGCTCGATCCACTCGAGCTCGACGGCCTCTTCACGGAGGAGTCCGGGCATGAGGCTGCACGAATTCTGCTCCGGAGCTCACCGCGACCCACAGCCATCTTCTCGGCGAACGACGCGATGGCAATCGGAGCACTCAGCGCGTTTCGTGAGGCTGGCGTCGACGTGCCGGACGATGTCGCGCTCGTCGGCTTCGACGACGTGCCGATCGCCCGGTACCTCGCCCCGCCGCTCACCACTGTCGCGGTCCCGATCGCCGAGCTGGGCCGCTCGGCCTTCGAAGTCCTTCACGCATTGACCCTTGGCGAAGCTACGCCTGCAAACAGGAAACTGAAAACTGCCCTGGTCGTCCGCGAATCGTGCGGCTCCGCTCGTGTAGGACGGAGCCGCGTCGCGAAACGCCGGGGCTAAGCCAACAGGAGGGCTCAGAAATGAAACATGAAGGTGGATACTCGATCATCTCGCCGCACCGTCGCCCCGCAATGGTGCTCATACTCACCCTCGTCGTCATCCTCGCCGGCGCGCTATCGCTGGGCGCTCAGACGACTTCGACGATCAAGGGGAGCGTCACGAACGAAGCCGGCGAAACCGTCGCGGGCGCCGACGTCGTCGCCACGAACGTCGCATCCGGTTTCACCACGATCGCACAGACGAAGGAGGACGGCACATTCGTGCTCGGCGGTCTCGCGCCCGGCAGATACACGATCCTCATCGCGTCGGCGGCCTACGAGCAGAAGACCGACGAGCGCATCGTGTCGGTCGGCCAGACGCTCGACCTGGTCTTCAAGATGGCGCCCGCAACGGTCCTCACCGAGTCGATCACCGTCGTCGGCAACACGTTCGTCGAGACGAAGACCTCGCAGGTAGCGACCAACATCACCGAGCAGCAGATCGAGACGCTGCCACAGAACGACCGCAATTTCCTGAACTTCGCAGCGCTCGCCCCCGGCGTGCTGCTCGGCAACGACGAGCTCCGCAAGGAGATCAAGGCGGGCGCGCAGGGCTCCTCCGCGATCAACGTCTTCATCGACGGCGTCAGCTTCAAGAACGACGTCCTGCAGGGCGGTGTCGTCGGCCAGGACGCCAGCCGCGGCAATCCCTTCCCGCAGAACGCCGTGCAGGAGTTCAAGGTCATCACCCAGAACTACAGCGCCGAGTACCAGAAAGCCTCGAGCGCGATCATCACCGCGGTCACCAAGTCGGGCGGCAACGCATTCACCGGCGACGCGTTCTGGTTCTACCAGGACAAGGACCTCGTCTCCGAGAACCCGCTGAACGGAGCCGACCCCGAGTACAGCCGCGACCAGTTCGGCTTCAATTTCGGCGGCCCGATCGTCCGCGACAAGCTGCACTTCTTCGCGTCGTACGAGGCAAACAATCAGGATCGCGAGGAAACGGTCGTCATCGGCGGCGGCTTCCAGAACTTCCCGGACCTGCGCGCACAGGCGGCACAGTACGAGGGAACGTTCGTCTCGCCGTTCCGCTCCGACCTCGCGTTCGCGAAGTTGAGCTACCAGCCCGATCCGAAGCAGGTGCTGGATCTCAGCTTCAACTACCGCTCCGAGACCGACATCCGCGGCTTCGGGGGCGGCACGAGCCGTGAGGCGGCGGAGAACGTCGAAAACGACGTCGCGGGAATCGTCCTGCACCATCAGTTCGTCGGCGGCGACTGGCTCAACCAGGCGTCGGCCAGCTACCAGGACTTCGCCTGGAACCCGCAGCCGCTGAACCCTGACCTCGTCGGATTCGAATACGAGGGGCTGATCCGCATCGGCGGCCGCGACACCGAGCAGGACATCGGCCAGACTCGCCTCTCGCTCCGCGACGACTTCTCCTTCGCGCCGATCCGGGCGGCTGGAAACCACTCCCTGAAGACCGGAGTAATTCTCGAGTTCCTCGACTACAACGTCACGAAGTACTTCGAGGAGAACCCTCGCTACTTCTTCCGCTCCGACATCAGCGCGACGATTCCCTACAAGGCCCGCTACGGCCTCGGCGATCCCGACCTGTCGACGAGCAATGAAGAATTCGGAATCTACATCCAGGACGAGTGGACGCCGACTCCCCGCATGATCGTCAACCTCGGCCTCCGCTGGGACTACGAGACCAACATGTTCAACACGGACTACGTCACCCCCGTGGAAGTGCGCGAACGGCTCGGCGACGAGTTCTCGTCCAACTACTTCACCGACGGCAACGACCGCTCGGCGAAGACCGACATGTTCCAGCCACGCCTCGGCATCTCCTACGACCTTACCGAGGACGGCAAGACCGTCGTATTCGCCGGCGCGGGCCGGTACTACGACCGTGGCCTCTTCAACAACATCCTCGACGAGATGTTCAGGCTCCAGCACTCGGTCGGCGAGTTCTTCTTCTCCGAGGACGGCTCGCCGGTCTTCGGCCAACCCGCCGTCGAGTGGGATCCCAGGTACCTCACCGAGGAAGGACTGCAGGAGATACTCGCATCGGGCCGAACCGGCAAACCCGAGGTCTTCCTGATCGAGAACGACACCGAGGTGCCGTACTCCGACCAGTGGAACATCGGCATCCGGCACACGTTCGGCAACATCGTTGGATCGCTTACGTACTCGCAGGTCCGGAGCAAGCATGGCTTCAGCTTCCTCTGGGGCAAAGGCTTCTGCTGCCCGCAGCTCGATCCGAACTACTCGAACGTGCTGATCTCGTCGGACGACATCAAGACCTGGTATGACGCGATCTACCTGACGGTCGACCGTCCGTACGACTCCGGCTCGCGCTACGGTTACAACATCGCCTACACGTACGCCGAAGCCGAGCAGATCGGCGGCGACCTGTTCAGCCTCGACCTGCCGACGATCGGCGACTGGCCGCGGTACGGCACGCCCGGCACGCAGGACCACCGCATCGTCGCAAACGGCATCGTAGGACTCCCCTGGGACATGCGCGGGAGCACGATCATCCAGTACAGCTCCGGCGACAAGTTCCGCATCAACGACTTCTCGAAGGGCTTCTGCGTCGGCTGCTATGTTCCCCGCACCGGGGAAGGCCCGAGTTGGACGACGATCGATCTCCGGCTCGAGAAGGACTTCCGCATCAGCGGCTCGTACGTCGGGCTCTCGCTCGAGGCGTTCAACGTGACGAACGACGAGCGCTACGCCTTCTTCCAGGACTTCAACCCGCCCGAGGGGAACCCGAACCTCGGCCAGCCGACGGCCATCGTCGGCGGTTCGCAGCGGCGTTATCAGGTTGGTCTGAGATTCGGCTTCTGAGTCTCACGGGTCCGGCGTCCTCAAGGACGCCGGGCCCGTGGCATGATGAACACGCGCAGTCCACCCGTCCAACGTTCGTCAGTCCCGCGTATCGACTGACTCGCCGTCCGTCCCGAGCCGGAAGCCGACGCCCGCGTCGCCTCCCGCTCCGATCGTGAGGTCACATGCGTCGTCCATCACGTCTCCTGCCACTCGTTCTCGCCCTCTCGCTACTCGCCTGTTCGACGACGAGCTCGGACATCGCCGCGCGGAAGCGCCCGATCCGCCCGGTTGCGACGCCCCAGGTCGTTCATGAACTGCAGGAGCGAACGTTCCAGTGGTTCTGGGACACCACGAACCCCGAGAATGGCCTCGTGCCCGACCGTTGGCCGACACCTTCGTTCTCGAGCGTCGCTGCGGTCGGATATGGCCTAACGGCGCTCGGAATCGGAGCCGAGCGCGGATGGGTCACTCGGGAAGCGGCGGCCGCTCGCGCCCTGGCGACGCTCCGCTTCTTTCGCGATGCGCCCCAGGGCCCGGCGTCAAGCGCCGTGACCGGTTACAAGGGCTTCCTCTACCACTTCCTCGACATGAAGTCGGGCGAGCGGTTCGAGACGGTCGAGCTGTCGACGATCGACACCGCGCTCTTCCTCTCCGGCGCCCTGTTCTGCCAATCGTATTTCGATCGCGACAATGCCGCGGAAACGGAGATCCGCGCGATCGTCGAGGAGCTCTACCGGCGCGCCGAATGGGACTGGGCCGTTTTCCGCCCACCGTTCGTCTGCATGGCGTGGACTCCCGAGACCGGATTCGGCACGCACGACTGGCGGGGCTACGACGAAGCGATGATCGTCTACATCCTCGCGCTCGGCTCGCCGACGCACCCGGTTGCGCCGGAGGCATGGAGCGAGTGGACGACGACCTACGAGTGGAAGTCGTACTACGGCTACGAGCACGTGAATTTCGCGCCGCTGTTCGGCCATCAGTACTCGCACATGTTCGTGGACTTCCGCGGCATCCAGGACGAGTACATGCGCGGCAAGGGGATCGATTACTTCGAGAATGCCCGTCGCGCGACGCTCGCGCAGCGCGAGTACGCCATCGACAACCCGATGGAGTGGGAAGGCTACGGCGAGAACCTCTGGGGTCTCACCGCGTGCGACGGCCCGGTCGATGCCGAGCTCGACTACAAGGGAACGAAGCGCCGCTTCTTCACCTATGCCGCGCGAGGCGCCTCGGCGACCGAGGTCCGCGACGACGGAACGATCGCGCCAACCGCGGCCGCGTCGTCGATCGCGTTCGCCCCCGAGATCGCGATTCCGGCGATCGAGGAGTTGGCGACGATCTGGGGCCCGCTGATCTACACGAAATTCGGCTTTCTCGACTCGTTCAACCCGAGCTTCAAGTACGAAATCCCGGTTCGCCACGGTCGCGTCGATCCCGCCCTCGGATGGGTTGACGGCGACTACCTCGGCATCGACCAGGGACCGATCGTCATCATGATCGAGAACTACAGAAGCGGCCTCGTCTGGAACACCCTCCGGAAGAACCCGCACGTCGTTCGCGGTCTCCGGCGCGCCGGCTTCACCGGGGGATGGCTCGACACCGCGCCATGAAGATGCCCTTCACCGTCGCGCTCCTCGCAAGCGCCGCGCTCGTCGCGGCCTGCGCGGGCCCGCATGCCCGTACCGAGATCCGCGTCGTCGAGTTCTGGGGCATGGGCCGCGAAGGAGAAGTGGTCGCCGAGCTCGTTCCCGAGTTCGAGCGCCGTAACCCGGGCATCCGCGTCGCCGTGCAGCAGGTTCCCTGGACCGCCGCGCACGAAAAGCTCCTCACAGCGCACGTCGGCGGCTCGCTTCCTGACGTCGCGCAGATGGGAAACACCTGGATCCCGGAATTTCACGTCGTCGGCGCGCTCGAAGACCTGACCCCGCTCGCGACGGAGTCGGCGACGACGCATCGCGAGGAGTTCTTCGACGGGATCTGGGAGACGAGCATGATCGACGGCCGTCTCTACGGCATCCCCTGGTACGTCGACACGCGCGTCCTCTTCTATCGCAGCGACATCCTGCGCGCCGCGGGCTTCGACGGGCCGCCGCGCTCCTGGAGCGAGTGGGTCCGTGTCTGCCAGGCGCTGAAAGCCGCGAATGGGCGCGACGACTTCCATCCGATGCTCCTCCCGACGAACGAGTGGCCGCAGCCGGTGGTGCTCGCGGTGAATCTCGGCGCCCCTCTCGTCGCCGCCGACGCCACCGCGCAGTTCAGCGAACCGAGGTTCGTTCAGGCCTTCACCTTCTATCTCGACTTCTTCCGCCGAGGCGACGCACCGGTCGTCGCGGGCAGTCAGATCGCGAATCTCTATCAGCAGTTCGGTGAAGGCGAGTTCGCGATGCTCATCACCGGCCCGTGGAACGTCGGCGAGATGAGGCGCCGTCTTCCCGCCGCGATGCAGGAGAACTGGACGACCGCGCCCATCCCCGCGCCCGACGGCAAGCCCTGGCCCGGCCTCTCGATCGCCGGAGGCTCGAGCCTCGTTGTGTTCCAGAAATCGGAGCAGAAGGAGGCAGCCTGGAAGTTCATCGAGTTCCTCACGGAGCCCGAGCAGCAGGTGCGCTTCTACAAACTCTCGGGGAACCTCCCGGCGCGCCGCGCTGCCTGGGATGACCCCACGCTGAAGCAGGACCGCGAAATGGCGGCGTTCCGCACCCAGCTCGACCACACCGTCGCGCTGCCGCGGATCCCGGAGTGGGAAAGGATCGCGACCGCGATCTTCGAGCAGGGTGAGCTCGCAGCGCGCGGCCGGTTCGACGCCGCCGAGGGAGCGCGCAGACTCGACGTGCGCGTCAACGAGATGCTGACCAAACGCCGGTGGGTGCTCTCGCGATGAGCGCCCGCAAACCAGCCTTGGGAGCGGAAGCGCGCGCCGGGATGGTGTTCCTCGTTCCCGCGATGACGCTGATCCTCGTCTTCTTCGCGCTTCCCGTCGTCGCGGGCTTCCTGCTCAGTCTCACCGACTTCGACATCTACTCGCTCGGAAGCGTCGCGAACACGCGCTTCGTCGGCACGGCGAACTACTCAGGGCTCGCCGAGAACCGCGTCTTCTGGACCTCACTGCGAAACACGCTCTATTTCGCCCTCGTCGGCGGGCCTCTCACGATTGCGCTCGCCCTCGGCGCCGCGCTCCTGCTCAACGCGAAGCTCGCGCGATTCAAGCCGCTCTTCCGCACGATCTACTTCGCTCCGGTCGTCACCTCGATCGTCGCCGTGGCCGTCGTCTGGCGTTTCCTCTACCACCCACGCGTCGGGCTGCTGAATCGAATGCTCGAGGTCGTGGGAATCCAGGGAATCGACTGGCTCGGCGATCCGCGCTGGGCAATGCCGGCGATCATCCTGCTCGCGATCTGGAAGAACTTCGGCTACTCCGCGATCATCTTTCTCGCCGGGCTTCAGAACGCGCCGGAGGAACTGTACGAGGCCGCGCAGATCGACGGCGCCGGACCGGTGAGGCAGTTCTGGAACATCACGCTGCCGGAGCTCGCGCCGACCTTCGCGTTCGTCACGCTGATCACCGCGATCGGCTACTTCCAGATCTTCGCCGAGCCGTACGTCATGACTCCCGACGGCGGGCCGCTCAACAGCACGCTCACCATCGTGATGCTGATGTACCGCGAAGGGTTCCGCTGGTGGAACATGGGCTTCGCCGCCGCGATCGCCTTCGTTCTCTTCGCGCTCGTTTTCGGGGCGACGATGCTTCGAAGCTTCCTCCGCAAAGGAGCCGTGTGATGAACCGGCGGAAGCTCCTCGCGTCGTCGCTTCTCCACGTCATGCTCGTCGCGGGCGCGGTGGCGACGGTGATCCCGCTCCTCTGGATGGTTTCCGCGTCGCTCATGCCCGCGGGCGAAGCGACGGCATTCCCGCCGCGCGTGCTTCCGAGCCGGCCGACGCTGTCGAACTACGTCGCGCTCTTCGAGCGGCTCAACATCGGACGGGCCTTTCTCAACAGCGCGATCGTCGCCGTGATCTCCACGCTCTGCTCGCTCCTCTTCAACTCGATGGCGGGGTATGCGTTCGCCAAGCTCCGGTTCAGGGGCCGCGATCGTCTCTTCCGCATCCTCGTCGGCTCGTTGGCGATCCCGGCACAGGTTGCCATGCTGCCGCTCTTCCTCCTGCTGAAATCCGCCGGCCTCGTGAATACCTACCTCGGCGTGATGATCCCGCTGATGGCGACCATCTACGGTGTCTTCCTCGTGCGGCAGTTCATGCTCTCGATCCCTGACGAGCTCATCGCCGCCGCGCGGATCGACGGCGCGAGCGAGTGGCAGATCTATTGGCGGGTGATCATGCCGGTGGCTCGACCCGTGCTCGCCACGCTCGCGATCTTTACCTTCATGTCGGCCTGGAACGACTTCATGTGGCCTCTCGTGATCCTGACGAGCGACGAGAAGTACACGCTGCCTGTCGCGATCGCGAGCCTCGTGGGCGAACACGCGCAGGACATCGAGCTGATGATGGCCTCGTCGGTCCTGACCGTGATCCCGGTGCTCCTCCTGTTCTTCGTCCTGCAGAAGCAGTACATCGCCGGTCTGATGTCGGGGAGCTTAAAAGGATGAGCGGGAGATGCGTGCGCGCAGACAACGTGGCGCAGGCACTCCTGCCTGCGCGTCGCCGAAGGCGACAAGTGAACGCTGAATTCGGAATGCGGAATGCGGAATGGAGCTTTGTCGCGCATCGCGACTGCA
>JBPPMG010000108.1:0-60237 GCA_051305935.1 Thermoanaerobaculia bacterium
CGCGAGTTCGGCGTCGGGGCGAACGTCGGGAAGCCGCAGGTTGCATATCGCGAGGCGATCACGCGCGCGGCCGACGCCGACGGCAAGTTCGGTCGTCAGTCGGGCGGCAAGGGTCAGTACGGTCACGTCAAGATGCGCTTCGAGCCGATCACGGACGGCAGCAAGGACTTCGAGTTCGTCAACGACATCGTCGGCGGCTCGATCCCCCGCGAGTTCATCAAGCCGGTCGAGCAGGGCATCAAGGAAGCGATGGAAAAGGGCATCCTCGCCGGATACCCGATGACGGGCGTCCGCGCGATTCTCTACGACGGCTCGTACCACGACGTCGATTCGTCAGAGATGGCATTCAAGATCGCCGGCTCGCTCGCCTTCCAGGAAGGCGCGAAGAAGGCCAATCCGGTCCTGCTCGAGCCGATGATGGACGTCGAAGCGGTCACTCCTGAGGAGTACTCGGGCGACGTAATGGGCGACCTGAGCCGCCGGCGTGGAAAGATCCAGCAGATGGAAGACCGAGGCGGCGCGAAGGCGATTCGCGCGTTCGTTCCGCTGTCGGAGATGTTTGGATACGCGACGCAGCTCCGCTCGATGTCCCAGGGCCGCGCGAGCTACACGATGCAGTTCTCCAGCTACGAGGCCGCGCCGAAGTCCGTGGCCGAGGAAGTCATCGCAAAGGTTGCAGGATAGCCGGAGGCTCCGGCACGACTCATTACGTCTGAGAACGGAATAGAAACCAGGAGGTTCCAGCAATGGCCAAAGAGAAATTCGATCGCAGCAAACCGCACGTGAACATCGGTACGATCGGCCACGTCGACCACGGCAAGACGACCCTCACGGCAGCTATCACCAGGGTTCTCGCGTCGCAGGGCACGGCCAGCTTCGTTGCCTTCGACCAGATCGACAAGGCCCCTGAAGAGCGCGAGCGCGGCATCACGATCGCGACGGCGCACGTCGAGTACTCGACGGCGAATCGCCACTACGCGCACGTCGACTGCCCGGGTCACGCCGACTACGTTAAGAACATGATCACCGGCGCGGCGCAGATGGACGGCGCGATTCTCGTCGTCTCGGCCGCCGACGGTCCGATGCCGCAGACGCGCGAGCACATCCTGCTCGCTCGCCAGGTCGGCGTTCCCTACATCGTCGTCGCCCTCAACAAGGTCGACATGGTCGACGATCCCGAGCTCCTCGACCTCGTCGAGCTCGAGGTTCGCGAGCTCCTCTCGAGCTACGACTTCCCCGGCGACGACCTTCCGATCATTCGTGTCTCGGCGCTCAAGGCGCTCGAGAGCGGCGACGCGAAGAGCGAGTGGGGCGCAAAGGTCATCGAGCTGATGGCAGCGGTTGACGCCTACATCCCGATGCCCGAGCGCGCGATCGACAAGGAGTTCCTGATGCCGGTCGAGGACATCTTCTCGATCTCCGGCCGTGGCACCGTCGTCACGGGCCGCGTCGAGCGCGGCATCGTGAAGGTCGGCGAGGAAGTCGAGATCATCGGCATCCGTCCGACGATCAAGAAGGTCGTCACCGGCGTCGAGATGTTCAAGAAGCTTCTCGATCAGGGTCAGGCGGGCGACAACGTCGGCCTCCTGCTCCGCGGCGTGGAGCGCAAGGACGTCGAGCGCGGGCAGGTCATCGCCAAGCCGGGCTCGATCAACCCGCACACCAAGTTCAAGGCCGAGGTTTACGTTCTGACCAAGGAAGAGGGAGGCCGTCACACGCCTTTCTTCAATGGGTATCGTCCGCAGTTCTACTTCCGCACGACCGACGTCACGGGCGTCGCGACGCTGAACGAAGGAACGGAGATGGTCATGCCGGGCGACAACACGTCGCTGACGGTCACGCTCATCGCCCCCATCGCGATGGAGAAGGGTCTCCGCTTCGCGATCCGCGAAGGCGGCCGCACGGTCGGCGCCGGAACGGTCACGGACATCATCGAGTAGTTGTTTCTCGAAGGCCGGGCGAGGCGTGAAGCTTCGCCCGGCCGACGCAGTATCGAGGCAGAAAGAAGAAGGGCCAGTAGGAAGATCATGAACGAAAAAATTCGAATTCGACTGAAGGCTTACGACTACCGCGTGCTCGATCAGTCGACGACGGAAATCGTCGACACCGCGAAGCGGACGGGCGCGAGGGTCGCCGGCCCGATTCCTCTGCCGACGCAGATTTCGAGGTACACGGTCCTTCGCAGCCCGCACGTCGACAAGAAGTCGCGCGAGCAGTTCGAAATGCGCACGCACAAGCGGTTGCTCGACATCCTCGAGCCGACGACCCAGACGGTCGACGCGCTGATGAAGCTCGAGTTGCCCGCTGGTGTCGATGTGGAGATCAAGGCTTTCGGAAAGTAACGAGGAAGGCCGTGAGACCGGAGCAAGTCGCAGCGCCCCTGGCGATGCGGAACTCCGTGAGCCCTCAGGCTCCGAGGTGAACGAATGATTCATGGACTGATTGGCAAGAAGGTAGGCATGACACAGGTCTTCGCGGAGGACGGTTCGATCGTCCCCGTGACGGTGATCCAGGCCGGACCGTGTCTTGTCCTGCAGAAGAAGACGGCCGAAAAGGATGGCTACGACGCCGTTCAGGTCGGCCTGGTCGAGAAGATGTCCTACCGCGCGGTGACGTCGCCGATGCGGGGACACTTCGAGAAAGCCGGCGCGAACCCGTGCCGGACTCTCGTCGAGTTCCCCTACGACGGCGAAGCCAACGTGGGCGACCGCATCGCGGTCGACATCTTCAAGCCGGGAGACTCGATCGACGTCGTCGGCCGCTCGAAGGGCAAAGGCTTCCAGGGCGTCGTCAAGCGCCACGGATTCCGCGGTGGCCGCGAGTCGCACGGCTCGATGTTCCATCGCGCGCCCGGTTCGATCGGCCAGTCGGCATTCCCTTCGCGCGTCATGAAGGGAATGCGAATGGGCGGTCGCATGGGCGGCGGCCAGGTCACGGTCAAGAATCTGCGCATTGCGAAGATCGATGCCGAGAACAACCTGATCTACATCCGGGGCGCAGTTCCGGGCGGTCGGAATTCGGTGGTCGTTCTGAGCTTCGCCCAGAACGGAAGGCGGGGTGAGTAGCCATGCCGACAATTGACATCAAGGATTCGAAGAACCAGAAGATCGGCTCGGTCGAGCTCCCGGGAGAGGTCTTTGCCTATCCGTTCAAGGAGCATCTCGTCCACGAGGCGGTGCGGAACTACCGCGCCTCGCTCCGCGCCGGCACGCACAAGACCAAGGTCCGCAGTGAAGTCTCGGGTTCGGGCAAGAAGCCGTTCAAGCAGAAGGGCACGGGGCGCGCACGCCAGGGTGGCGCGCGTCCTCCGATCCACCGCCACGGCGGCACGTCGTTCGGTCCGGTTCCGCGTGACTACTCCTACAAGATGAACGTTCGCGAGAAGAAGGCGGCCCTCAAGGCGGCACTCTCGCGGAAGCTGCGCGACAAGAAGCTGATGGTGGTCGATCGGTTCGACCTCGACCAGCCGAAGACCAAGCTGCTTGCCGATCGCATCAGCGCCCTCGGCGTCGACGGCAAGGTGTTGCTCGTCGATTTCGCCGAGAATGTGAATCTCCACCTCGCGTCGCGGAACAATCCCAAACTCCAGATGTCCGACCCGCTGAAGGTGAACGTGTACGACGTGGTGAACAACCGCTACATCGTGATCACGCAGGCATCGCTCCAGAAGCTCGTGGAGGTGCTTCAGGGATGAATCTCGAACACTACCGCATCATCGTCCGTCCCCTGATCACCGAGAAGAGCACGCTCCAGAAGGAGACGGGGAACATCATCGCGTTCGAGGTAGCCTCGAAGGCGAACAAGATCGAAGTTCGTCGCGCAGTCGAGGCGCTCTTCAACGTGAAAGTCGAAGAGGTCCGGCTGTTCAACGTCCGCGGCAAGCTCAAGAGGCTCGGCCGCAACATCGGACGCAGGTCCGACTGGCGCAAGGCGTATGTGCGCCTGAAGGCCGGCGAGAAGGCCCCGGAGTTCTTCGAGGGCGTCTAGTCCGGACGAGGGTGGCGCGATGGCGCTACCCGTTAACGAGGCGAAAAACGAGGAAACTATGCCTGTCAAGAAGTACAAACCGACGTCGCCTGGAATCCGTTTCCAGACGCATCCGTCCTTCGACGAGCTGACGCGCTCGAAGCCGGTCAAGGCGCTCACCAAGGGCAAGCCGAAGACCGGAGGCCGCAACAACATCGGCCGCGTGACGTCGCGCTTCATCGGAGGCGGACACAAGCAGCGCTATCGCGAGATCGATTTCCGCCGTGACAAGCGGGGGATTCCGGGCAAGGTCGCGACGGTCGAGTACGATCCGAACCGCAGCGCGCGCATCGCGCTGATCAACTACGCCGACGGCGAGAAGCGCTACATCCTCGCGCCGAACGGACTCCAGGTCGGCCAGGTGATCACGGCCGGCCCCGAGGCGGACATCGTGGTCGGCAACGCGCTGCCGCTGCTCAATATCCCGGTCGGCACCGTGGTTCACAACGTCGAGCTCAAGGAAGGCAAGGGAGGCCAGATGGCCCGCTCGGCCGGCTCAGCGGTGCAGCTGATGGCGCGCGAAGGCGACATGGCGACGCTTCGCCTTCCCTCGGGCGAGATCCGCAAGGTGCATATCCGCTGCTACGCCACGATCGGCCAGGTCGGCAACCTCGAGCACGAGAACGTGAAGGTCGGCAAGGCGGGACGCACGCGACACCTCGGCAAGCGTCCGCACAATCGCGGCGTCGCGATGAACCCGGTCGATCATCCGCTCGGCGGCGGCGAAGGCAAGACCTCGGGTGGACGTCACCCGGTCTCGCCGTGGGGCCAGCCTACGAAGGGCTACAAGACGCGCCGTAACAAGACGACCAACAAGCTGATCGTCAAGCGCCGCACCAAGTAACGGGGAGACACGAGAGAAATGGCACGTTCAATCAAGAAGGGCCCGTTCGTCGACGACCACCTCCTGAAGAAGGTCGAGGACATGAACCGCCAGCGCGAGAAGAGGGTCATCAAGACCTGGTCGCGCCGCTCCACGGTCACCCCCGAGATGGTCGGACTGACCGTCGCCGTGCACAACGGCAACAAGTTCATCCCGATTTACTTGTCGGAGAACATGGTCGGCCACAAGCTCGGCGAGTTCGCGCTGACCCGGACGTTCAAGGGACACAGCGGCAAGAAGGTCGAGAAGAGCGCGAAGCCGGCCTCGGCGCCGTCGGCGAAGTAAGCGGCCGGACAAAGACCGACTGGAGAACGCGATGGAAACGAAAGCAACACTCAAATACCTCAAGGCATCGGCGCAGAAGGTGCGCCTGATCGCGGACCAGGTTCGCGGTCGCAGGGTCGAAGAGGCGTATCAGATCCTGCGGTTCACGAAGAAGCTCGCGGCGAAGGATCTCGAGAAACTCCTTCGTTCGGCCGTCGCGAATGCGGAGAACTCGGACTCGGCACCGAATGTGGATGACCTCGTGGTCTCGCAGATCTACGTGAACGAAGGGCCGACCGAGAAGCGGATTCAGCCTGCCTCGATGGGGCGCGCGTTCCGGATCCTCAAGCGTCAGTCGCACGTGACGATTCATGTTTCAGACGACGTCGAGCCGGTCAACAAACGAGCCGGCGGAGCGGCAACGAAGCGCGCGGCGAAGGCGCCGGGCAAGAGTGCGGGCAAGGCTCCGGCAAAGGGCCGCGCGACCGCCGCGAAGAAGACGACGTCCACCCGGGCGCAGAAATAACGGAGGCAGACTTTGGGTCAAAAGGTTCATCCTTACGGGTTCCGTCTCGGATTCAACAAGACGTGGCATTCTCGCTGGTTCGCGGGCCGCACCTACGCGTCCATGCTCCATCGCGATCTGAAGCTGCGCGAAGACCTCAAAAAGCGCCTTTCGCATGCTGGCGTGTCGGAGATCGACATCGAGCGCACGGCGAACAAGATGCGGATCAACATCCACACCTCGCGCCCGGGCATCATCATCGGTCGCAAGGGTGCGGAGGTCGATAAGCTTCGTGACGAGCTCCAGAAAATGGTGGATGGCGAGGTCTACATCAACATCCAGGAAGTGACCCGTCCCGAGCTCGACGCCCAGCTGGTGGCGGAGAACATCGCCGGGCAGCTGGTGCGCCGCGTCGCGTTCCGTCGCGCCATGAAGAAGGCGATGGAGAGCACGTTCCGCTTCGGCGGCAAGGGAATCAAGGTTCGCGTAAGCGGCCGCCTCAACGGCGCCGAGATCGCGCGCAGCGAGTGGTACCAGGACGGACGCCTCCCCCTTCACACCCTGAAGGCCGACATCGATTATGGCGAGACGACCGCGCGCACGACGTACGGAGCCATCGGCATCAAGGTGTGGCTGTTCAAAGGCGAAATGAGCAAGGCACGCAGCCGCCGGAAGGTAGCGATCTAGGCTTCCCGCGGGGAGCCCGGTCAGGAGAAACGCATCATGTTGATGCCCAAGAAGGTGAAGTTCAGGAAACAGCAGCGCGGACGGCGCTCGGGCCTCGCGACGCGCGGCGCGAAAGTGTCGTTCGGCGACTACGGGCTGATGGCGCTCGAGGACGGCTGGGTAACCGCCCGTCAGATCGAAGCTGCCCGTATCGCGATGACGCGCTACATCAAGCGTGGTGGAAAGATCTGGATCCGGGTCTTCCCCGACAAGCCGATCACGAAGAAGCCCCTCGAGACTCGTATGGGCAAGGGCAAGGGTCCCCCGGAGGAATGGGTGGTCGTCATCAAGCCGGCGCGCATCCTCTACGAGATGGAAGGCGTGACGCGCGAGATCGCCGAGGCTGCGTTCCGGCTCGCGGCGCACAAGCTGCCGATCAAGACGCGATTCGTGACCAGGCAGGAAATGGAGATTGGAGTATGAGCAAGCGCGTGGTTCTGAAGGACAAGAGCGACGCCGAGCTCCTCACGTTGGAGCGGGATCTCGTCCAGCAGCAGTACAAGTTCCGTTTCCAGAAGGCCACCGGCTCGATGGAGAAATCGGCGAAGGCAAAGGACGTGCGCCGCGACATCGCGCGCATCAAGACGATCCTCCGCGAGCGCGAGCTGCAGAAGGCCGCGAAGTAGCAGAGGGAGAGAAGCGACGATGGCGAACAACGCAGAAATGAACGAGACCAAGGCGGCCGGCCGGCGCATGACGAAAGTCGGCGTGGTCGTGTCAAACAAGATGGAAAAGTCCGTGGTCGTGTCGGTGGAGAACACCGTCATGAGCGGGATGTACCAGAAGTACGTCAAGCGCACGAGCAGGTTCATGGCGCACTGCGAGAACAACGACGTGAACGTGGGCGACCGCGTTCTGATCGAGGAGACGCGCCCGCTTTCGAAGAGGAAGCGCTGGAACGTCAAAGAAGTGATCACGCGCGCCAACTAGGCCGCGGATCGACTGATAGCGGGTCGCGAGGAGCTAGCCATGATTCAGATGCGTACCATTCTCAATGTCGCCGACAATACGGGCGCGAAGAAGATCGCCTGTATCAAGATGATCGGCGGATCGACCAAGGGCAAGTACGCCCGGATCGGCGACGTGATCACCGCGTCGGTCAAGGAAGCGTCTCCGGACGGAACGGTCAAGAAGGGCGCGGTCGTCAAGGCGGTCATCGTCCGCACGGTCAAGGAAACGCGCCGTCGCGACGGGTCGTACATCAAGTTCGACGACAACGCCGCGGTTCTGATCAAGGACGACAACGAGCCGGTCGGAACGCGCGTGTTCGGCCCCGTCGCCCGCGAATTGCGCGAGCGGAAGTTCATGAAGATCATCTCGCTCGCCCCCGAGGTCATCTGAGGTAAACCATGTATAAGACGACCAAACTGAAAGACACCCCGACGACCTCGAAGGTTCACGTCAAGAAGAACGACGAAGTGCTCGTGATCGCGGGCAAGGACCGGGGCAAGCGCGGCAAGGTTCTGCGCGTGATCCCGACCAAGAGCGCCGCGGTAGTCGAGCGCGTGAACTTCATCAAGAAGCACACGCGGGCGAATCCCCAGCGCAACATCAAGGGCGGGATTCTCGAGCGCGAAGCGCCGATCAAGCTCTCGAATCTCCAGGTGATCTGCCCGAGCTGCTCGGAGCCGGCGCGCACGGGGCGCAAGGCGACCGACAAGGGCTCGGTTCGGGTCTGCCAGAAGTGCAAGACGGAGTTCAGCAACTAAAGGCGCGAGGAGCGCCGACTGATCCTACTCGCGGATCGACAACGAGGAAACACGAATGGCAAGACTCAAAGAGTTCTACACCAAAGAGGTCGCGGAGAAGGTCCAGAAGGAATTCGGGATCAAGAATCCGATGGCCGTACCGCGCATCGAAAAGATCGTGCTCAACATGGGCCTGGGCGAAGCCGTCCAGAACGCCAAGATCATGGACGGGGCCGTCGAAGAGCTTTCGGCGATCGCCGGCCAGCGCGCCGTCGTCACGAAGGC
This sequence comes from Thermoanaerobaculia bacterium, assembly GCA_051305935.1. Classification (GTDB taxonomy): domain Bacteria; phylum Acidobacteriota; class Thermoanaerobaculia; order Gp7-AA8; family Gp7-AA8; genus JACPDH01. The sequence goes on from JBPPMG010000108.1 coordinate 8,378, forward strand.
GAAGAAGTCGATCGCGAACTTCAAGCTTCGTGAGGGCGTCCCCATCGGCGCTCGCGTGACGCTGCGCGGCATCCGGATGTACGAGTTTCTCGATCGCCTCATGAACATCGCGCTACCGCGCGTCCGCGATTTTCGCGGCGTTCCGACAAAGGCGTTCGACGGCCGCGGCAACTACACGCTCGGCGTCCGCGATCACCTGATCTTCCCCGAGATCGACTACTCGAAAGTCGAGAAGTCGAAGGGGATGAACATCACCATCGTCACCAGTGCCAGCAACGACGAACAGGCCCGCGCGCTCCTTCGGGAGCTCGGGATGCCGTTCGTTGGACGCTGAGCCGAAGATAGTCGCGAGGAGCGAAGAATCAAATGGCTAAGACTTCGATGATCGTCAAGGCGCTGAGGCAGCCGAAGTTTTCCTCTCGGACCGTCCGCCGTTGTAAAACGTGCGGCCGTCCGCGCGGGGTCCTGCGCAAGTTCCAGCTGTGCAGGATCTGCTTCCGCAAAATGGCGCTCGAGGGCTATCTCCCGGGCGTGACGAAGGCGAGCTGGTAAAGACGCAAACCCATGGCCACGACGGTACTGCCGTCTGGCGGAGGAATACGAGAGATGTCGATGACCGATCCCATTGCGGACATGCTTTCCCGGATCCGAAACGCGATCCAGTCCCGTCACGACCGTGTGGACGTTCCCGCGTCCAAGCTGAAGGTCGAGATTGCCCGGATCCTCAAGGAGCAGGGCTTCATCAGCAATTACAAGAAGATCGACGAGGGTCTGCAGGGAACCATCCGGATCTCCCTGAAGTACGCCCCCGACGGCGAGCCCGTGATCCACGGAATCGAGCGCATCTCGCGTCCCGGCCGCAGGGTCTACCGGGCCAAGACCGAGATTCCGCGCCCGCTCGGCGGCCTCGGCCTGTCGATCGTCTCGACGTCTCGCGGAGTTCTCTCCGGCGACGAGGCCGCGAAGACCGGCATCGGCGGCGAAGTGCTCTGTCAGGTCTGGTAGGAGGAACCGATGTCCCGCGTAGGTAAGAAGCCGATCAGTCTGCCCAAGGGGGTCGAGGTTCGCCTCGATGGCGCAGAGATCGTCGTCAAGGGTCCCAAGGGCCAGGTAACGACCCCGATCGTCGAGGGAATCTCGATGAACGTCGACAACGGAACGATCACGCTCGCCCGCAAGGACGAGCAGCGCCAGTCGCGCGCGAACCATGGCCTCGTCCGGGCGCTGCTCGCGAACGGCATCAAGGGTGTCTCGGAAGGTTTCCGCCGCGAGCTCGAGGTGATTGGCGTTGGCTATCGCGCCGAGGTCAAGGGGCGCGAGGTCGTGTTCCAGCTCGGCTACTCGCACCCGATCAACTTCAAGATTCCCGAGGGGATCGACATCTCGATCGAGAAGGCGAAGGTCGGAAGCAACGCCCAGGTGCAGGTGAACATCACCGGCGTCGACAAACAGAAGGTGGGGCAGACGGCCGCAGAGATCCGTTCGCTCCGCCAGCCCGACCCGTACAAGGGCAAGGGCATCAAGTACATGGAAGAAGTCATCCGTCGCAAGGCCGGCAAGGCCGCAGGCAAGTAACGCGCGGAGATGAAACGAGGCCGGCTACTCGCGTCGGCCGGAGGAAATGAAGATGGATCGCGCCAAGGCAAGAGTGGAATCGAGAGGCCGCATCCGCGAACGGATTCGCGGGAAGGTCGCGGGGAGCGCGGAGCGTCCGCGTCTCGCGGTGTTCAAGAGCCTGAAGTACATCTACGTGCAGGTCATCGACGACTCGACGGGGCGCACGATCGCGTCGGCGTCGAGCCTGGAGAAGGATCTCCGCACGAAGGTGAGCGGCTCGAACAAGGGTGCGGCAGCCGCGGTGGGCGAGCTCATCGCGGAGCGTGTGAAGGAAAAGGGGTTGTCGAAGGTCGTTTTCGATCGCGGCGGCTACCAGTACCACGGCAACGTCAAGGCGCTCGCCGAGGCGGCGCGCTCGAAGGGTTTGGTTTTTTAGCTGTCTGGCTCGCGCCAGGCTGAGCAGGGATTCGGAGGCAACGTGCGTCAAGGTCAGTCAAGCCGTGGAATGGATCGTCGTGATGCCGAACGAAGCGAGTCGGGTCTGATCGACAAGGTCGTTCACATCAATCGCGTCACGAAGGTCGTCAAGGGCGGCAAGAACTTCAGCTTCAGCGCGCTCGTGGTCGTGGGCGACGGTCAGGGCCGGGTTGGTTACGGCTCGGGCAAGGCGAAGGAAGTTCCCGCGGCGATCAAGAAGGGAATCGAGATCGCGAAGCGGAACATGATTCCGGTGTCGCTGGACGGGACGACGATTCCGCACGCGACCATCGGCCGCTACGGCGCAGGGCGCGTGCTTCTCAAGCCGGCGTCCGAAGGCACGGGAGTCATTGCGGGCGGACCAGTTCGCGCGATCCTCGAGTCGGCCGGAATTCAGAACATCCTGACCAAGTCGCTCGGAACGGCGAATCCGCAGAACGTCGTGAAAGCGACGTTCGAGGCGCTTCGCCAGCTCCGGAGCCGCGCGCAGTTCGAAGCGCTTCGCGGCCAGGTCGGTGCCGCCGAGGCGGCCGAACCCACCAACGAGGCTGAATGATGAGCAAGCAGGACAACGCACAAAAGCTGAAGATCGAGCAGGTCGGCAGCGGCATCGGCTGCACGCGCGACATGCGCGAGACGCTGCGGGCGCTCGGCCTGAAAAAGATGCACCAGGTGGTCGAGCGCATCGACACACCCGCAACGCGCGGCATGATCGCGAAGATCCCGCACCTCGTGCGCGTGATCGAGCAGTGACGAGTCGGGAGCGGCGCGCCGTTCCCGCACCAAGCGACGAGAGAGGTCGACGATGGAACTGAACACTCTGAAACCGAAAAAAGGATCGCGCCACGCGCGGAAGCGTGTGGGTCGCGGTCAGGGCTCGGGCCACGGAAAGATGTCGAGCCGAGGCGAGAAGGGGCAGAAGTCTCGCTCTGGATACTCGCGTATGCTCGGCTTCGAGGGCGGTCAGATGCCGCTCCACCGCCGCGTGCCGAAGCGCGGATTCACCAACATCTTCAAGGTCGAATACTCTGTGGTGAACGTTGCAGACCTCGAGAAGGCGTTCGAGCAGGGCGCGACCGTCGACGTCGACGCGCTCCGCAAGGTGGGCCTCATCCGCGGGCGCAAGCGGGTGAAGATCCTCGGCAACGGTGACATCAAGAAGAAGTTCACGGTCCACGCGAGCAAGTTCTCCGATAGCGCGAGGACGAAGATCGAGGCCGCGGGCGGAACCTGCCAGGAGATCCAGTGAACGTAGTCGACACATTTCGGAACATCTTCGCGATTCCCGACCTGCGGAAGAGGATTCTCTTCACGCTGGGGATGCTGGCCATCTATCGCCTCGGCTCGCACGTTCCGACGCCCGGCATCGACCCGGTGGCTCTTCAGGAGTTCTTCGGTGCGATGCAGACGGGAGTGTTCGGCTTTCTGAACCTCTTCTCGGGTGGAGCGCTGAGCCGGTTGTCCGTCTTCGCGCTCGGCATCATGCCGTACATCTCGGCGTCGATTATTCTCCAGCTCCTCACGGTCGTCTGGCCCTACCTCGAGAAACTCTCGAAGGAAGGGGAGCTCGGCCGCCGCAAGATCAATCAGTACACACGTTACGGCACGATCATCCTCGCGGTGATCCAGTCGCTCGGCATGGCTTTCTGGCTTCGAGCGCAGACCTCGCCGGGCGGTGCGCCGCTGGTGCCGGCCGCGGTCCAGGACTCCCTCTGGGGCTTCGGCTTTCCGCTGATGACCGTCCTGACGCTGACGACCGGAACGATCTTCGTGATGTGGCTGGGCGAGCAGATCTCGGAGCGCGGCATCGGCAACGGCATTTCGCTCATCATCTTCGCCGGCATCGTGGTCGGTCTTCCCGAGGCAACGATGGGTCTCATCGAAGACCTCCGGACGGGAGAGCGCAACATCTTCTCCATCCTGCTGCTGGTCGGCTTCATGATCGGCGTCGTCGCGTTCGTGGTCTTCATGGAGCGCGCGCAGCGACGCATTCCGGTGCAGTACGCCAAGCGCGTCGTGGGCCGGAAGGTCTACGGAGGCGCGAGCACGTATCTGCCGCTTCGCGTGAACACGGCAGGGGTCATCCCGGTGATCTTCGCCTCCTCGGTTCTCGTGTTCCCGCAGACGATCGCGCAGATGATCCAGCAGCCGTGGGCCCAGGCGATCGCCAAGCAGATCGGCATGGGCGAACCGCTCTACTATCTGCTTCAGATTCTGGGCATCATCTTCTTCTCGTTCTTCTATACGTCGATCGTCTTCAATCCGGTCGACGTGTCGGACAACATGCGGAAGTACGGCGGCTTCATTCCGGGAATTCGCCCCGGAAAGAAGACGGCGGACTACATCGACCGGGTCCTCACGAGGATCACGGCGGTTGGCTCGCTCTATCTTGCCGCGGTCTGCGTGCTGCCCGAGTTTCTGATCACCGGCTTTCACGTCGCGCAGCTTCCGTTCGTCGGTGGCTCGCTCGACCGCGCGCTTCCGACATGGGTCACCGCGGGAATGGGATTCCAGTTCTACTTCGGAGGAACCTCGTTGCTCATCGTGGTCGGCGTCGCGATGGACACGCTCCAGCAGATCGAGTCCCAGCTCGTGATGCGTCACTACGACGGGTTCATGAAGGGAGCACGCCTCCGCGGTCGTCGCGGTTGAGCGTGGGAGGAATCGATTCGTGCGAGTAATCCTCGTCGGCCCGCCGGGAAGCGGCAAAGGGACACAGGCCAAGCAGGTGTCCGAACGCTTCGGCATTCCGCACATCTCCACCGGGGACATTCTCCGGGAGGCGGTGCGGAACCGGTCGGCGCTCGGGCTCCAGGCGGAGCCGATCATGGCCGCCGGGGGGCTCGTGCCGGATGACCTGATGATCGGGTTGATCCGCGAGCGTCTGGCGAAGCCGGACGCGACGAAGGGATTCTTACTCGACGGCTTTCCCCGGACGGTCGTGCAGGCCGAGAAGCTCGACGGAATTCTGGTGGGGAATGAGGATGTGGACCTCTCGGTTGTTGTTTTGCTGGTCCCGGATGCCCTGATCGTCAACCGCATCACGCTCCGGCGTTCGTGCGGGGCGTGCGGGGCGGTTTACCATCTCGAGAATCTTCCACCGAAGGCGGCGGGCGTGTGTGACAAGTGCGGAGCTGCCCTCGTGGGGCGGCAGGACGACAACGAAGAAGCGGTGGTCAAGCGCCTCGCGGCGTACCACGCGCAGACGGCACCGGTGGCGGAGTATTACCGGGCCAAGGGTCAGCTGAAGGAAGTCGACGGCAACGCTGCCGTCGACGTGGTCTTTGAACGAGTGATGCGATCCCTGGGCGCATGAGAGGGCCGATACTCAAATCTGCTGACGAGCTCGAGATCATGGATCGCGCCAACCGCGCGGTCCTCGAGATCCTCGAGATCATGAGGCAGATGATCCGGCCCGGAGCCACTACGGCTCAACTCAATGCGGTCGCCGAGGAAGAGCTCGCGAAGAGGGGGGCAAAGAGCCCCTTCAAAGGGTATGCCCCGATGGGGCTTCCGCCTTACCCGGCGGTCGTCTGCACGTCGGTGAACGACGTGATCGTTCATGGCATCCCGAATCGCGAGCGACTTCGTGAGGGCGACATCGTCGGAATCGACTTCGGTACGATCCTCGACGGCTTCGTGGGCGACGGTGCGATCACCGTGGCCGTGGGCGAGGTCAGCGAGGAAACGGGCAAGCTGATTCAGACGACGAAGGAATGCCTCGACCTCGCGATTGCCGAGATGAGGCCGGGCAACCGGCTCGGCGATATCGGGGCCGCGGTTCAGGAGCACGCCGAGGCAAACGGGTTTCATGTCATCCGCAGCTTTGTGGGGCACGGAATCGGGCGGCGGATGCACGAAGAGCCGCAGGTGCACAACTTCGGCGTACGCGGCAGGGGTCTCGAGTTGAAGGAAGGAATGGTGCTCGCGGTGGAGCCGATGGTCTGCACGATCGGCGAGAGGCTGCAGCAGAAGCTCGAGAAGTCGCGCGACGGGATGGTGCAGGACGTTCGGACCGATCGGGACGGATGGACGGCACGAACACTCGACGGGGCGCTGGCGGCGCACTTCGAGAACTCGATCGCAATCACCGCCGACGGCCCAAGGGTCCTCGGTTTGCAGTGAGTAAAATGCGCGCTCTCCGGAGCGCGGCGCAGTAGGGTGAGTTTTGGAGAGGTATGGCGAAGGAAGACGCGATTGAAGTGATGGCAACGGTCCTCGAGACCCTGCCAAACGCGATGTTTCAGGTGGAGCTCGAGAACAAACACAAGGTTCTGGCTCACATCTCGGGAAAGATGAGAAAGCATTTCATCCGCATCCTTCCCGGGGACAAGGTACTCGTCGAGTTGTCGCCGTACGATCTGACCCGTGGAAGAATCGTTTACCGATACAAGTAGCCGAGGCAATCATGAAGGTTCGTTCATCAGTCAAAAGAATTTGTCCCAAGTGCAAGCTCGTCCGCCGCGAGGGAGTCATTCGCATCATCTGCGAGATTCCCAAGCACAAACAGCGGCAGGGATAGAGCCCTCGCACAGCGAAGGCATCGAGTCATAGCGGAGGATTTTTCGTGGCACGTATTTCTGGTATTGACCTTCCCCTGAACAAGCGCGTGGAAATCGGCCTGACCTATATTTTCGGGATCGGGCGCACGCGGTCGAACAAGATCCTCGCGCAGGCAGCGGTGGATCCCAACACGCGCGTGAAAGACCTGACCGAAGACGACGTCCGCAAGATCCGCCAGGTCATTCAGGACCAGGGCGAGGTCGAAGGCGATCTCCGGAAGAATGTCGGACTCGACATCAAGCGGCTGGTCGAGATCGGCTGCTACCGCGGAGTCCGCCATCGCCGGGGCCTCCCGGTGCACGGCCAGCGCACGCACACGAACGCACGCACGCGGAAGGGCCCCCGCAAGGGCGCCGTCGCGGGCAAGAAGAAGGCGACGAAGAAGTAATTCGGGTTAGCACGAGGAACGAGAAGCTATGGCAAAACCAGCACCGAAGACCGGAACCGGCGCACGCCGCGCGGGCGGCAAGAAGAAGGAAAAGAAGAACGTCCCGCACGGGTTGGCGGCGATTTCCGCGTCCTTCAACAACACGATCGTCGCGATCACCGACCCGGTGGGAAATCTCCTCTCGTGGTCGAGCGCGGGCCGGATCGGGTTCAAGGGATCGCGAAAGGGAACGCCCTTTGCCGCGCAGATGGCCGCGCAGAACGCGGCTCAGCTTGCGTCCGAGCACGGCGTCCGCTCCGTCGACGTCCGGGTCAAGGGACCTGGCGCCGGACGCGAGTCGGCGATCCGCGCGCTCGCGGCGAGCGGCATCGACATCAAGACGATCAAAGACGTCACCCCGATTCCGCACAACGGATGCCGGCCGCCGAAGCGCCGCCGCGTCTGACCTCTGCGAGAGATTGCTCACGGTGAGAGCCGCCGCGGCATGGCCGCGGTGACTCTCTCTCGTGCGCGCTTTTTCATTCAGTTGAATCAACGGTGAGTCGGTAGCTTCCGGCCACCACGGACCGACAGAAACGAACGATCAGGAGGAAGTAAAGTGGCTCGTTATACGGATCCCGTCTGCAGACTCTGCCGCCGCGAGGGGCTCAAGCTGTTCCTCAAGGGCGACCGGTGCTTCAAGGACAAGTGCGCGATCGAACGCCGCGCCTACGCCCCCGGCCAGCATGGCCGTCGCCGCTCCAAGGTTCTCGGCTACGGCCTGCAGCTCCGCGAGAAGCAGAAGGTCAAGCGGATTTACGGCCTGCTCGAGAAGCAGTTCCGTCTCTACTTCAAGCGTGCCGACCAGGCGCGCGGGGTCACCGGCGAGAACCTCCTCCGCCAGCTCGAGCTGCGACTCGACAACGTCGTCTATGCGCTCGGGTTTGCTGCATCTCGCGCCCAGGCGCGTCAGCTCGTCCGGCACGGCCACATCGAGGTCAACGGGCGCAAGCTCAACATCCCTTCGTACCAGGCTCGCAAGAACGACGCGATCCAGGTCCGCGAAAAGAGCCGCAAGAACGACCAGGTCCGTCTGGCGATCGAAACGGCCAGCGGACGTGGGATCCCTGCCTGGCTCGAGCTCCAGCCTGAGCAGTTCCGTGGCATGGTGCGTGATCTTCCGAAGCGCGAAGACATCCGCCTGCCGATCCAGGAACAGCTCATCGTCGAGCTCTACTCGAAGTAACCGCCCGGAAAACAGCTCTTCAGCTCGCCGGCACGTGGCCGGCGGACTGTGCGGGCCACCCAACGAATGTCGAGGAGGCCGTCCCTATGTGGTCAGATTTTCAGAAACCCAAAAAGCTCGAGCATGACGTCGAGACCCTGACGCCGCACTACGGCAGGTTCGTCGCCCAGCCCTTCGAGCGCGGCTTTGGTACGACGATCGGCAATGCGCTGCGTCGCGTCCTGTTGTCGTCGATCGAAGGGGCCGCGGTCACCGCGGTCCGCGTCGAGAATGTGCTCCATGAGTTCTCATCCCTCCAGGGCGTCGTCGAAGACATGACCGACGTCGTTCTCAATCTCAAGCAAATCCCCTTCCGCATTCACAGCCGCGGATCGAAGACCCTGTTCCTCGAGAAGAAGGGCCCCGGCATCGTCACCGCCGCTGACATCCAGCGCGAGGCCGACGTCGAGATCCTCGACCCGAAAGCGCACATCGCGACCCTGTCCAAGGAAGGCTCGCTCAAGATGGAGATCCGCCTCAAGGTCGGACGCGGCTACGTCGCGGCCGATCGGAACGCCGATCCCGATCTGCCGCTCGGCTACATCCCGGTCGACTCGATCCACTCGCCCGTCCGTCGCGTGAACTATCACATCGAAGGCGCGCGCGTGGGCAACGTCACCGACTACGATCGTCTCGTGCTCGAGATCTGGACGAACGGCGCCGTCGCCCCGCAGGAAGCGCTCTCGCTCGCCTCGGGACTGATCGCCGATCACCTCTCGATCTTCAGCGAGTTCGAGACCTCGGTCCAGGAAGACGAGATCTCGGCCGAGCCGGATGTCGATCCGAAGCTCATGGAGATGCTCTCGAAGCCGATCGAGGAGCTCGACCTCTCCGTCCGTTCGGCAAACTGCCTCAAGAATGCGAACATCCGCACGCTCGGCGATCTCGTCCAGCGCTCGGAGCGCGAGATGCTCTCGACGAAGAACTTCGGCCGCAAGTCACTCGACGAGATCAAGGACGTGCTGAGCCAGCTCGGCCTGTCCTTCGGGATGTCGATTCGCGGCGGCGAGAAGCGCGGCGAGCCCGTTCACTCCGCGGAGTGAACCGAGCCCGGCCCCACTGAGGAGAGGCGAGAACCATGAGACACGGAATGACACACAATCGGCTTGGACGAAACAGCAGCCACCGCAAGGCGCTGTTCCGCAACCAGCTCGCTTCGCTCATCGAGAGCGAGCGCATCGTCACTACACTGGTCAAGGCGAAGGAACTTCGCCCAATCGCCGAGAAGTTCGTCACGCTCGGCAAGAAGGGCACCCTTCACGCGCGCCGCACCGCGGGCCGCGCCATCGCCAGCGACACGCTCCTGAAGAAGCTCTTCGAGGACATCGCTCCGCGCATGGCGGATCGCGCCGGCGGTTACACGAGGATCGTCAAGCTCGGACCCCGCCGCGGTGACGGCGCCGAAATGGCAATCCTCGAATTCGTCGACTTCAAGTTCGAGGTGAAGCTGCCCGAAACGCCTGCGAGCAGGAAGGCGGCGGCGGCGAAGAAGGCGAAGGAAGCGGAGCCCGCCTCCGAGGCGAAAGCCGAAAAGGCGGAGAAGAAGCCGGCGAAGAAGAAGGCTGCACCAAAGAAAGACGCCGGTGAGGCCGCGGACAAGAAGAAAGCAGCTCCGAAGAAAGCCGCGAAGAAGAAGGCAGAGTAATCGCTGCTTCGAAACGCTGATGGACCCCGAGGGCCCGCCGCAAGGCGGGCCCTTTGTCATTTCACCAGTCTCGAAATTGCGCGGAATTCGTCCGTTCCCGCCGCGACGGTCATCTCGAACAAGGCCATCTCCGTCGTCGTCAGCCGCGCGCCGTCGTAAAGCATCCGATCGATCGCGAGGTCGCGATTGCGCTCGGTGCGCGACGAGGTCGCATCCGCGGCGACAAAGACTTCGAAGCCTGCAGCGAGCAGATCGCCGCAGGTCTGGTAGACGCAGACGTGCGCCTCGACCCCACAGAGAATGACCTGCCTGCGCCCCGAACCTCGCAGCGCAGTGGAGAACTCGTCCGCCCCGAAGCTCGAGAAACACATCTTCTGGATCGGCGCCGCAACGCCCGTGTCACCCATCGCCTCTCGCACCGCGATCGTCGTCGGGCCGATTCCTTTTGGATACTGCTCGGTCACGACGATCGGCACGCCCAGGACGTGGCAGCCGCGAATCAGCCTCACGACGTTCGCATCGACCGCGGCGGCCTCGTGGATGACTGACATCAGTCGCTCCTGGACGTCGATCACAGCGAGCACGGCACCATTTCGATCGAGTCTGTTCATCGGCTCTCCCTCCTGGAGTTCGCGGGTCGGGCCTTCACGGCGGCGACCAGGTGTTTTGGGGTTCCTCCGCGCAGGGCCAGAACGACATCCCGCGCGACCTTGCGCGCCATTTCGTTTCGCGTCTCTTCCGTCGCCGAGCCAATGTGTGGCAACAGGACGACGTTCGCCATCCGGAGGAGCCGGGGATTGATCTTCGGCTCGTTCTCGAATACGTCGAGCGCCGCCCCGCGGAGGTGATGCGAGTCGAGGGCGTCGGCCAGCGCTTCCTCGTCGATGACCGCTCCGCGCGAGGTGTTGATGAGAAAGCTTCCCTTCCTCATCATGGCCAGCGCCTTCGCGTCGAGCATCCCGTGCGTCTCCTCGGTAAGCGGTGTGTGGACCGTGACCACGTGGCTCGTTTTCAACAGAGTCTCGAACGTCACGCGCGCGACACTGAGCTCGAGCTGAGGCGTCGGATCGAAGCTTCGAGTGTGGCAGACGATTTCCATGCCGAACGCGATCGCGCGCGCGGCGACCGCCTGTCCGATTCGGCCCATGCCGATGATCCCGAGCCGCTTTCCCTGGAGCGACGTTCCGAGCAACAGCGCTGGATCCCAGCGCTCGAACCTGCCTTCACGAACGAAGTGATCTCCTTCGACGACACGCCGAGTCACCGCGAGAATCAAGGCCAGTGTCAGGTCAGCTGTCGCGTCAGTCAGAACTCCAGGAGTGTTCGTCACGAAGATCCCGCGCCGTTTCGCCGCGGCTACGTCGATGTTGTTCGTGCCGACCGCGTAGTTCGCGACGATCTTCAGGCTGGGGCAGGCTCGCAGGACACGCGAGGTGATCGGATCGGACAGCATCGTGACGGCTGCGTTTGCGCCACGAAGGAGCTCGATCATTTCGCGCTCCGTCCGTGATGCGGAAGCCGGAACGACGACGACCTCTCCTTCCTTTCTCAGAAGCGTGAGCCCTGCCCGCGGGATCTCACCGGTAACGATGATTCGATTCATCGTGTGCTCCCCCGGCCTCACTGTTGCTTGAGCGCCAAAGCGAGGAGGTCCTCCTCGAGCAGGCCTACGGGCCGCTCGACGATCCGCCCCAGCTCGACACCGTCTCGGACGTAGAGAATCGTCGACACCTTCTCGAGCCCTCGCCCTTCGACGAGGCCGGCTGGCAGCTGCTTCGTCCGGTCGACGCTCACGAGCCGAAGAGGCAGCGCAACTCCCGCGACCTCGAGCGCATCGAGGATCCGGAGCAACTTCGGGATCTCGCGCTGGCTGTCGTCGCACCACGTTCCGAGAAATACCTCGAGCCGGTCTTCGGGCTGGATCACCGATGCGAGATACGAGAGCGTATCGAGGTCAGGCTCGTACGCCTCCTTTCGCACACGGTACTCGGGGACGATCGCGAGGAGCCGCTCGGCGGTCGTTTCACCGATTACGGTTGGCAGGGTGGTCTGGCTCACGGCCGCGATGCCCGCGGCATCGAGGCGCTTCGCGTCGATGAGAATCGTGTCGACGCGTTCGCCTCGCTCCACGAGGTCGGCAACGCCTCCCATTCCGGCGACGACGTGGCCGAACACGGTGTAGCCGCCATCGAGATGGGGCTGCGGAGAATGGGTCACGAAGAACTGCGAGCCTCCGGTGTCGAGGCCCGAGAGCGCCATCCCGAGCGCACCGCGCGAGTAACGTGCCTCGTTGATCTCGTCCCGAATCGCGTAACCGGGCCCGCCGCTCATGTCGTTCCTCGGGTCGCCTCCCTGCAGGACGAAGTTGGGAACGACGCGCATGAACGTGGTCCCGTCGAAGTACTTCCTCTGCGCGAGCCCGGCGAAATTCCACGTGGTCATCGGCGCCTCGCGCGTGAAGAGCACGAGATCGATATCGCCGCGCGCCATTCGAATCGTGGCGGAGTGAGGCTGCGCCGCCCAGCGGGCAATCTCTTCGTAGTCGGATAGAGGCCTTTCGATCGCGAGCGGCGTGTACTGGTAGCGAATCCTCGCGACACGCTCGAGACTCTCCGCCGCAATCCTTCGGACGACCGGATCGTTGTCCTTCAGGAGAGACGCGAGCCAGGTCTCGCGGCTAGGGTCCTCGATCGACGCGATGAGCTCGACAGCCGCAAGGCGCGCATCGTTGTGGAGCTCGGCATGTGATGTCTGTTCGATTCCGACGAGTCGGTCGCGCGAGACGAGTGACTTGTAGGGATCCGCCGAAAGGCGCGCAAGCGCCGAAGCGCGAACGACTAGGTCGGCGTCGTCGAGCGCGGCGAGGAGAAGTTTCGTGTCGGACTCCGCGGGCCGCTCCGGGATGGCATTGACGACCGACGCGCGGACGAGCGCCTCCGAAGATGAAGCGAGACGCGCGCGAATCGCGGCCCCCGCTGCGTGGGACGACGTGCCTTCCAGGATGCGGGCACGGACCCACGGCGACTCGTGCTCGACCAGCTTCGACGTCTCATCGACGAGACCGGCTCGCGCGAGGGCCAGTGCCGCCTGCTCCCGGAGCCAGCGCTCGCCACCGTTGACGAAGGCGACGAGCCGCTCCCTCGCGCCGACGTCCGACTGCGCGAAGCGGCCGAGGAGCTCGACTGCCGTCGCACGCGTTCCGGGATCGGGATCGGACGTCAGCTCGATCAGGCGTCTCCCTGCCGAGGCTGCGACCTCCGACGTTAGGCGCTCCGGAGTCTTGTCGACGACCTGCCCGATCGAGCGTGCGGCGTTCGTCCTCACCCAGGGATGAGGATCCTCGAGGGCGTCGGAAAGTGCCCGGAGCGAATCGCCCGAGGCGATCAGCCCGAGGGCTCTCGCAGCGTAGGCGCGAACCAGCGCGTCGCCGTCGGCGAGCAGGAACTCGAGCTTCCGGCGCGCTGGAGCGAATGCCCTCCGGCTGAGCGCGTAGCAGGCTTCGACGCGGACGGTGGGCTCGGGACTCTCGAGAAGCATGGCCGCCGTCGCCGACGCCTCGTCAGTGCCGAATCGGAAGAGGTAGCGAATCGAGACGGCGCGAACCTCGAGCGGATACTCCGTCGAGGTCAGAACCTGGAATCGGTCGAACGGAACCGACGCTGCGATTTTCGACAACGCTTCGGCCGCGGTCGCCGCGACGGCCGGCTCCGTGTCCGCGGTGAGTGTGAAGAGCGCGTCGACGGAGGAGGGATCACCGATCTCACCCATAGCGAACGCGGCGCTTCTTCGCACGTTGGCAGCCGGATCGGTTGCGAGCTCGGCGAGTTGCATGAGGCCGGCCATCGTCTCGCCCGGATCGCGCCGGCCATTTTCGTTCGCGTCATCGAACGTGGCCGTGCCGATCCTTCCGAGCGCACGCGCGATTCGTTCGCGTCTCGCGGCATCGGGGTGCCGCGACCACTCCCGCGCGACAGCGCGATCGTACTCGCGCCGGTCTTCGAGCCGGAGGATGATCGCTTCGTCGGCGAGCCCGTTGCCCGTCGCGGGAGCTTTGGTGGCCGGTTGCGGTACGGACGTCGAGCAGGCGGCCAGAAGGAGTGTCGAAGCGAAGAGCAGTCGTCTCATCGGAACCCTCGTTCGAACGGCGGGAATCATGATAGCCGCGACCGTGTCAGCCGCGCGCTCCACCCTTGCTGTTCGGCAAGGGCTGATCGACGCCTCCGGAGACGCCACCTGAGACGATGAACGCCATCACCCGTCCCGGATCAGCGGTTACAGGCTTCACGCTATCCCGGGGAACCACGACGAGGTTGCCGGCGAAATTGTAGGACTGCGGGAAGTAGACGGCGACTTTGCCTTCCGCGCCCATCGATTCCAGATCGTCGCACGTGATGAAGCCGAGAGCCTCGACGCTCGGAGGCCCCCCAAGGGTGACGAGTACCGGGCGGTTGAACCGCTTCCGATCACCAACGAACGCCTCGATGAGGTCCTTGATCGACGTGTAAAGGATCTTCACCAGGGGCGCGCGCCTGAAGATGGCGTCGGGAATCGCGAGCAGACGCGCGACGACCCAGTTCGACGCGAGCACGCCGACGAGCACGATTGCAGCGAACGTCACGAGCACGCCGAGCCCGGGGAAGGGGAGCGCGATGAGCCGGTCGATCCAGACGAACGTCTGGTAGAGGATGTAGACCGTAACAACACTCGGTATGACGATGGCGAGGCCCCTGAGGAAGTTCTTGGCGATGAAGTTCATCCGTCTCCGTCCCGGCAAATTGTCCGCGACGATTATCTCAGTCCCGGCCCTTCCGCGGGGCAGCTGCTTGCCGCGCGCCCCGTGCATCTGCTAGAAGCGATCCGGGCGCCGCGGGGCGTCCGGGAGGCGAATGGTGGATCCGATATTTCTCGTGCTTGTGGTCGCGACGCTCCTGATCGGTGTTCTCTGCTGGGTCTGGATGAAGAACTCCCGGGCCTCGCAGACGAGGATGGAGGCGATGCATCAGAAAACCATCGCGCTCCTCGAGGAGCAGACCGCACTTCTCCGCCGGATTGCGGAGAAATAGCCCCTCGGGGCGAGGGGTTAGAGGGGCCTGAATTAGGAAACGATTATGAGATATCTCGTCACGGGCGGAGCCGGTTTCATCGGCTCGAACTTCATCCGATACATCTTCAACAAGTACGGCGCCGACGCTCAGGTCGTCAACCTGGACAAGCTGACCTATGCCGGGATTCGCGAGAACCTGGCCGAGTTCGAGGGGCGTCCGAACTACCGCTTTCTGCAGGGCGACATCGCGGAGCCTGCCGACGTCGCGAAGGCGTACGAAGGCATCGACGGCGCGGGAATCGACGTCGTGGTCAACTTCGCGGCCGAGACGCACGTCGACCGATCCCTGATGGAAGCCGGCAGTTTCATCCGGACCGACGTCCACGGCGTTCTCGTCCTTCTCGAGGAAGCGCGCAAGCACGCGCTTCGCCTGAAGAAGTTCATCCAGATCTCGACTGACGAGGTCTACGGTTCGATCGAGTCGGGTTCTTTTCACGAAACCGATCCGCTCAGCCCGCGGAACCCGTACTCCGCGTCGAAGGCCGGCGGTGACCGGATGGCGTACGCGTACTCGGAGACCTACGGGCTTCCGGTCGTCGTCACCCGCGCCTCGAACAACTACGGTCCGTTCCAGTACCCCGAGAAGCTGATACCGCTCTTCGTGACCAACGCGATCGACGATCAGCCGCTGCCGCTCTACGGCGACGGAAAGAACGTGCGCGACTGGCTCTACGTCGAGGACCACTGCGCCGCGGTCGATTTCCTGATCGAGCACGGGCAGAAGGGCGAGATCTACAACATCGGCGGCGGCAACGAGATCGAAAACGTCGAGATCACCCACCGGATCCTCGAGCTCACGGGCAAGCCGAAGAGCCTGATCAAGCCGGTCGCCGACCGCCAGGGACACGACCGCCGCTACTCGCTCGACACGACGAAACTCGAGAAGCTCGGGTTCCGCACGAACGCGACGTTCGACGAAGCGATCGTCCGAACCGTCGACTGGTACAAGTCGAACGAGGCCTGGTGGCGCGCGATCAAGGAAAAGAGCGCCGAGTTCAAGCGCTACTACGAGCAGCAGTACGGCAAGCGTTAGGCCGCAGGCAATTCGTGGCGGCACATTTCGATGTGCCGCCCCCTCGATCCCGTCGAGATGGAGACCGGACATCGGAATGTCCAGTCGAAGCGATCATCCGACCGCGCCAAACAGGTAGGTGGCAGCCTGCCATATGATCCAGGCGACGCCGACGACCGCGGCGAGGCCGGTGCCCATCACGATCGCGACGAGCCCCGCGACAACGAATCCGATCTCCGCGTAACTCCGTGGGGGGCGCGTCGCGTCGCGGTGCTCGAGCAGGATCTTCACGTTCCCGACGTTCTGTTTGAACAACGCGTCGAAGATGTCGCCGACCACGGGAATCGCTCCGACCACGAGGTCGACGAGCACGTTCGCCAGCATCAGTCCGACCTTCCGTTTCGGGACGCGGTGCCGGACGGCGCCTGCCAGAATCCAGGCCGACATCGCTGCTGCGGCGAGATCTCCGACCCACGGAACGAGGCCCAGGGCCGCGTCGAGCCCGACGCGCTGGCGGGTTCCCGGGATTGCGACCGCCTCGTCCAGGAGAGTCGCGACACGGCGCAACGCCTCGAGGTCGGGCGTCAAGGGCCGCTCGGGAGCGAGAACCTCTGGGATAATGACCTTGTCAGCCACGTGCGAGTAGATTATGCATGCAGAAGCAGGAGTTCCGGGATCGCGATGACCACGAGCGAGGATAAGCAGCCCGAGGCGGAGGATTCGAACCGATTCGAGGCCGTTGGCAACGGCTCTCCACGGCCGGACCCCTGCCTTGCTGTGGAAGCCCGGCCGAAGGGGGACTTCGCGATGGCGCTCCTCTTCGTTCGAGAAGTCGGTCGCGGCTTCCTGCGCACCGGGGCGACAGGCCGCGCGGCGGCGCTCGCCTACACGACACTGTTGTCGCTCATTCCGCTGACGGTGGCGCTCTGGAGCGTCGGGCGCGTTTTTTTTGTGCGAGAGTTCCCTAACATGCAGGCGCACCTCGACACGGTGCTCAATGTCGTGGTGCCGTATCAGTCGTCGCAGATCACGGCACAACTGGTCCGGGCGACGGAGAACGCCTCGGCGCTGCCGACGGTCGGCCTGGTGGTCTTCATCCTCATCGCCTTCAAGCTCTTCGGCACGGTCGAGACGATCGTGAACATGAGCTGGCGCATCGAAAAAGCGCGGACGATTCGCCAGAAGTTTCGCGCCTTCACGATGCTGTTCTTCTGGGGCCCGCTGGTGATCGGTCTCTCGTTCGCAGCGACCTCGCTCTTCGAGCGCAGCCCGAGGATAGGGCCGTTCTTCCAGCAGGACCTCGTGCAGTGGGCGCTGCCGCTCCTCGTGTTTTTTCTCGCGTTCACGATGCTCTTCTGGCTCGTGCCCGCGACGCGTGTGCGGATTCGCTCCGCCGCGATCGGCGCCGCGGTGACCACCGCGGCGTTCGAGTTCGTCAGGTTCGCTCTCGCCATCTACGTGGCCTGGCTCTATCGCGGGACGTTCGATCTGGTCTACGGCACGATCGGCCTCATCGTGATGTTTCTCATCGCGCTCGAACTGACGTGGCTCGTGATCCTCCTCGGGGTGGAAGTGAGCTACGTTCACCAGAATCTCGACGAGATCGCACGCGCTGCGGAGATCGGCGCGGACCACGCGCCGTCGTTCGACCTCTACTTCGGGCTTCTCGCGCTCGTGGAGGTCTGCCTCGCGCATGGCAGGCGGGAGCAGGCACCACGCACGGCCGAACTCTCGAGGCACGTGTCGGCGCCGCCCGACCAGACCCTCGAACTGCTCGAGCGACTGGAACGGAAACGGTTCGTCGCGCGTTCCGGCGGCGACGACGAGCGCTGGGTGCCGGCATGCGATCCCGATTCCGTGGCGATTCACGAGGTCGTCGAAGCGCTCGAGGAGGGAGGCCGTCGCCGTGTTCCTCGCGCGCTCCCTCGGCCCGACTGTGCCGGCGAACGCGCGGTGGCCTCGCTTCTCGCCACGCTCGACGCAGGGCTCGTCGCCGCCGCGGGCGAGAGAACGCTCGGACAGCTCGTGGACGAAGTGACGGCGAAGCCTCCGGCTGACGGAATCATCGCAAACGAGCAGTGATTCGACCGTCGCCTCAGCGGAGCTGAGGCTCCAGGAAAGATCGCGCGCCCGAGCGGAAGGAGTCACGAAGAGGGCCGGCTCAGAATCCGCCGGACATGTACTTCCACTGCACGATCTTGTCGTTGATCTCGCGTAGTCTGCGGCTGATCATCCGGCAAAGAAGGTTGAGGAACTGCAGCGACGCGTGGGGATCCATCGAGAGGATCTCGTTGAGCGTCGCACGATCGATCGAGAGCACGGTCGCATCAGACTCGTGTGCCTTCGCGTCGGCAGAACGCGGGTGATCGTCGATGAGCGCCATCTCGCCGAAGAAGTCTCCGCGATCGAGCACCGCCAGCGCCTCTTCACCCACTCCCGGGATGAACTTCGAGATGCGGACGCGCCCGTTGAGAACGATGTAGAGCTTGTCGCCCCGGTCGCCCTCACGGAAGATCGTCGATCCGCCGCGGAAGCGCTCCTCGGCCGAGAAGGTCGCGAGCAGCTTCATTTCCGCCGCCGAGAGGCCGCGCTCGCGGAAGAGGTCGACCTTCTCTTCGGATCGGACCTCGACCTTTTCGCTCTCGCGAACGGCTTCCGCCTTCTTGCGACCGGAGCCCTTCTTCGCATCTTCCTGGAAGAAGCTCTTGAGCTGTTCGTTCGCGTCGCGAACCTTTTCGGTAAGCGAGCGCCAGAACGCCCAGTGGAGCCCGACGGCGAGCTCCTTGTCGGTTTCCATCGCCTGGTCGATCGCGCTGAAGGAGAAGGTGTAGCACTCGGTGGTGTCGATCGCCATCGCGTCGGAGGAGCGCACGCTCCGATCGATGAAATTCATCTCTCCGACGATCTGGTCGGGGAGGATCGTCGCCAGGATCTGCGGCCCGAACGGCGTGTCCTTCCGGATCTCGATGGCCCCGCCGCGCACGACGTAGAAGTCCATCGAGCGGTCGTTCTCGCGGAAAAGCGCCTCGCCTTGCGGAAGCTTCTCGACTCTCACGAACTTCGAAAGCCTGAAGATCTGCTCGTCCTTCATGTGCAGGAAGACGGAGAGTCGTCGCAGCTCGGAGGAGAGATGGATGAGGTTCTCTCTCTTCTCGGCGTCGCGGTGGATCTTCTCGTTGATCCGCTTGATCTCCTTGCGGCTCTCGAGTTTGAAGACGTTTTCCTTCTTGAGCTCCAGCCGCTCGGTGGCGAGCTGGAGGTTCTCGACGCGGCGCTTGATCACGGCATTCAGCGCCTTGCTGTCGAGGTTGAGGATCTTTTTGAGGGTGTTGATCATCCGCCGGATCGGCTCGCTCTCCTCGCCCTTCTGGTCGGTCGAGAGGAGGAACGCGTCGACGAAGTCGCCAAGCGAGCCTTCGAAGTTCTTGAGCTCGAACTCGATGCGCCCGCTGAGCTCGGCCAGCTCGCGGCCGAACGGGTTGAGCCGCCGCGCGGTGCGGATCTCTTCGAGGGCGGGGTCCCACTCGGCCTGCGAGAAGTAGAGCCGCGCGAGGATCTCGAACGGGCGATAGCTGTTGGGGGTCTTGAGCTTTGCGATCTCGAGCAGCTCGATCGCCTTGGCGGTCTGGTCCTTCGCGATGTAGTACTGGGCGAGGCCCGAGTACTGCGAGGCGTCGGCCTCGTCGCGAGAGCGCTCGGCCGTGACTTCCCTGCGGGCAGTCTCGAGCCGGGCAGACTCGGCTGCCGTTTTCAGGTCGGAAGCGCGGGCGAGGTTGATCTTGATCGAGATGGAGCCGGGCGTGAGTTTCGACGCCATCTCGAAGAGGTGAATCGCCTCGTCGTACATCCCCTGGTCGGTGTAGCGCTGCGCGAGTGTCGCGAGCTGCTCTGCATCGATGGGGGTCGAGGGTTCTGTCTTCAGATCTGCGAAGCGAGCGCGCGAGCCTTGCGGACGATCCTGCATCGGAATGGCTATTATAGTACCAGCGCCTCCGGCCGATTCGGTGTGAGGCAGGCGAGCCGAATGCGCATCCGATCCCTGTTGCTTTCCGCCGCCATTACGACCTTCGTCGTGTCCGGGGCGCTCGCCGAGGAGCCTCCGTCGGCGGGCTTTCGGCTCGCAGCGCCGGGGTGGGTCTTCGAATTTCCGCGGGATCATGGCGCGCACGACGAATTCCGTACCGAGTGGTGGTACTTCACCGGGCATCTGCGCTCCGGCTCCGGCCGCAGATACGGTTTCGAGGTGACGTTCTTTCGCGTTGGCGCCGGCGAGACACCTGTTACTCCCGGTGAGGGCGCTACGACATGGGATCTGCGAAACATCTCGCTCGCTCATTTCGCAGTGACCGACGTCGAGTCTCGCGAGTTTCGCTACTACGAGAAACTGAACCGCTCGACACAGTTTCTCGCGGACGCGAGACCGGGCCTGCTCCACGTCTTCAACGAAGGCTGGTCGGTGACGACGGGCGCGGATGGATCGTGGCGGCTCGTCGCGCGCGAGGGAACCGACGCGATCGACGTGACTCTCCGCGCGCAGAAGGCCCCTGCGATCCACGGCCGCGACGGCATCAGTGTCAAGGCGACCGGGGTGGGACACGCTTCGCATTACTACTCGATGACGCGCCTCGCCGCCGAGGGAACGATCTCGACGAAAGGACGCCGCGAGGCGGTCGGCGGGCAGGCGTGGATGGACCACGAGTTCGGGAGCGCGATGCTTCGCGAGCACCAGGCTGGCTGGGACTGGTTCTCCCTGCAGTTCGACAACACGACCGAGTTGATGCTCTACGTCATCCGCAAGCGCGACGGCGCGCCCGACGAGACGTCATCGGGATCGATCATCCTTGCCGACGGCCA
Organism: Thermoanaerobaculia bacterium; assembly: GCA_051305935.1. Classification (GTDB taxonomy): domain Bacteria; phylum Acidobacteriota; class Thermoanaerobaculia; order Gp7-AA8; family Gp7-AA8; genus JACPDH01. The sequence continues at coordinate 29,242 of JBPPMG010000108.1, forward strand.
GGTCATCCACCTCGAGCGCGACGATTTTTCCGCAAAGGCGCTGGGACGGTGGAAGAGCCCGAAGAGCGGCGCGACGTACCCGATGGGCTGGCGCATCCGGGTCCCGAAGTTCGGCATCGAGCTCGAGCTTCGTGAGCTGCTGAAGTCGCAGGAGCTCGTCACCTCGAAATCGACGCAGGTGACCTACTGGGAAGGCGCCGTCGACGTGACGGGACGGTCCGGAGGAACTCTCGTCCGCGGCGAGGGCTACGTCGAGATGACCGGCTACGACCGACCGTTCAGCGACCCAGCAGCTGGATCGCGTTGATCAGACGGCTGCCCGCGGAACGACCCTTGGGAACGAGTGCCGCGATCGTCGTCTGGAGCGAGTCGCGGTCGTCGCGAGAGAGGTCTTTCGACGTCATCACGAGGATCGGGATCGCCTCGGTGGCGGGATCCTGCTTGAGCCGCTCGGCGACTTCGAATCCAGACATCCCCGGCATCACGAGATCGAGCACGACGACATCGGGAACGTCGTTTCGAATCGCTTCCAGCCCTTCCTCCCCGGACGAGGCCCAGCGAACTTCATACCCGAGCTCGCGGAGCTCCTCCTCGAGGATCTCGCGAAAGGCCGCGTCGTCGTCGATCACGAGAAGCCGCGGCTTTCCGCGCCTGGCCACCGATGTGCTGACCTGACGGATCCGGTCGACCAGCCGTCGCCGGTCCACCGGCTTCACGAAGTAGTCGTGCGCGCCGAGCGCGAAGCCGAGCTCGCGATTGTCGATCATCGAGATCACGACGACCGGGATGTCCTTCGTGACGTCATCCGCCTTCAGCCGCTTGAGCACTTCCCATCCGTCGACGCCGGGAAGGACCAGGTCGAGCGTGATCGCGACCGGCTTGACGAGCCGGGCGAGCCGCAGGGCCTCGTCTCCGTGACGTGCCCTAACGGGAACGTACGATGCCGATTCGAGGTGGCGGGCGAGCGAGCTGTACGCCACGGAGTCGTCCTCGATGACCAGCACCCGCTCGCCCGTGGCGTCGCTCGGAATGTACGGCGCATCCTCGGGGTGCTCGTCGACCGGTTCGGAACCGGGGTAGCGAACCGGAAGCGTCACGGTGAAGGTCGCTCCTCGTCCGGTGTCACTCTCGAGTGCGATCGTGCCGCCAAGCAGCTCGCAGAATCGCTTGACGAGCGCGAGCCCCAGGCCCGTTCCACCGAACTCTTTGCGCGAGCCGGAATCGAGCTGCCGGAACTCCTGAAAGACCGCTTCGTGATTTTCGGGTGCGATGCCGATGCCGGTGTCGATCACCGCGATGCTCACCGTCTGCACGTCGTTGGAGCTCGTCGGCTGCACGAGGCGAATGCGGACGGTCACCGTGGCGTGCGAAGGAGAGAACTTCACCGCGTTCGAGACCAGGTTGTAGAGGATCTGCTTGAACTTCGCGAGGTCGGTCTCGATCGGCGGCAGTCCGTCGGGCGCGTCGAGCACGATGGTGATCTCGCTCTTTTCGGCCTGCCCGCGCATCACGTTGCACACGCCATCGGCCGCCGCGGGGAGCGCGAACTGCTCCGGATAGACCTCCATCCTGCCCGCCTCGACCTTCGAGAGATCGAGGACGTCGTTGATGATGCCGAGCAGGTGCTGGCCCGAAGCGAGGATGTGCTGGATGAAGTTCTGGTACTTGGGCTCGATTCGTGACTCGAGCCGTTCCGCGAGAATCTCGGAGAAGCCGATGATCGCGTTCATCGGCGTGCGGAGCTCGTGGCTCATGTTCGCCAGGAACTGGCTCTTGAGCTGGTCGGCCTCGCGGATCTTCCTGTTCGCTTCGACCAGCTCGCGCGACTTGATGTTGAGCTCGTCGGTGAGTCGTGTCAGCTCCTCGACGCGCCGGCGATCTTCCTCGCGCAACTGGCGGATCTGCAGCCGCTTTTCCCGCAGGATCGAGATCCCGCGGAAGAAGAAGATCGACGCGAAGTAGAGGAAGCCGATATGGAAGAGCGCCTTCATGAAGCCGGGGTCGAAAGGGCGCGCCGAGCCGCTGAGCACGACCGCGCCGATGTAACCCGCCGCGTTCACGGTCGCGATGATGTACGCCGAGGCGCGTCCACCGAGGAAGGCGGCCGCCGCGGTGTTCGCCAGGTAGAAGAGAAACCAGGGACTCTCGGCGCCGCCTGAGATGTAGACACCCCAGGTGACGAGGAACGCGTCGATCCACAAGCTGACCCAGCCAAGCTCGGTTCCTGCGACCTGGCCGAGACCGCGCTCGTAGAGAAACCAGATGACCAGCGCCGACACGATGCCGGTCGCCATCAGCATCAGACCGGCGGCAACGCTCGCCTTCATGACTCCGGCGAGAATCGCTCCGTAGCCGATGAGGAACGACGACGCGTAGACGAGCACACGGCTCTTCTGCATCGCGACGTGAAATCGCAGCAGACCTTCCGTGTCTGACGACGGATTCGTCACCGAAGGGTGGAGCACGCTTCTCTCATCCTCACGAGTTTCGTGATTATACGTTCGGCGGAGAAACACAAACGTCCGTGTTTCATGGGACAGTCGGCAACTGCGGTCGTGGGGATGGAGCTCGTTCCGGCCTGAGCGATCGACTCACTCGCTCTTGAGCGCCTGGGAGAGGCCGATGCGCGAGGCGAGCCCCGATGGTGCGAGCCCGGCGAGCATCGTCGCGAGGAAGGTGATCGCGATCGACACGGCGACGATACCGAACGGGGGGGCGAACTCGATCGTCCATCCGAACGACTGGCGATTGATCACGAAGATGAGGATGAGCGCGAGTACCCAGCCAGTCGCGAGCCCGAGTGCGCTGGAGGCGAGGCCCACGATCGCCGACTCGAGTGTCAGCATCGATGTGATCTGCCAGCGGGAGACGCCCATCACGCGCACGAGCGCGATCTCTGCGCGACGCTCGATGATCAGCGCCGAGAGCGTGTTGACGATGCCGAGCACTGCGACGACGAGCGCGACGCCGAGCAGCGCCCAGGTCACGAGAAAGGTCTGGTCGAAGATCCGCATCACCTCGGTGCGGATCGCCGCGTTGGTGACCGTGAAGACGCGGAACCGCTTGCCGAGGCGCCGCTCGATCTCACGACGAGCTGTCTCCAACTCCGCGCCGTCGCGAAGAAAGACAGCGATCGTGTTGATCGACGTGTCGTGAAACTTCTCGAGCCAGAGCGCGCGGTCCATCACGACGACGCCGCGATCGTTCGAGTAGTCGCGGTAGATCCCGGTGACCGGGAAGGAGTGCATCCCTTCGGCAGTCGGCAGCTCGATCGTGCTGCCGACATCGAGGTCGAACTTGAAGGCGAGCGTCTCGGAGACGAGCACGCCGCCGCCTTCGATCGCGCCGCGGAGCGCCCGCTCCTGCGAGCGGGGACGCACCATCGGGAGGTCGGAGTGTGCGATTGTCGTCGCGAAGTCGCCGCTGCCCACGAGGATGCTCGTCTCCCGCCAAACGATCTCCCGTCCCCGGAAGCGGTCGTATGCTGCGATCACCCCGATCTCGTCGAGCGCCGCGGAGATCTCCGGCGGGAAGACGGCGATCTGGGCGTTCGAAAGCCCCTTCGCCGGTCGCAGCCAGAGATCCGACTTCACCGTCTGCGCAACCCACGCGTCGACCGTTTCGCGAAAGCTCCCGACCATCACCGCGACTGCGACCATCATGCTGATCGCGGTCGAGAGGGCCGCGGTCGCGATCGATACGCGGCGCAACGATGCCGGCAACGACGCGCCCGCGAGATCTCCGGAGACGCCGAAGAGCCGTTGCATCAAGGGACGAAGGCCGGCGGCGACGAACCGGAGCGCCCAGGGACAGAGAAGCGACATCCCGGCGATCACGAGCAACACGGCGAGGTACCCGCCCACCGAGATTCCGCCGACCGGTGGAAGCAGCGTCGAGAGGCCGGCGAGGACGAAGCACGCTCCGGAACCGAGTGCGAGCCTGCGCGAGGCCGAGCCGGTGAGACGCTGGTAGATGCCGGGGCGGACCAGCGCGAGCGGAGGCGTTCCCGCGGCTTCGAGCGCGGGTTGCAGGGATGCCGCGAGCGATGCGAGCGTTCCGATGCTCATGGCCACGAGAGCGAGCCCCGGAGTGAGCGCGACGTCGCCGGGAGCGCTGGCCGACGCGACGTAGAGCGCGTTGACCGTCGCGCCGATCACACCGAGGATGGAGCGGGCGAGCGCGACGCCGAGCCCGAGCCCGAGCGCCGAGCCGGCGAGCCCGAACCCGAGTCCTTCGGCAAGGAACGCACCGAGCAGTTGAGCTCGCGTCACGCCGAGCGTCCGCAGGATTCCAATGTCGCGGCGACGCCGCAGGATCGAGATCAGCACGGTGTTGTAGACGAGGAAGATCCCGACGAGAAGTGCCACGGCGGCGAGCGCGAAGAGATTCACGCGAAACGCGCGGAGCATTTTGTCGACCCGCTCGTTTCGGCGCGACGGCTTTTCGAGTCGCGCCTGCGTCGGAAGTGCGGCTCGGATCGAATCGAGCACGCCCGTTTCCCCTTCGGGGACGAGGAGGTCGACACGGTTGACGAGCCCCCGCATGTCGAACGCCTGCTGCGCCGTCGCGATGTCGACGATCGCGATCGATCCGTTGAATGCGGTCGCGGGGCCCGACGGCTCGAGGATGCCGCGAACGACGAGACGCGTGCGGCGCCCCAGGACCTCGAGCTCGAGCGGGCTGCCGATCGCGAGCCCGTGTTCGGTCGCGAACGATTGCGGGACGACGGCCGAGTCGGGCTCGAACAGGCCAAAGAACGACGCGGCAGAGTCGCTCACGCCTGCAGATGATTCGGCAGCCGATTCGTCGCGGGCGATGCGCGCGTAGCGATAGTCGCGAAAGTGAAGGTCGGAGAGCAGGTCGACGCCGAGCACGCGAATCGGGACTCCCGCGGGTTCGAGCGTGCCCTCGAGATCGATCACCGGAGCGAAGCGTCCGCCTGAAGTCCAGAGCGGTTGCAGCGCGAGCAGCAGCCGCTCGTCGAGCGGCGCCGCCTCGGCGACGATCTGCCAGTTTGCCCGTCCCGCGACCGCGTCGACCGAGCCTTCGAAGCTGCGAATTGCACTGTCGTTCGAGAGCTGGATCGCCACGAGGACGCCGACGCCGACCGCGATGCCGAGGATCGTGAGCGTCGCGCGAAGCGTCTCACGGACGAGTGGTCGCACGACGAGCGCGAGAACGACTCGAAGGAAGCCGCTCATGGATTTCGCGCCTCGCGCGAGATCCTGCCGTCGGTCACGCGCACGGTCGACGAAGCGAACGACGCCGCGTGATCCGAGTGCGTCGCCATGACGATCGTCGGCTCGTCCAGCCGGTGGATCTCGCGGAGGAGCTCGAGAATCGTCTCGCCCGTGCGGCTGTCGAGGTTGCCGGTTGGTTCGTCGGCGAGCACGACCGGCGGGCGATGCACGATCGCGCGGCCGATCGCGACGCGCTGCATCTCGCCTCCCGAAAGCTCGCTCGGGTAGTGCCTGGCGCGATGCGCGAGCCCGACGCGCTGGAGCACTTCCTCGACGCGTGCCGCGCGCGCCTTCGGATCGGTGCCGAGCAGGTCGAGCGGGAACCGGACGTTTTCACGAACGGTCAGCGTCGGGATGAGGTTGAAGAACTGAAAGACGAAGCCGATGCGCTCGCGCCTGACGAGCGTCAGCGCCGCGTCGCTCATGCGGGTGATCTCAACGTCGCCGAGAAGCACGCGGCCGGACGTCGCGCGGTCGATCGCTCCCGCGATGTGGAGGAGCGTCGACTTGCCGCTACCCGAAGCGCCCATGATCGCGGTGAAGGAACCGGCCTCGAGCTCGAGGGAGACGTCGTCGAGCGCCACCACGCCGACACCTTCGTCCTCGCTCCCGCCGTAGCGATGGCTGACGTTTTCGAATCGAATCGGGATTCCCATCGTGCCTCGGGCTCGCCTCCAGCGGCTGAGGCCAGTATCCTCGCCGCCGCCGCACGAAACAACGTATCGGGCCGGCGGAATAGCCAGAGGGCCGCAGACGTCGCACAATGGAGAGGAGCGCGGCGGATCAGGCCTTCTGACCCGCTCGCGCCAACGTGGAGGATTTTCGATGCGATCGCTCCGTTACCTGGCACTCGTTCTCCTGGTTGCCGTTTCGATTCCGGCGTCGGCGGACATCCTGAAGGTCACGATCGACGGAGTGATCCACCCGATCACCGAGGAGGTCATCGAGCGCGCGATCCGCGAGGCGGAAGCGAATGGCGACAGCGCGCTGCTCATCGTGCTGCGTACGCCGGGAGGACTCGAGACCTCGATGCGGAAGATGATCGAGAAGATCGTCGCGTCGACGGTGCCGGTGATCGTCTACGTGTCGCCGGGAGGCAGCCGCGCGGCGTCGGCGGGATTCTTCCTGCTCGTTTCTGCCGACGTGGCCGCGATGGCTCCCGGAACGAACACCGGGGCCGCGCATCCGGTCGTGATCGGTCAGGAAAAGGTCGACGAGATCATGAACGCGAAGATGACGAACGACTCCGCTGCGTTCATGAGATCGATCGTCGCGAAGCGCGGGCGCAACGTCGAGCTCGCCGAGAAGGCTGTGCGCGAGTCGGTTTCGTTCACGGAACAGGAGGCGCTCGACGCGAATCTCATCGACATCGTCGCGAAAGACGAGGCCGACCTGCTGGCACGGCTCGAGGGACGCTCGATCACCCGTTTCAACGGCGAGACGCAGGTGCTGAAGCTCGCCGGTCAGCCGGTTCGCGAGCGTGTCATGACGCTGCGCCAGCGCCTGATGAACTGGATGATGGACCCGAACATCGCGTTCCTTCTCCTCTCGCTGGGAGCGCTCGCTCTCTATGCCGAGTTCAATAATCCCGGCGCGATTCTTCCTGGCGTCGTCGGGCTGATCCTCATCCTGCTCGCGGTCTTTGCGCTCAATCTGCTGCCGACGCGCTTCGCGGCGCTCACGCTGATCGGAATCGCCTTCGTGTTCTTCGCGCTGGAGGCGAAGTACACGAGCTACGGGGTACTCGGCGCGGGCGGGGTCGTCTGCATGACGCTCGGCGCCGTGCTGCTGGTCGACGGCCCGATCCCGGAGATGCGCGTTCAGTGGCTGACCGCGCTGGCGGTGAGCGTCCCATTCGGCGTGATCGCGGTGTTCCTGATGACGATCGCGATGCGCGCGATGAAGGCGAAAGTCGTGACTGGAGAACAAGGGCTCGTCGGCGAGATCGGCGTGGCGAAGACCGCGCTCGCACCGGAGGGCAGGATCTTCGTCCGCGGCGAGATCTGGAACGCCGTGTCGACGGCACCTGTCGCCGTCGGCGACGAGGTGCTCGTCGAGTCGGTCGACGGCCTCACGCTCGCCGTGAGGCCGTCTGCGAGTGTCACTCCAACTGCCGAGTAGCCTGAACCCCTAATCCGTCTTCGGTGGCGAGGCGGGAGGCCGAATGTTTGGTCCACTCGACTTGATCATCTCCTCGCTCCACTTCTGCAGTCCGACCAGGATGTCGACCGGAAGCGGGAAGACGATGGTCGTGTTCTTCTCGGCGCCGATTTCTCCCAAGGTCTGCAGGTAGCGGAGCTGGAGGGCAATTGGCTCCGCGGAAATGACTGCGGCGGCTTCGGCCAACTGCTTGCTTGCCTGGAACTCGCCTTCGGCATGGATGATTTTCGAGCGCTTTTCCCGCTCGGCCTCGGCCTGCTTGGCCATCGCGCGGAGCATCGACTCCGGCAGGTCGACCTGCTTGACCTCGACGTTGATCACCTTGACGCCCCAGGGTGCGGTGTGCGCGTCGAGGATCTCCTGGATCCGGAGGTTGAGCTTCTCGCGCTTCGAGAGGAGCTCGTCGAGCTCCACTTCGCCGAGCACGGAGCGAAGCGTCGTCTGCGCGAATTGCGAGGTCTGGTAGACGTAGTTCGAGACTTCGACGACCGCCTTGTTGGCGTCGATCACGCGCAGGAAGATGACGGCGTTGACCTTCAGCGTCACGTTGTCGCGCGTGATGATGTCCTGAGGGGGAACCTCGAACGCTTCCTGGCGCAGGGAAATGCGGACCATCCGGTCGATGGGGCGGAAGACGAAGACGAGCCCCGGACCCTTGGCACTGGACAGAAGGCGTCCGAGCCGGAAGATGACGCCCCGCTCGTATTCGGCGAGGATCTTGATCGAGCTGATGAGATAGATCGCGAGAACGCCGGCCGCGATCACTGAGCATCCGATGCCTTCCACAATGCGCCCCCTTTCGATGTCGGGCCCGATTGTATCCCCGGAACCGACATCCCCGAAAACGTGAGCGGGGTCACGCCGCAAGCCCCGCGTCGTACTACAATGCGGGGCAACCTAAATCGAGGTCTCGGAAAATGTGTCGGGATGGTGGCGCGTCTGCGATCGCCTGGCGGATTCGACGAGCCGCCACGAGGATGACGGATGTCTGACAGGATGGCTCCGGCTCCGTTCGCCGAGCGTGCCGAACGTTTTCTTCTGCTTCCGCCGCAGGAGGCGGAGTTCGGCGCGCTGCGCGCGTACATTGGGGATATTTCGGTCAGCGGCGTGCGCCTGCGCCACGGTGAGCCGACGGAGGCGGGCCGGAAGGCCAAGCTTCGCTTCCGACTGGACGGGGCCGTTTCGTCGATCAGCATCGAGGGCGAGGTCGTCTGGACGCAGTCGTCGCTCTCCGCCGACCTGAACCAGCGCCACGTCTCCGGCGTTCGCTTTCATGCCGACACCGAGCTCGTCGAGCGGGTGGTCGACCGGCTCTCGAAGAGCGGACGCTGCCATCGCGTACAGGAACGACGCCTCTCGGACCGCTTCCTGCTCGAGCACGCGCTCGACGGCGAGTTTGGAGCTGTCGGCGCGGTTCGGGTCCTCGATCTCGCGAGCAAGGGAGCCCGCTTCGAGACGCCTAACCGTGTCGACGTCGGCCTGAGCGGAACGTTTCGCTTTCCGATTCCGAAGTCGGCGTTCGAGGTGCGCGCGGTCGCAGAGACGGTCTGGTGCCGTGTCCGGGCGCTCTGGGGCCCCCAGGAGTATCGATACCACGTGGGAATCCGGATCACGGAGCGGCCCGAGCTCCTCCGCCTCGCGATCGGCCAGCTCACCGAGCTGAAGCTCGCGATCAAGGACACGCATTCGCTGAAGCTGAAGCTGAAGATTGCGAAAGCCGAAGAGGTCGGGCCCGCGGTCGAGGTCGACACGCTCGAGGACTCGCTCCCCGGCTCGGAGTACTTCCAGTTGATCCAGTCGGCGCGCGCGCTGCTGTCGATCCAGACGGAGGACTCGCGCTACTGGCACGAGCTCGCCGTCGCGACTGCCGCAACCGAGGACATCCGCTCCATGACGGGGCCGATCACGGGGAAGCTCGAACAGGTTGCGGTCTGGGAGTATCTCGACCGGACGATCGATCCGTCGATCATCGCGCTCGCATTCGAGCGCAATGACTGACTCTCGCGGCGCTCAGCGCACGAGTTGCTGGCCGTAGAGAACCGCGGCCGGGGCGCTGACCGCCACTCGATCGAGAGGGATGATCCCCTTCCTCGCGAGGACCACGACGCTCGAGCCCATGTGAAACGTCCCGAGCCGGTCTCCAGCCTGGCGGAGAACCGGTGACGGATAGTCTCTCCAGCGGACCTGGGTGTCCCTCGGGCGCGCGTTCGTCACGAAGCTGTCGTAGGTCACCGTCATCCGGCCGACGTTCGTCGCGCCGATCATCACCACGGCGATGAGGCCGAATCGGCTCTTCAGATAGGTCACGACACGCTCGTTCACGGCGAAAAGCTCGTCGATGTTCGCCATCGACCAGTCGTTGACCGGCCAGAGATACCCCGGAATGACGACGCTGCGGACGACGTGCCCGCGCACGGGCGAGTGAATGTGGTGGTAGTCGCGCGGAGAAAGATAGAAGTTGAAGTACGTGCCGCCGTCGAAGGAATCGGCGATGCCGTCCCCCCCGAGAAACGAGCGGAGGGAGTAGTCCTTTCCCTTGATCTGCTCGATGCGGCCGTTCTCGATCGTGCCGAAATTGCGAAGCAGCGCGTCGACGGGGCTGACGAAGTCGCCTTCCACGGGACGGAGCCCCGGCTTGAGGTCGCGGGTGAAGAGCTCGCCGATCGTCGGATACGCTTCGATCGGCCGCGCAGCAGCATCCAGGTCGATGCCGAATTTCGATGCGAACTTGCGGACGCTCCACGGCCCGAGCGGACCGGGAAGTCGCGTGTACATCAGCCAGCCCGCGGCGTGGCTCAGGTGTGATTTCGGAATCCAGCGGAGGAGCTTGAACATGCCGGGAGGATCATCGCACAGGTGTGGTCCGCCCGGGCTCGGGTGCCGCGTACCTATTCCGCCGTGACGCGCAGCGTGACCGCGGACTCGCTGATCGACACGATCTCGAACGATGCCCCGATGATGGCAAGCGAGGGCGCAGTGAGCTCGCCGAGCGTGAATCGCTTCGACTCCTTCGTGCCTGCCACGTCGCGGTCGACCGTCAACTCCGCCGCGAGCTCGCCCTGCCAGATGCACTTCGCGTTGGAGGGGCACCGCGAGTCATTGATTCCCTCGAGGCGAGCCTTGTACTTCGAGTCGCCGAGAGTAAAGCGCACGGTGTCGCGCTTCGTTTCGAGCGTGATCTCGACGGGCCCCTTAGGCGAGCTCGCGATCGCGACTGGCGTGGCACTGACGCAGCCGAAGCCTGCCACGAGCTGAAGGATGGAGAGTGAAAGTGCGATTGCGAGCGATTTCATCGAGGCCCTCCGACGATGCCCTTCGCTGAATTCTGACACAGCTCGGCGATGCCGGCCGCAAAGTCGCGTTTTCCGCCTCGGGAAGGATGCCGCACCCGAGTGTGCTCGATCCCGAGCGAGCTGAGCGAATCGCGGGCACGGTTGCCGACCGCGACGACCGTCGTTACATCGAACATGCCGATCAGAGCGACCAGAAACCCCTGGCCGATCTCCAGCTCCAGAGCGGTGGGCGGACGGTTCGAACGCGGCTCGCCCGGCCGATGGGGGTGGAAAGGGAACGCATTCCAGAGAAGCGGCGTCGGATCGACGGTCGCGATCGTTGCCCAGACGATCGTCGCGCTCGCTTCGGTCGACGTTCGCTCGCCCCGTGTGGCCCTCCGGTAGTTGCGCGTCGATCCGAAGAGTCCAGGCGGCTCGACTCCTCGGAGCATCAGCGTCTCGCTCATGAACGGGATGCCGGTCAAACGGCAGCCGCGGTGGCTCGGCGCCTCGCCGACGAGGATCGTCGTGGGGCGCCGGCGCCGCATTTGCGCGAGGTAAAGGGAGAGGTTCTCGCGGCGCGTGGCGGCGCCTCGCGAGCGGCCCGCGTACTGATTGTGCGCGTGCGCAGGCACGGCGCAGCGAGAGAGCACATCGACGTATTCGGAGATTGCTTTCGTCATGGAAGCCGGATGCCCGATCAACGCGGCTCCGGCGCGCGGTGCGCCGGCCTGCGCACCATGGGGATCGCGTCGTTGAGGATCCAGAGCGGCCCGACGAGCAGGTGAACGAGATTATTGAAGAACGCCGGCTGTCGCTTCTCGTACACGCTGTGACCGACGAACTGCAGAATCCAGCCGGCGACGAAGAGAACCCACAGGAACGGAAGCGGAAGCGGTTTCGCGCCGATATACAGAAGGGCGGAGACGATGACCATCGGGATCGCGAGCTTCCATTCGAGCGCCAGATAGAAGACGCCGGCGGCCGCGATGAGAAGCGTGCCCAGGTCGAGCGGCACGGGGCTGTCGACGGGAATTCGGACGAGCGCGAGCAGCCCAAGAAGAGAGAACATGATCATCGGAATCCCGAGGCGATGGCATGCCTTGTTCCCGCGAGTCTGGTGGTGCTCGGCGTAGTCGGCGAACATCGATTCAATCGCGCGCATGGTTGGTGCTCCCGTGTCGGGGTAAGGGTTCATTCTACGACGGACGGCGCGTGTGAATGAGTCGAGGATTCGGATTCATGCCCGCATGGTGCGCCGACCCGGATTTCCAGCGGCGCTACGCGGCATCGTTGCGTAGGTCGCGATTCCCCCGGTCTTCGACCGGGGGCTAAACTCGACCGTCGCTACGCGACGCCCCAATGCTCCAGCCTTTCAAGACCGCCTAACAACTAACAACTAACAACTAACAACTAACAACTAACAACTAACAACTCCCCTCCTCACTCCGCCGTCCACATCGCGACGCCGGCTTCGCTGATCGAGAGCGGGGGATAGCGATCGGCGACATCGGCGGAGTCGTTGTAGGGAACGGCGTCGATCTCGATCCAGGCATGTCCGAGAAGCTTGGGGCCTTCCTTTCGCGCCCCGATCCGGAGGTGCGGCGCGAGCCTTCGGCGCTCGAGCATCCGCTTGAGCGCGAGCGCCTTCGGGAGGCAGTTGAGTCGAAACAGATGGTGGTTGGCGGCCAGGAGGAACATCTCCAGCAACTGCGGCGGGAGATCGTGTTCGTCGCGGTGCTCCGGGGCTTTCCGGTCGAGCGCTCCGCGAACGGCTTTCGCAGCGTCGAGCGACAGCAGGGTGCGGGCGCGGGCGAGCTCGATCCAGGCCTCGGCGACAAGGAGCCAGTCGCGCGGCGACAGGGTCGCGGCTCGGCGGAGTTTCTCGCTCAGTCTTCCCACTGCGTTCCCGGGTTCCAGTCTCTATACGCCGCTCGAGGTGTCGACGACGGCAATCTGCTCCAACTCTCGCGATCCTTGTGTGGCAAGACGGCCGCCGAGCTCGGTGAGGAAGCGCAGGTGTCTGGCCGTGTCGTCGGAGAAGTGGGCGTGATGCGTCCGCCATCCCCAGTTACCGCTCGCCACTCCAGGACGGTTCATCCTTCCTTCGCTCCCGAGGCCGAACACGTCCTGCGCAGGAGCGATCGCCCATTTTGCGACCGATGTGATCGCGGCCCGAATCATCGACCAGTGTGCGGCGCGCTCGTCGCCCCCGATGTAGTCGAGTGCCCGGCGCTTCTCCCAGTCGGGCGCAGCGCGGAACCAGCCGAGCGTCGTGTCGTTGTCGTGTGTGCCGGTGTAGACGATCGAGTCGACGCTGTGGTTGTGCGGCGCGTAGGGATTGTCGAGGTCGCCGAACGCGAACTGCAGGATCTTCATCCCGGGCAGACGAAGCTGGTGGCGAAGTTTCTCCACGTCGGCCGTGATCACTCCCAGGTCCTCGGCGACGAGCGGAAGATCGCCGAGAGCGTTTCGGATGGCGTCGAAGAGTGGCTTTCCCGGCCCGCGCTTCCAGCGGCCGTTCATCGCGGTCGGCTCTCCCGCGCGCACTTCCCAGTAGCCGGCGAAGCCGCGGAAGTGGTCGAGGCGGATGTAGTCCGCGATGCGAAGGTTCGCCTTCACGCGGGAGATCCACCAGGCGTAGCCCTCCTGCTTCATCACGTTCCAGCGATAAATCGGGTTTCCCCAGAGCTGTCCGGTGGCGCTGAAGTAGTCGGGCGGGACTCCGGCGACGACCGTCGGCCTTCCCGCGTCATCGAGCCAGAAGAGATGCTGATTCGCCCAGACGTCGGCGCTGTCGAAGGCAACGTAGATGGGCACGTCGCCGATGATCGAGATTCCCTTCGCGTGCGCATCCTGTCGGATCCTTTGCCACTGTCGGAAGAAGAGCCATTGCTCGAACTCGCCGTAAGCGAGCTCGTCGGCCAGCTCGCCGCGTGCACGATCGAGCGCTTCGGGCTGGCGCGTCGCGAGATCGCGGTCCCAGGCCGCCCATTCGCGTCCGCCGAAGCGATCCTTGAGCGCACGGAAGAGTGTCCAGTCGCGGAGCCACGATGCCTCTTCGGCACGGAAGGCGTCGAACTCCTGGCGCAGCGGCGAGTCGCCGTACGTGCGAAACCTTTCCCACGCCATGCGCAGCAACCCTTGCTTCTGCGCGACTGCACGGCCGAAGTCGACGTGGTCTTCGGGGAGATGCGGCGGATTGTCGACCACGGAGGCGTCGAGCAGGCCGTCTTCGACGAGTCGCCGAGGCGAGATCAGGGTCGCGTTGCCCGCGAACGAGGAAAGTGCGCCGTACGGGGAGTTCCCCATGCCGGTGGGCCCGAGGGGGAGAATCTGCCAGAGCGTCTGGCCTGCCTGCTCGAGCCAGCGCAGGAAACCGAGCGCTTCGTCGCCGAGGTCACCGATTCCCCACGGGCCTGGCAGCGACGTCGGATGAAGAATCAGGCCTGATTTTCGTGGATTCATCGCACGCCTCCCGCGGATCTGTTCGCTCGATTCTCTGCGAGTACCTGGCAGGGCGCAAGCACTCGGTAGCGCTCGCGGTACCTTGCTTTCCGCTACAATCGGGCGCGCCGCGGCGCGCCGCGGAGTTTCGAGACATGGCGAAGAAGCGCATCGGAATTCTCACCGGCGGAGGCGACGTGCCAGGTGTGAATGCCGCGATCAAGTCGATCGTGCATCGACTCGAACTCCACGGGCACGAAGCGGTCGGCCTGCGGCGCGGATGGGCGGCGCTCATCAACGTGACCGCGGAGGATGACGACCTTGCACGCCGCCGCTGGGTCGCGCCGCTCACGGCGCAGACGACCCGCAGCATCGACCGGACACTCGGAACCGTCCTCCACACCTCGCGCGTCAATCCCTCGATCGTGAAGCCGGGACGGGTCCCGGAGCACCTCGCGGGCGAGGCGCCGATCGGAGAGAAGGGGACGATCGACCTGACCGCTGCTGCGGCGCGCGCGGTCGCGCTGCTCGAGCTCGACGGGCTGATCGCCATCGGCGGCGACGGAACGCTCTCGTTCGCGCGCCGTCTCGCCGACGAAGGGATTCCACTCGTCGCGATGCCGAAGACGATGGACAACGACGTCTTCGGCACCGACTACTGCCTCGGGTTCTCGTCCTCTGTGACCCGCGCCGTGCAGTTCATCCAGGACCTCAAGAGCGCCGCCGAGTCGCACGAGCGATTTCTCATCTGCGAGCTCTTCGGGCGTTACTCGGGAGAGACGAGCCTGCTCACGTCGTATCTGGCCGGCACCGATCGCGCCCTGATCGCGGAGGTTCCTTTCGACTGGAACCACCTGTTCGACCTGCTCTCTCGCGACCGGATGGACAACCCGAGCGGGTTCGCAGTGCTGGCCGTGTCCGAGGGCGCGTGCCCGATCGGCGGACGGCCGACGGGCTTCGGCCGGGTCGATGACTTCGGCAACCCCACGCTCGGTGGCATCGGCCAGGAGATCTCGGATTACTTCGAGCAGCGGACGGGCGAGCGCGTGATCTATCAGCGCATCGCCTACCTGATGCGCTCCGGTCCGCCCGACTCCGTCGACCAGCTCGTCGCGAACACCTACGGAGTGCTGGCCGCCGACATGGCGCACGCGGGAGATTTCGGAAAGATGGTTGCCGTCCATGGCGGCCGCTACACCGCGGTGCCGCTCAGGATCACGGGAGAAGGCCGGAAGCGGGTCGACGTCGCAAAGTTCTACGACGCCGGTTCCTACAAGCCGAAGCTCTCGAACGTCCTCGGGCTGCCGATGTTCCTGCACTGAGGGTGAGCGGAGTGGCTCTGAGCGGAATCAAGACGGCCATAGGAGTCCGATCAGAGGAAAGCCCGGAGGCGGCGCGGAGCGCCGCAGGATCGGTAGCCCCCGACTTCAGTCGGGGGGGCGATGCGGAAGAACGAACAAGGCGCCGCGGAGCGCCGCCGGAATTCGCGCGTCGATTGGGCACGCGGCGCCAGGATCCTGCGCCGCTCGGCGGCGCTGCGTATTGGGGTCGCGCCCATTCCCCCAGCTGAAGCTGGGGGCTACCGATCCTGCGCCGCTGACGCGGCGGAGTGACCCGCGAGGAAGTCTACGGGCGGGTTCGCTTTACGCGTCCCTGGCTCAGCGCAGCTCGGCCGACATGACGGCGCGAACGCTTGTTCATTGGAAGCGAAGCGAGGAATCTGCGAAAGGATCGATTTTAATCGTTTTGCAGATTCCTCGCTTCGCTCGGAATGACGGCGTTCGCCGCCTCGCGCCTAACGGTCCGCGTGAGCTGCCGCTTTGTCCTGCACCGTCCCCGCGTTCTCGATGAGCGCCATCTGCATCGAGAGCATCGGGCCGAGGGCGTGGAAGATCTCGATCCAGCGCGCGTGCTCCTCGCCGTTGCCGCGGGCGTTCGCGCGGGTCTGTCCGACCATGCGGTAGTAGGCGTTCTGCGCCCTGCCGAGGTCGATCTCGAACGGGAGCGAGTGCGCGAGGTCGACGACCGCGTGCAGCGCCTCGAGAGCCGCTAGCTCCTCGGGGTCTGCCGCGAATCGCGACACGGCGCGATCGAGCGTCTGCTTTAGCGAATAGGCCAGCGAGGCGTTGTCTAGCGAGACCTGCTCGCTTCGCGCCTGCGCGAGCAGGCTCTCCACGAGCGGCCGCGGAGCATCGTCACGCTCCAGCGCGCGGCGAAGTCGCAGGTTCAGGTCGGCCTCCGCTGCAGCGTAGAGGACCTTCGGCAGCGGCACCGAAAGGTCGGAGTGGAGCTTGACGAGCGGCACGTAGCGGTCGTGGAGCGCGCGGAATGCCGCTTCGGCCTCGGAGAGCGCGGCAGTCCAGATCAGCGACAGGATGCTTCGCTGCTCGTCGCGAAAAAGAGATCGAATCGAGAACGGCAGCGACTCGAAGTTGCGATCGAGGAGCCGGACCACGGCCGCGAAGTCGTTGCGCAGTTCCGGGTCGGCGAGCTCCTCGCGGAGCTTGTCGTAGTCCTCGTCCGCGACGAGTACACGCGACCCGCCGGTCAGCTTCACGTCGCCGAGGTAGAGGACGCCGAACATGACTTGCTGGGTCTCGTGCGTGACGCGCGAGCGGATGCGCAGCTTTCCCGCCGAGACCTTCGCCGATCCTGCCTCGAAGATCTGAAGGTCCTCGCGCTCGATGTCGTAGCAGTAGATGTGCGTTCGCGCGGGAAACGGCTCGAAGAGCGAGGCGATCGCGTAGTGCGCGGCGACACCCGCGAACTCGACCGTCGCGGGACGGACGTGGCGCTCGTAGACGTCGCGTGCGGTCCCCTGAGCTGGAAGATTGCTCTTCGCCGCGGAGAGGCGTTCGAGGAACGCGGCCTCGAGCTCGACGCCGAAACAGGCCTTCGCGAGCTGCAGGACGCGCCCCGCGTAGCGGAGAATCTGCTGCGTCTCGATTCCACTCACGTCGTTGAAGAACCATCCGCAGCTCGTGTACATGAGCATCGCGTTGCGCTGGAGCTCGAGGAGCTCGAGGGTTCGGACGCGCTGGGCGGGCGTGAGATCGGGATGGCCGAGCTGACGAAGCAGGCGCTCGAAGCTCTCCTCGCCGGGCTCGAGGACGATGTCGATGTAGTGGTTGCGCGCCCGCCACGGATGGCCGAACAGCTCGCGCCCCTCGTTCTCGAATCGGGGCGAGACCTGGTCGCGGAGCCAGTCGAGCGCGTCGCGAAGGGGCGCCCGCCACTGCTGGTTCCAGCCGAACGGTGCGCCCGTGCTGCAGCCGCAGTCAGCGCGCCAGCGGGAGACGCCGTGCGGGCAGCTCCACGACGTGTCTTCGTGGATCTGAACTTCCTGCGTCGGCGGGAAGAGCGCGAGAAACTCGCCGTAGTTCGTCAGTCGCGCGAGATCGTGCTTCTCGATGTAGTCGAGCGCGTAGGCGAGCGCCATGTCGCCTTTCGGATGATGGTGGCCGTAGGTCTCGCCGTCGGTGGCGATGTGGACGAGCTGCGCGCGCTTGCGTGTCGCGGAAAAGGCGCCGACGAGACGGTCGGCGAGGTACTCGCCCTTGTGGAGCAGCCGCTCGAACGCGACGCCGCGCGAGATCGGTCCGTCGTAGAAGAAGAGCGCGAGCGTCCGTCCCGAAGGCAGTGCCACGCGGTACGGCATCGACGGGTCGATCTTCGCCCCGCTGACGTCGTTCCAGACCTTGTCGCCGATTGCCCGCACGGCCTTCGCCTGGTGCGGGGCAAGGACGGTGAACAGGATCCCATGCTCGGCGAGCAGGTCGAGCGAGTCGAGATCGACTGCCGTCTCGGGCAGCCACATCCCTTCCGGCCTGCGGCCGAAGCGACGCTCGAAGTCGCGGATTCCCCATAGAATCTGCGTTTCCTTGTCGCGGCGGTTCGCCAGCGGCATGATCAGGTGGTTGTAAGCCTGTGCGAGCGCGGAACCGTGGCCGGAAAAGCGCGCGCGGCTCGCGACGTCCGCCGCAAGAATGTCGGCATACGTTTCGGGCGACTTCCGCTCGAGCCACGACAGAAGCGTCGCTCCGAAGTTGAAGCTGATCCGCGCGTAGTTGTTCTCGATCTTCACGATGCGGTCGGCGTCGTCCAGGATGCGCGACGATGCGTTCGGCGCGTAGCACTCGGCCGTGATCCGCTCGTTCCAGTCGTGGTAGGGAGCCGCGGAATCCTGGAGCTCGATCTCTTCGAGCCAGGGGTTCTCTCGCGGCGGTTGGTAGAAATGTCCGTGAATGCAGATGTATCGGTCCATTGGGCGGGAGAGGTTACTGCTTCTCGTTCGTGAATTCGAGCACGGCGCGCACGCGAACTCTGACGCCGTCCTTGGTGGCGGGCAGGTAGCGGCTCGCCGCGGTGGCCTGAATCGCGGCATTGTCGATCACCTCGTCGCCGCTCGACTCGAGGACCTGCATCTGCTCCGGCGAACCGTCGATGCCTACGATGAGGCCAATCGTGGCAGACCCGCGAGTCCGCTTCAGACGCTCCTTGAAGGACAGGCGGAGCGGCTGTTTGGAAACGAGCTTCGCATCGACGACTCCGGGGCCGAGCTCGACGAGTGCTCCTTCGACGACCGGTGGAGGCGGCTCCGGTTCGGGCTCGACGGTCTCCGTCGGAGGAGGTGGTGGAGGGGGCGCCGACTCACGCTTCCTCACCGGAGTGGGCTTCGGCTTCTCGGGCTCGGGAGGGCCCTGGGTCGTGAGCGCAGTCTCGGTCGCGGCGGTGTCGGAAGCGGCGGTGTCGACCGCGGGAGGAACGCTTGCCGAAGGCAGCGTCTCGATGATCTGGATCTCGCCCGTCGTGGTTGCCGATGTGGCGGTCGTGTCGGTCGATACCGGTGTCGAAATCGTCGGCACCTTCGAGCCAGCGACGTATTTGGCGTAGAGCTTCCACGCGGCGTACCCGGCAACTGACAGTGCGGCGAGCGCAAGAAGCGCAACGACCGCGATGATCGCGATCGTTTTCGTGCTCACGCCCGCCTTCGGCTTCGCCGGAACGGGAGCCTGAACGGGCGGCGCCGCGGGGCGTGGGGCCGGAGCGGGAGGCGGAGCGGCAGTTCGACCTTTCGATGGCGGCGGCGGAGGAACAACCGGAGGCGGCTTCACCGGCGGGGGAGGTGAAGGCGCCGGCAGCGGCTGGGCCGTGGCGACGGTAGGAATCTCGTCCTGGTCGACCCGTGTCAGTGGAGGCGGCGGAACCGGCGACTTCGGCTGCGGGATCGGCTCGGTGACTGTGGGCGCCTGCGATTGCTGCCATTTCTGGAACGGCATCGTCTCCGCAGATTCTTCTTCGTGAGGCCGGCCGCCTGCGGGGGGAGCCGGCGCTCGTGGGGGCTCAGGCTGTTCCGGGGACGCGGACACTCCCATCAACTGGTCGCGCAGGTCGCGGGACATCTGCGGGATCGCCTCGGTTCGCTCGATTGGCTCGCTCGACGCGGGTGTTTCTGCAACCGTTGGCCGAATCTCCTCGTCGTCGTCCCTGAGGTCGTCGAGCGACATTTCGACCGTGCCGCGCCGCACGGGTTTCGATTCTGCTTCCGCTGCCTTTCTCTCGGCTTCGAGCTCGGCAAGGGAGATCTCCACCGTGCCTTCTCGCTTCGGAGGAAGGGGCAGGCCTGCGGCCTTGTAGAGCTCCCGGTCGCGGGTGATGCGGGAGAGCGTGCCTTCCGTATCGTAGTTCGGGCGCGCGGCGATCTGGTTTCCAAGCTCGCGAATCGCGTCGGTGGCCGAGGGAAAGCGCTCGTCGCGGTCGCGGCGCAGGAGGCGAAGGATGATCCCTTCCACGTTCGGGTCCATGACGATCGACGCGTCGCGGGGCGGCACCTGGGTGATCTCCGTGGTGAGGCGCTTGATCACCGAGGCGGCAGGAGTGGAGCCCGCGAACGGCACGTCGCCGGAAACCATCTCGTAGAGCACGATGCCGAGGGAGTAGAGGTCGCTTCTCTGGTCGATCGGATCGGGATCCTGCGTGTTCACCTGTTCCGGCGACGCGTAACGGGCCTTGCCGACGAAGAAGCCGGTCGAGGTGAGACCTTCGCCGTCGAGCGCCTTCGCGATCCCGAGGTCGATGAGCTTCACGACCGTCTCGCCCGATGCGTTCTGGGTGAGCATGACGTTGTCGGACGCGACGTCGCGGTGGACGATGCCGCCCGCGTGAATCGCCTCGAGCGCGAGCAGCGCCTGTTCGGCGATCCGGAGGACCTGCGCAATCTCGAACCGGCCGCCGGCGCGGATGTGCTCGGCGACCGTCATGCCGTCGACGTACTCGTTCACCATGTAGAACGACCCGTCCTCGAGCTGGGCGAAGTCGAACAGCGACGCGAGATTCGGGTGGTTGATCGAGGCGGCGAGCCGCGCCTCGCGAATGAACCGCTTCGTTCCCGTGTCGTCCTCGCGCGCGCTCGGCTTGCGGATCTTGACGACGCGGAAGTCGCCGAGGTGTACGTGACGGACCTTGTAGAGCTCGCCCATGCCGCCCGTCGGCAGGATCGCGACCACTTCGTACCGCCCGTCGATGACGTCACCGATCTGGAAGCGGGTTCGCGACGCGACGCTCGCTCGCGTCTCGTCCACAGGGGGAGGCGCGCCACACTTCGGGCAGCGATCCGCATTCCTGGGGACCGGCTCACCGCAGCGTCGGCATCGAATTTCGGCCATGAAGAGTCCCAAGAGTATAGCCGGTGAATGGCTTCGCACGAGGTTCCCGATTGACATTCGAGGAGAGACTCCTCGGCTTGACCCGTCTCCCGATTCCACATAAAAGGTGTATGACGGCTGCATCGGTGCGATAGGCTCCGACCACGAGTTTCGTGGTCGAGAGAGCCCCCTCGCCCGAGAGCCGTGATGAAGCCGCGCCTGCGGCGGGTCCCGGATCGGGTCGCCCGACCGCGCGTGGCGCGCGACAGGAAAGACAATGGCCAAGGACAAAGGCAGGAAGAAGAACTCGAAAGAATCGAAGCGCGAGCAGTTGCTCGACCGGGAGATCGCGATCCCCGAGGCAGAAGCTGCAGAGTCGGACTCGGCGCTCGCCCCGCCCGACGCGCAGCCGGACACCGCCGCGAAGGCTGAGCCCGAGCTCAAGGTCACGCTCGGAAGCATGGATCCAGCCGCGGCCGCCGAACTTCACGCGCTCGAGGCGACGCTGCCTTCCGTGAAGGTGACCTCGAAGCTCGCGAAGCGGAAGGCAGTCGCAAAAACGAAGTCCGAATCGAAGAAGATCGCAACGCCAGTTAGAAAACCAGCAGCCGTGAATGCGAAGAAGAAGGCGACCGCAAAAGTGCAGATGAATGTCGAAGCGCCTCCGCTCGAGCTCGAAGAGCAGGACATCTACTTTTTCCACGAAGGGACGCACCGGCGGCTTCACGAAAAGCTCGGCGCGCACACCACGAAGAAGGACGGCGTTCCAGGTGTCCGGTTCGCCGTCTGGGCGCCGAACGCGCGCGAGGTCTCGGTCGTAGGGGATTTCAACGACTGGAACGGGGCGAGCCACCCGCTCTTGCCGCACGGATCGTCCGGTATCTGGGAAGGTTTCATCCCCGGGATCGGCAAGGGCTACGTTTACAAGTACCACGTGGTCTCCGGGCATCGCGACTACACGAGCGACCGCGCCGATCCATTCGGGTTCATGCACGAAAACCCGCCCGACACCGCCTCGGTCGTCTGGGACCTCGACTACCAGTGGAACGACGCCGAGTGGATGGCGAGGCGCGCCGAGGCGGAGCCGCTCAACGAGCCGATGTCGATCTACGAGATCCATCTCGGATCGTGGCGGCGCGTTCCGGAGGAAGGCGAGCGGTTCCTGACCTACCGCGAGCTGGCCGAGACACTTCCGGCTTACCTGAACACGATGGGCTTCACGCACGTCGAAATGATGCCGGTGATGGAGCATCCGTTCTACGGCTCGTGGGGCTACCAGGCGACCGGTTTCTTCGCGGCGACGAGCCGCTTCGGAACTCCGCAGGACCTGATGTATCTCATCGACCGACTGCACCAGGCAGGGATCGGAGTGATCCTCGACTGGGTGCCGTCGCACTTCCCGACGGACGGGCACGCGCTGGCCTACTTCGACGGCACGCACCTGTTCGAGCCGTCCGATCCGCGCCGCGGCTTCCATCCCGACTGGAAGAGCATGATCTTCGACTACGGCCGGCCCGAGGTCTGCTCGTTCCTGACGAGCAGCGCGATCCACTGGCTCGAGAACTTCCACGCCGACGTTCTGCGCGTCGACGCGGTGGCGTCGATGCTCTATCTCGACTACTCGCGTCCCGCGGGGCAGTGGATCCCCAACAAGTACGGCGGCCGTGAGTACCTCGAGGCGATCGCGTTTCTCCGGAAACTGAACGAAGCGGTCTACGCCGAGATCCCCGGCGCGCAGACGATCGCCGAGGAATCGACGGCGTGGCCGCACGTGTCGAAGCCGACTTACGTCGGCGGGCTCGGATTCGGCTTCAAGTGGGACATGGGCTGGATGCACGACACGCTCAAGTACATGGCGGAAGACCCGATCGCCCGCAAGTACCACCACAGCAAGCTGACCTTCAGGCAGATCTACGCGACGAGCGAGAACTTCGTGCTTTCGCTCTCGCACGACGAGGTCGTGCACATGAAGGGCTCGCTCCTCGGCAAGATGCCGGGCGACAAATGGAAGAAGCTCGCGAACCTGCGGCTGCTCTACTCGTGGATGTACGCACAGACGGGCAAGAAGCTGCTCTTCATGGGGAGCGAGATCGCGCAGTCGCGCGAGTGGAACCACGACGAGAGCCTCGACTGGCATCTGCTCGAGGATCCGGGTCACGCCGGCGTGCAGCGGTTCGTACAGGATCTCAACGCGCTCTACCGCGCGCAGCCCGCGCTCTGGGAGCTCGATACGCTTCCGCAGGGTTTCGAGTGGATCGACTGCAACGACTGGGAACAGAGCATCGTGGCGGTGCTGCGCCGCGGGGAGACGCAGGGCGAGGAGATCATCGCGGTGCTCAACTTCACGCCGGTCGTCCGCTACGACTACCGGGTCGGCGCGCCGCGTGCCGGAACCTGGAGCGAGATCCTCAACAGCGACGCCGACACCTACGGCGGCAGCGGCATCGGGAACATGGGGTCGGTCGTCGCGGTCGAGCAGGCGCACCACGGGCGGCCCGCGTCGATGAGCGTGACGCTTCCGCCTCTCGGCGCCGTGTTCTTCCGAAATTTCGAGCCGATGCCGGACGATGAGCGAGGCCCGTTCGGGCCCTCGTCGGAAGGCGGGTCGGATCCTTCGGCGAGGCCGGCGAAGAAAGCGGCGAAGAAGCCCACGAAGAGAAAGTAGGAGGCGACACGTGAAGGGAGAGCTCGTGATGGCAGTCGACGCCGGGAACTTCAAGAAGGCGATGAGCCGCTGGGCGAGCGGAATCACCGTGGTGACCGCGGAGCACAACGGCGTGCGCCACGGAATGACGGTGAGCTCGTTCGCTTCCGTATCGCTCGACCCGCCGCTCGTACTGATCTGTATCGGCAAGGCGGCGCCGACACATGACACGATCAGGAAAGGGGAACGATTCGTGGTCAACGTTCTCGCCGACTCCCAGGAAGAGATCTCGATGCGCTTCGCGACGAAGCACGACGACCGATTCGCGGGAGTCGCGGTGCACACCGGCCAGCTCGGTGTGCCGATCATCGAAGGCTGCCTCGCGGCGATCGAGTGCAGGCTGCACGCGACGTTGCCGGGCGGCGACCACACGATCTATGTCGGCGAGGTGGTTCACGCCGACATTGCCGAAGGCTCGCCGCTGCTCTACTTTCAGGGCGGCCATCGGAAGATGGGGTAGCGCAAAGAGTTAGGCTCTCCCCAGCTCCACCGGTTCTACCTAATGTAGAAATTTTGACATCGCGCCGTAACCGAGGGAACCTCGGTGGATGAGGGAGATGACGTTCGCGCCGCGAGTTCCGGATCAACGCCCCGTGTTACACGGAACCGCGATTCGTCCCAACACCGACCCCGACCTGTGTTACACAGAACACGGTAGCGGCCGCGAAGCATGAGAAACTGCCAGAAGTCATGAGACACGAATCACATCGTGCGAAGTCCCACCGGCGGGCCGTTCCGCAAAGGGTCGCGACTCTTAGTCCGGATAATCGGGTTGGTGAGTTAGCCGCCTAGAGAGACATGATGTCCGCCGAAAACGAGGCACAACCACCGGAAGAGCCCAAACCCAAACCACCGGGACCGCGAAAGCACTTTTCTCACGCACTGGAACGCTTTGTCACAAATGTGGATAGTCTCGCGACAACGTTGCCGCTGGCGATGTCAGCAATCCAGGCTGCACAGAAGGCGTCAGGCGAAACGCTAAAGCAGTTCATCGACCAATACGCGACTACCGAGGAGCGCGGACGCGAACTATTGGTTAAGGTGGCCCCGGACCATTGGCTGCGGTTCAACAAGTTGTCGGGACGTCGCCGGAAGTTCGCGATGGCCTCCCGCACGGTGCCCAGCAGTTATCTTGTGTCGCTCGTCAGCCAGTTCGACGCCTTCATCGGCGACCTCATTCGCGCGCTATTCGCAGCCAAGCCAGACACGCTGAACGTGTCGGAGAAGGCGCTCACGTTTAGCCAGCTCGCGGAATTCAAGACCATCGATGAAGCACGTGACTTCATCCTGGAAAAGGAAATCGAGGGTGTCCTCCGAAAGAGCCATCAGGAGCAATTCGA
Organism: Thermoanaerobaculia bacterium; assembly: GCA_051305935.1. GTDB lineage: Bacteria > Acidobacteriota > Thermoanaerobaculia > Gp7-AA8 > Gp7-AA8 > JACPDH01. The sequence goes on from JBPPMG010000108.1 coordinate 54,049, forward strand.
GTGGCTTGAGGGAAGATTTGGATTGCCCCTGCGGAAGGGTCTAGATTCGTGGCCCCGCTTCATCGAGCTAACCGAGAGACGAAATCTTCTCGTCCACACGGGTGGCGTGGTTTCGTCGCAGTACCTGCAAGTATGTAAGGCCGCCGGTGTCGCTCTGGAGAAGGACGCGGCGGTCGGGAAAACTCTGAAAGTGTCGCGTGGATATTTTGATGCGGCGTATGAGATCACATTCGAGATAGCAGTCAAACTCGCCCACGTTCTCTGGCGCAAGGTTCTTCCCGAGGAGCGAAGAGATGCCGACGAGAATCTCAGCAGAATTTGCTACGAACTGCTTGAGGACGCGCGTTACAAACTCGCGCGTGAACTCCTCGACTTCGCCACCTGCGTCCTGAAGCAGCACTCGACCGACGAGGTGCGACGGCGGCTCGTCGTAAATCACGCCCAGGCCTACAAATGGTTGGGCAATCTGGAGAAAGCCCTCGAAATCATGTCGGGGGAGGATTGGACAGCTACCTCCGACATGTTCAAGCTCGCGGACGCCGTGATTCGCGACGACTTCGAGCTGGCGGCGAAGTTCATGGAGCGCATCGGTAAGTCGACAGAGCGTACCGAATATCGCGACTGGCCGTTGTTCATGGAGTTCCGCAAGACTGATGTCTTCCTAAGAACGTACGAGCAGGTCTTCGGCGAAGCTTTCACCGTGTTTCCTGCCGACGACCAGAGAATTTCAGCCTCACCGGGTCAAGGCGGTGACGAAGGCAGCGGCTAACTCAGCTCAAGCGGATTTCAACGCGCCACTCAAAGTTTGGTAGGCTGTTGAAGTGGCGTCGGCGCATTGAAACCGCTTAAAGCGAGGCGTTAGGCCGCTGAAGATCGACCATGCAAGCATCTGCGAACCTACGTACTACACAGGCCGTTCTCGTGACGGCGGAGGACGTTTCGTCCTTGTCCCGAGCAATCGCGAAACACCTTCCACCTCTCACGGCCGAAGCTGAATGCACCGACGGTCTGACACGGCGGTTTCAAACCGTCGAAGAACTAGTGGAATACGACAACTCGCCGTCGCGCGCAGTAGAATCGCTAACGCTCGAGAGTAGATCCGTGGATTACAACACCTCGCTCTCGTTGAGCCTTGAATCGACTGTCATTTCGAATATCCGTTATTCAGTGCGTGGCGAAGAGGAAGTCGTGCTGGCCCTCAAGTCGGCACTTGAGGGATTCCTCTCCGCGACTCGACCCTCATATTGGTTGTTTTGTAAGCTCAGCGTCTCGATGGTTTCGGCCACTCTCCTGGCGCTCGTTCTAATCAGCATTGTCGTGCGAAACTTCACGGAATTGGTGAGCCCACTCGGCAAGACTCCCGGATGGTCCGGTGTTGGGCTTGTCGTTGTAATCATGGTCACAGCCTCCACCATCATGCCGCTACTGCTGCAGAGCTGGACCGATCGACTTCGAAAGTATCTCTTTCCCACGTCCCACTTTGCATGGCAGCAGGGGGCGAAGCGCGCCAAGCATCTCTCGTTCGTCCGGAGTGTCGTGCTCCTGGGCTTCACTGTCGGTGTTTTCGCTAGTCTGGTCGCGACATGGCTGGCGCGAGCATGACGCAGGACGGATCGCGGTCTAACTCGTCGTTGCTGCGGATTTCAACGCGCCGCTCAAACGTTTGGCAACCTGTGCGTGCTCCGCGGGCGCGTTGAAACCGCTCAGCAGTAACCGTTAGGCGGCGTTGCTCCGTGACCTTCGACGATGTCATAGCCGTTGGGCCACCGAAGCCCATGACGTCGCGTTCCAGTTTCTTCGCGAAACCTCGAAAACAAGCGCCTCGCTGGCTCGATCGCGGGTTCCACTGTTGGGTGCACCTTTGATGTGAGACTTGCTAAGCTGACGTGGCGAGTACTGCGGCATCCTTGCCGCGCTCCGGCCATCCTGCTAGCTCGAGCTGCCGATATCGCTCGACGGACTGTTCGCCTAAAGCGCTTAACAGGCCCTTCGCTACGCCTTCGACGACGGGGACGACAACAGAGTTCCCGAACTGTTTGTACGCCTGCGTGTCCGATACGACGATCCGAAAGTTATCTGGGTAGCCCATCAGGCGCGCACACTCTCGCGGGGTTAGGCGCCGTGGGTTCTTGCCGCGCTGAGAGATTAGGATTTCGGATCCGTCCTTGTAGTAACGCGCGCTGAGTGTCCGAGTCGTGCCACCAGGATCGGCTAGCCCGAAGCCGAAACCGTTGCCGGCTTCCTGGTGTTTGCGGGCATAAGCCTGCAAGTACTCCCACAGCTTGTCACTCAAGGTGTACTTTGGGTCGACTCTTCGTTCCAAGATGTCGCGAAGTATCGGAGGTTTCCGCCTCGGCCGGGGCTGAGGCCAGTGCATATCGTGCGACTCACGAAACCCGACGATGAAGATCCGTTCGCGATGCTGCGGTACGAAATGCTGGGCGTCGATGATTCTGTAGTGGACGTCGTAACCAAGTTCTTGCGTCAACGTCTGCAGGATCACTTCGAATGTCCGGCCTCCATCATGAGAGCGGAGGTTTCGGACGTTCTCCAGGATGAACGCCTGAGGGCGGTGAGCGTGGATGATTCTGACTATCTCGAAGAACAGCGTGCCCTGAGTTCGGTCAGCGAAGCCGTGAGGACGCCCCAAGCTATTCTTCTTCGACACGCCGGAGATCGAGAAGGGCTGGCAGGGAAATCCGGCGGTGAGAATGTCGTGCTCCGGGATATCAGCTGCCGTGACGGCGCGGATATCACCAACCGGCTCGTCGCCGAAATTCGCCTGATAGGTTTGCCTGGCAAACCGATCCCAGTCCGACGAAAATACACAGCGCCCCCCCAGGCGATCGAAGGCGAGGCGAAACCCCCCGATGCCAGAGAATAGGTCGATGAAGCGAAATTTGTCGCGCTCAAGCATGTCTCTGAGCAGAATACCTCGGAGTTCCGCGAAATCCCAGGGCTGATTCGATCATCCGCTAAACTCTACTCACGGTAGAATTTGGCCCGTGGTCGACGTCCTTTCCCCGGCACAGCGCCGGAAGAACATGCAGAGAATCCGCTCCAAGGATACCGAGCCGGAGTTGCGCGTTCGCCGGCTGATTCACTCTCTCGGCTACCGTTTCCGATTGCACGGAAAAGGGCTTCCCGGGCGACCCGACTTAGTCTTTCGAAGTCGGCAAAAGGTCATCTTCGTCCATGGTTGCTACTGGCACGTGCATCAATGTCCCCTCGGAAGGGTATGCCCGGCGACGAACGCCGAATTTTGGCGTGAGAAGCGGAAATCGAATGTGACACGCGATGACCGAAACCTCTCCGCACTCCAAGAATGCGGATGGTCGGCACTCGTGATCTGGCAATGTCAGCTGTCGGATTCAACGGAGTTGGAGAATCGGATCCGCGAATTCCTGGAGGCACGATAGGTGGCAATCTCGCTTGCATCCCTTTTCGCCGCCGTTGCTGATAAGACCCTGGCCCTCGTAGACCTACCAGAGGTCGGCTCGCATCAACACGAACTCAACGGCTCTTCTCATCTGCGTGACTTCTTTGGCACGGACGAGACGGTACGCGGCGAAGTTCGCTGGCACTACTTTGCCGAGGATCAGCCACCGCTACACGATACCGGCTCATTCACCTTCTATGACTCGCGTGCCAAGAGTGCCGATCGAACTGGACGCTCCGAGTGGAGGATGTACTACACGGGAGATTTCCTGTCCGTTGCGTCGCCCGGCGATCTGCTGGTTCTCGCCCGCACGCTCCTCGGCGAGGTTCACGCGCTGGTTGTCCAAACTCAATCGAGTTGGGCCCGCGCGGTCGGCACGCTGTTCGGACTCGATTCAGGCACTCCACACTTTCGAATCTCCGCCAGTGACGAACTCGATCAAAAGACGTTCGAGTTTGTTTCCTCGCGAATCGTCGAGGAGCTCGAGCTGGATTTCGAACCACCGAGCGCCCCGGACTACGAGTCAATCGCTGCCCGCGAACTAGGGCGGGCCCGGAACGAAGGAAGGGATTTTCCAACGACAAGACGAATGGGTGATGTGTCGCGGGAGACCGTGATGACGGATACGGGCGACGTCGACGCCACGTTGTTGAGGTGGCTCGAGACCGAGGAGCGGATATTTCGTGCGATGGAACGTGAAATCGTCGAAGTAAAACTGCGGGCAGGATTCGCTTCCGTGGACGAATTCATCTCTTACTCACTTTCGGTTCAGAACCGCCGGAAGAGTCGCATGGGGCTAGCCCTTCAGAACCACCTGGCAGAGCTCTTTCGGATTCATCGTGTACGCTTCTCAGCTCAGGCGTTCACGGAGAATCGAAAGAAGCCAGATTTTCTGTTCCCCGGAGCAGCGGAGTACCACGACCCGACTTTTGACTCAGCGCGGCTCACGATGTTGGCCGCCAAGTCAACATGCAAGGACCGCTGGCCGCAGGTTTTGACTGAGGCATCAAGAATCCAAGAAAAGCATCTCTGCACAATCGAGCCCGCTATATCCGAGTCCCAGACTGATGAAATGCAGCGCCAAGGAGTGATCCTCGTGATTCCAGAGGGCCTGCAAAGGACGTTCTCAGCGAAACAGTGCAAGGGCCTACTGAGTCTCTCCGGCTTCGTCGATCTGGTTCGAGCCCGCGATGCCTGAAACGTGAGGGATACGTCGAGAGGCGCGCAGTCGCGCCGTCCAGGCTAGCTTTTCGCTTCGGCCCATTGCTACGCGCTGGGCAGAGTGTTGGTAACTTGTTTGGGCAGCGCGGGCGCGTAGCAGCCGCTGGGTTCGGTACGTTAGGGCGCCCGGGGATCGGCGAAGCGGGCGATCCTTGTTATGATGGTCGCATGAGCATCGACATGTTCATTCCCGTCTCTCTGGCCGTTATCACGGTTGCGATCGGGTATCTCGGAGTCCATCTCACGCTACATCCGTTACCCGTCGAGGACCCGGCGCTTCGAAGGGCGCAGATGCGGTACAAGGTGTCCTTCGTCGTTCTTTCGCTCGTCGGCGTTGCGCTGATCGGTTGGCAGGCCGCCAGAAGCCAGGTTACTCCGTCGGTATGGCATCGACCAATCACGGCTGAAGAGTCGAAGGCCTTCGTGACGACTCTAAGTCGGGAACCCCACTCACCGAGCGTGCGCATAGGCTGTGCGGCCAACGACGAGGCGGCTTGCGTGCTGGCATCCCAGTTGATCGTGCAATTTCAAACGGCTGGGTGGAAGGTTGAGAAGCTACCGGCGGAGAGACTAATGCTTCCTCGAGCTCTCCTGGGTGTGGCCGTGTTCGCGCACGGTACCGGTGTTGCGGATCCCTCGAACTCCCGGTCCGGTCTTTGGGTAGCTCACACGCCCACGCTCACGACCCTTAGCGACGCATTGAGGGAACTTGGCATCAACGCACAGGTCACAGCGGACGCCGCCATGCCAGATGGAGTCTTCGGAATTTACTGCGGCCCGGACCCCGGCCCGAGAACGCCGTATTACGCGGAATGAGTTTGCTTGTTGTTCGTCCGAAACTGCGGCCTAACGATGGCATGCACCGGGCCAAAACGCGCAACTCAAAGTTTCGAAGGCTGGTATGATAGCGCGTGCGCGTTTTGGCCGGTGAGCGCATGCGGTTCGGCGGTTCGGAAACGTGTGCCATGCCGACGACACCCGTGGACAGAACTAGCGGTACTGCCTAGGCTGACTCTCGAAATGGGGATGTAATGAGCACTCGCTATCGCGAACTTGCGGGCGTTGCCGCAAAGGTGCATCTCTCGCTAATTCTAACTTCGGCTGCCCTTCTTGCCGCGCACACCACAATCGCACCGCGGAGTATTGACAAGGCGCTGCTCGAGCTTCAGTCCATACGTGACGTCATGACGCGGGTGGCAACGCATGACTTCCAGCCAGACGTACAGGTCTGGTTGGATCACGCCACCCCCAGCAAGCTGGCCGGGCGCTGGAGCTTCGCGTGGCAGTGGGAGGCGAACGGGATTTACGTCGGGCAGCGCTTCTCTTATGACGGAAGACCCTTTCTGGTAACGCTGGCCGGGTCCGGTACTCCAGTGGCGGTACGTTTCCCAGGCGCACCTGTCGGCGATCTCCCTAAAATCCCCCCATCCGATCACCTAATTTTCCCCCCTCTCGACAGCGGCAACCCGGAGAGGGGGATTCCATGCAGAACGAGGTTGAATCCGACATCCTGATCGCGACGGCAGACA
>JBPPMG010000182.1:0-2740 GCA_051305935.1 Thermoanaerobaculia bacterium
CCAGATCTCCGCCCTGGCGCTGCTGCTCAACATTGCTGCCGCTGTCCTGCTCGCCCTCGCCGGATGGAGACCGGCGCTTTTTCTCGCCGCCCCCGTCCTGCTTGCAGTCGCGGGAATCCTGGATGCTTTCGATGGGATCGTGGCCCGGGAGCGAGGCCTCAGCTCGCGTTTCGGCGACTTCGTCGACCATCTCGCGGATCGGATCAGTGACTGTTTCCTCATCGCAGGCTGGGCCGTCGGCGCGTCGGTGCGGATCGAGATCGCGCTGGTTGCAACGCTGGGCGTCGCCCTAACTGGCTACGCGGGGACCCAGGTCGAGGCAACGTTCGGCACTCGAAGCTACGAGGGACTCGGCCGCGGCGAGTTCGTGCTCGCGCTGTTCACGCTCCCGCTGATCTCGTACACGCTCGCGTCCGCGGGAATCCTCGATGCAAGGTTCGGCCCGTTTACCGTGCCCGAATATCTGGCTCTCGCGCTCGCGCTCTTCACCGCGGTGGGTATCGTGCAGCGAGTGCGCCTCGCCCGACGCCTCGCCGACGGAGATTCACCTCCGGGGAACGGCAGCACGGTCGAGTAGAATCTGCCGCATGTCTCGCCTCGTTTTCCACCCGCTCACCTTCGAGCCGATTCTCCTCGCACCCGGGCGGAGCGAGCGGCCCGGTGCCTGGGGGACGTCGGGAACGGCGTCGGACTCCGACACGGAGCTCTGCCCTTTCTGTCCCGGCAACGAGGAGGAGACACCTCCAGAACTCACCCGACACGGCGCTGGAACTGCGTGGCGCACGCGCGTGGTTCCGAACAAGTACCCGGCGATCCCGCCGATCGATGGCGTGCCCTCACACGAAGTGTTGATCGACGCCGCCGAGCACGACTCCCCGCTCGAATCGAGGAGCCTCGACGGTTGGGTCGAGATGATCGAGCTCTGGCGCGAGTGCGTCGATCGGCACGCATCGCGAGCGGGAGTCGAGAGCGTCCTCCTCTTTCGCAACGAGGGCCGTGCGGCCGGCCAGTCGATCGCGCACCCGCACAGCCAGCTCCTCGCGCTCCCGTTCGTCTCGCCTCGGCTGGAGAGCGAGTTGATGGCCTTCGCAGACGGAGAGCCCTGTCCGCTCTGTTCCGCCACGCAGTCATCTCGCGGCGACGCGGCCCGACTCCTGATCGGGGAGCGCGACGGCATCGTGATCCTCTGTCCCGCCGCTCCTCGCTTTCCCTATGAGACCTGGATCGTACCCGCGCGCCATGAGTGCGATTGGAGAGCCGGCAACAGTCTCGCGATTGCGACTGCGGCGCGCGAGGCGATCCGCGCTCTCCGTTGGCGCTGGCCCGCGAGTCCGTTCAACCTGGCATTGGCGACGGCGCCTGCGCGCGAGGTCGCGCGTGGCGGGTATCACTGGCATCTCGAGATCCTCCCCCGCCTGACGAACCTCGCGGGATTCGAGCTCGCCACCGGCTCCTGGATGAACATCGTCGAGCCGGAGCGTGCGGCAGCAGAACTGCGCGCCGCTCTTTCGAGCTGACGGCCGTTCGTTAGGCCGAGGCTACTTGCGTCGCCCGAGCATCGAGGGTGGGACCTCGGGAGCCTTCGCGCCACGCCGCGCCCGATCGGATTCTGCGAGGAGCTTCCGCTCGTCGGACCACTGATAGTTCAGCACGTGGAGGCGCGGGTCGACCGGCTCCCATCGTCCCATGCCGTCGAGATTGCTTCGAACCTCGTAGTGCAGATGGGTGCTCGATGCCCAGCCGGAGTCGCCAACGCCTGCGATGATCACCCCCTGAAGCACCTGCTGGCCGACTCGAACATCGATCGAGTCGCAGTGCCCGTAGATCGTGGCGTACCGGTCTCCGTGATTCACGACCACCACATTTCCAAGCCGCCACCATTCCGGGCCCATCTTCAGCGTCGGCCGGCCGGTCCAGGTGACCACGCCGTCCGCGGTCGCGTAGATGGGCGTTCCCCTCGTCGCTGCAAGGTCGATCGCCGCGTGTGACTCGGCGCGGCGCGTGAACGGAGAGACCCGCTCGCCAAAGACCGAGAGCACCACGAAACGGTCGGCCGGGAGCGGCAGGATCGACGGGATCATCCGCGCGATTCCCGGATTCTCCTGCTCGTGCGTGGCAAGCCTCGCGAGCTGCGCCTCCAGGAGCACGATCGACTGGACGACGCGAGACTCGCGCCCATGGGCCTCGGTCAGCTGCCGCCGCGAGTCGGGGGACTCATCCGACGCTTCCGGCCGTTCCATTCCGGATCCCAGCGGAAGCTCAACACCGTAGACGCCGGCGAGTTTCTCCACCCGCATCCGCTCGTCTTCGATAGCTCGCTCGAGCGAGGAGATCTGCGCAACGTGCTCTTTCAGGCGGGCAAGCTGGACGTCGCGCTCCTGCTTCATCTCACGCACCGCGCCGATCCTGTGCGTCCTGCGGATGACCGAAGGCGCGACGAGGAGTGACAGAACCATGAACGAAAGGAAGATGGAACCGACCACGCTCAACACCAGCACCTGATTGCGGCTGACGACGAACTGCCGAACGCCCTTGCGGAGATTGCCGGAATGGAGCTGAATCTCGATCATCGCAACCGCTCGACCGCAGCTCAGCGCTCGGAGCCCGGCACTTCGTCGGGCTCGATCTTCAGCGCTCTCGCCGCACGCTTCTTGAGCAGGAGCGGAACCGTGACGACGGCCGCCATGAGGAAACCCACCTTGAGCAGGTTCTTCACAGCGTCTTCCTGCGACATCACTCC
>JBPPMG010000225.1:0-3024 GCA_051305935.1 Thermoanaerobaculia bacterium
GTCGTTCATCATTCCGGTGAGGTTGTTGAAATCGATGCCGTTCTGGACGATCTCCGCGTCGGTCACGTTGCGGCCGTATGCCGCGACCTCGTAGAGCCCGTCCGCCCAGAGATAGCCGAAGCGCAGGCCGGCCTCGAAGCCGTCGGCGTGGAACTCTTCGGAGTTATAGAGGAAAAACTGCTTCTCGTCGTAGTACGCCCAATCGAGCGAGCTGACGAAAAGTCCCGCGCCCAACGGCCGCCGATAGTCGACGATACCGTTGAAGATGAACTGCGGGGCGTGCGGGAGAGCGTTGCCGTCGATGTAAACGAGGCCGTTGCGAACCGGATCGAGAATCGTGCACGCGCCGCACGGCGCGACCGTGAGGGTCGGGTCATCGATCTCGGTGTTGTTGTAGCTGAACCCGAGCGTGACGAGCCAGGGACGGCTCGGCGCCCAGTTGACGTCGGCTTCGAAGCCGTAGCCTTTGGTCTTGTCGGCGTTGAGCAGTGTCGCGACGTTGAACTGGCCACCGACCGCGGTGAGCTGCTGGTCGTCGACTTCGTACATGTAGACGTTGGTGTTCAGTCGCAGGCTCTTGTCGAGCAACTCGGTCTTGATGCCGATTTCACCGGAGATACTGGTCTCCGTGTCTGCGATCGAGACTCCGTTCGTCGCCGGGTTCGTTCCGCCCTCGAAGTCGGGCACGAACAGGATACGTCCCTGGATGCTGGGGGCGCGCGAACCGGTGGCCACGCGACCGTACCAGTTCACGTTCTCGCTGTACGCATAGGTGGCGCTCAGATCCCAGTTCACGAAGTCGTCGTCGGTGCTGACGCGGATCGGACCGGACGTCGGGAGTTGGAAGGTCGGATCGGGCCGCTCCGCCTGGAACTCTTTCTCGTCACTCGTGTAGCGAACGCCTCCCTTGAACATCCAGCTCGGCGACGCCTTGTAGTCGAACGAGGCGAAGAGCGCGTACGATTCGGCGCTCTGCTCCTGGGTCGCAAAGCCTTCCACGGGGTGCCCGGGAGCGAGAGTTACGTAGCTGAACGTCTCGGCGGAGAAGTCCTCGTCGAAGTAGAAGGCGCCGACGAGCCACTGCAGCGGGCTCTCCGTGTTGCTCGCGAAGCGGAGCTCCTGGGTGAACTGGTCGAGGTCGGGGATGCCGTCGGCCGATTCCGACGGGAAGGGGATGAAGCCCGGGCCCGACGGCGGAGCGAAGACGGCTCCGAAGCCGCCGTCGATGTCGCCGCGGCTGAACATGTCGAGCGTCTCGAAGCCGGTGACCGAGGTCAGCGTTCCCATGTCGTAGTCGTAGTCCATCTTGAGGACGCCGCCCTGCGATGAAATCTGCTGGTCGTTGAGGCCGTCGTGGAAGACCGTTTCCTGGTCGAAACCATCGACGAGCTCGTTCGAGCCGGGCTTGAGGATGTTCGCGCGGAAGATGCGTGCGGTGCCGTCGACGTCCCAGCCGTGGACGTTCACGAGGGTGCTGAAGCGAACCGTCGGCTCCCAGAGGAATTGAAGGCGATAGGCGAAGTTGTCGTAGCCGCCCAGCGCCTCGTTCTCGCCCGTGAAGCCGTTGTCGATCCAGTCGTCCTGCGACTGGTGAAGGAACGAGAGTCGCGCCGAGAGCGTGTCAGTCAGACCGCCGCCGACCGCGCCCTTGATGTCCGTGGTCATGTACGTGCCAAGCGAGGCCGTCGCGTACGCATCGAACTCCTGCGTCGGCTTCTTCGACTCGAACTTGATCAGGCCCGCGGGCGTGTTGCGTCCGAACAGTGTGCCCTGCGGCCCGCGAAGAACCTCGACCCGGTCGAGATCCCAGATCGGCATGCCTTTGAGGACCGGGTTCTCGAGGACGACTTCGTCGTAGTACATCGAGACCGGCTGCGAGGCGTTAAGGTCGAAGTCGGTGTTGCCGAGGCCGCGGATGTAGAAGCGCGGGAACGCGCGACCGAACGACGACTCGATCATGAGACTCGGCACGCGGCCCGAGAGCGCCTTCACGTCCGCGCCGCCGCCGGTGATGATGGTCAGCGTGTCCTCGGACACGGCGGTGACCGCGACGGGAACGTCCTTGACGTTCTCCTCGCGCTTCTGCGCGGTGACGACGATCTCTTCGAGCAGGGGTTCCTCGAGCGTCTTTTCTGCTTCTTCCTGAGACGATGGATCCTGCTGAGGGGGGGACTGCGAGAGTGCGGGAGAGGCGGGGGTGACGGTGATCAGAACCAGAGCAGTGAGTGTGACGAGGCGCCGGATCAACGCAAATGCCATGAGACCCTCCGATTATGCTGGCAATTTATCGACGGAGAATATCACAGCGATCGTGCGAGGGATGCGCGCGGTTGTTCCGCGCAACGCGCGCGAATTCGCGCCCGTGCATGCGAGAGGAACGCGGACTCCCGTGACGAGCGAAAAACGAAACGGGCCGCGTTGCCGCGGCCCGGTTCCAATTCGATGATGCGATGCGTTACTCGATGCCGCGCGTCAATTTCTTGATGAGCGGCGAGGCGAGAAGGAAGAGGAACCCCGTGACGCCGACGATCATCGCGACGGTGTTGAAGATCTGCGCGACCGGAAGGCTCTCGATGAAGCCCGCGACGAGCCCGGCGATCAGGTTGCCGAGCGCCGCGCCGAGGAACCAGGTCCCCATCATCTGCGAGACGAGCCGCTCAGGCGAGAGCTTCGTGATGCTCGACAGGCCGACGGGCGAGAGCATGAGCTCCGCGATCGTGTGGAGAAAGTAGGTCGCGACCAGCCAGTTAGGGCTGACCTTTGCGGTGTCTCCCGGCGCGGGTGATCCCCACGCGAGGACGAGGAAGCCGATGCCAAGGATGAGCAGACCCAGGCCGAACTTGACCGGGATGGAGGGATTCCGCGAGCCCAGCTTGATCCAGACCATACCAACGACCGGCGCGAGCAGGATGATGAAGAGCGCGTTGATCGACTGGAACCATCCGGTCGGCACTTCCCATCCGAAGATCACGCGGTTCGTGAGGTTCTCGGCGAAGAGACTCATCGAGGAGCCGGCCTGTTCGA
>JBPPMG010000110.1:0-20025 GCA_051305935.1 Thermoanaerobaculia bacterium
GCGTCGTTCTCGTGCGACCAGGTCGACGCGAGCGCGGCCAGCGTCCCGTCGCGCTCGGCATCCTCGAGCCGGCAGGCCACGACGCAGTCGCCTGCGGCGGAGCGCAGCTCGAGAGGTCTCGCCTGCATGTCGAGCGCGTAGAAGAACGTCTGGCTGTTCTTCAGCGCCGCCGCCGGCGAAGCAAGCTGGATGAGATGCATCGGATATTTCGGGCAGAAGCGCGCCGCGACGCCTCCTTCGACGATGAAACGCCCGAGGCCGAGCGCGACGGAGGTGATTCCGTCGTTAGGCGTCTGCGGCGCTATCGGGTAGAAGTTGTACGACCGGGTGACTCCCGAGACGTCGGGATAGAAGCGCTCGCCGTGCCTCGCCCCGACCATCCGATGGACGATGACCGCCATCTTCTCGTCCTCGATCTCGAACGAGGTGACCTTCATGTAGTCGCGCGCCCCGCGGAAAAAGGTCGAGGCGTAGACGCGCTTTATCGTCGCGAGCAGCTCGCGGAGGCGCAAATCGTCCTCGCCATGGTTCGGGATCATGCAGGTCAGGTAGACGCCGGCGAAGGGGTGATACTGCGAGTCCTCGAGCAGGCTCGACGAGCGGACGGCGAGCGGCTCCCGGCAGAGGTCGAGGAATGCCGCGAGCTTCGTGGCCGCGTCCTTCGGGAACTGCTCGGCGTCGACGAAGCGACGTGCGATCTCGTCGTCGTCGTCACACGCGATGGCGAACTCGCGCAACCGGTTCATCCCGAGAAACGCGTCGAAGACCTCGGTGCCGATGACGATCCCCGACGGAACGTCGATGTCCACTCCCGGCTCCGCCTCGCGCGCCCCCGAGCCGTGCAGCAGCATGTTCACGAAGGCGAGGCCGCGCGCCTTGCCCCCGACCGACCCGCCGCCGATCCGCGCGAACGAAACGTTCGGGTCGAATGTGTCGCTCGAAAAATCGGACAGGAGCCCCCGCTGTCTCACCCGCCTGTTCTCGCGCAGGTGCCGCAGGAGGTCGGCCCTCAGCTCGCCGGGCGACGCGTAGTCGAACACGCGCCGGGGGCGAAGCTGCGCGGCGAGCCGGAACTCGGTGCGCGCCTTCAGCCAGTTCGAGAAGTGGTTTCGCTCCGAGTGGTAGAGGAGGCTCTCGTCGGGAACCCTCTGGATCTGGCGTTCGAGCGAGGCGAGGTCCCTCGCGCGACCCACCTCAGCGCCGTCGGGCGTGCGGAAGATGAAGTCGCCGAAGCTGAAGTACTCGGTAAGGCAGCGCCGCACGTCGGCGAGCATCGACGCCGAGCCCTTGTGGATGAAGGTCGCGCCGATCTCCTCGGCCGCGGCGCTGAAGTCCCCCCCAGCGGACTGGAGGATGATCGGAATGTCGAAGACCTGACCCCGTATTTTCCTGGCGAGCTCGATGCCGGCGCGCGGATCCTGCTCGCCACCGCGCGGGAACGCGACGTCGGAAATCACGCCGAGGATCGAGTCGCGGTAGGTTTCGAATCGTTCCCACGCATCCTCCCAGTTGAGGCAAAGCAGGATCTTCGGCCTCCCGCGCATGCGCAGCGACCGGTGCGAGAGGTTCACCCCTTCGGTGATCAGCCGCTTCGAGTGCTTGAGCGTCTCGGTGTAGAGCAGCGGCAGGAACCACGAGTACTGCCGGACGTCGTCCTCGACGACGAGGATGCACTGCACGCCGAACTCGCGCGTGTCGTGCGCGGCATTGATGCGGTCCTCGAGATCCTTGATGATCGCGATGAGAAGCCGGAAGTCGCCCTGCCAGACGAAGATCCTGTCGAAGACCGAGACGTCGCCATGCGTGAGCATGTCCGAAAGCTCGCGGTTGTCGTAGGCAAGCAGGACGACTGGGACGTCGATGCCGTTCTCGCGCAGCGTGCGCGCAAGGCGAAGCGCCGTCATGTCTTCGACGTGGGGAGTCGTGATGACCAGGTCGAAGCGGTTTCTGTCGCGAAGCAGCTCGAGCGCCTCGCCGGCGCGCGATACCCGCGTGAGCTCGGGGGCGTGCGAGAGGTGGAGCCCCAGGTACTCGTCACGGATCAGCTCGTAGAGCCGCCCTTCCTCCTCGAACAGGTAGAGATCGTAGAGGCTGGAGACGAGCAGCACCTCCCGAACGCGGTGGCGCATGAGGCGCTGAAAATCGAGCAGCGGCGCCCCGGCGCCATGCTCGATCCAGACCGGTTCATCGAGGAAGTCCTTCGAGACCATCGGGATGCCCGGGGACATTGTGGCTGATTTCGGGCAACAGGCGAAAGGCGATGAGGCGAGAGGCGATGAGCAGGCAGGAGGCCCGAGGCCGGGACCGTCGAAGCACAAGGTCCGGGCATGGGTCGAAGCGCGGGAAGAACCGACCAGAGCGTGCGGACTGGGAGGCGAAAGGCGAGGAGGCGGGAGGCGATCAGCAGGCGGGAGGTCCGAGGTCAGGACCGGAGAAGCGCAAGGTCAGGGCTGCGGGTCACAGCGAGGCAACAAACGCCCGACGCATGCCTCCTATCGCCTTTCGCCTCCGTTCTAGCACCCCGCATTCGCCCCGTGTGTCACCCGTCACGGCCCGCTATGTTCCGGGCCACTAGAGTGCTTATGACTGTCCCGAAGAATAGGGGCCGGTCAGGGGTGTCTCCCCACGCGCGGAGACCAAAACAATCCCCCGAAAGGCGGTTTTTCATGCAGAGCGGTTCCCACAATGCCTTCGAGACGGCTCAGAAGCAGTTCGACAACGCGGCTGGAATCCTGGGTCTCGACCAGGCGACCCGCGATCTCCTTCGCACGCCGATGCGCGAGTATCACTTCAGCATCCCGGTGCGGATGGACGACGGCTCGGTCCAGATCTTCAAGGGCTTTCGCGTGCAGCACAACGACGCTCGCGGCCCCGGCAAGGGCGGCATCCGCTTCCACCCGCTCGAGACGGTCGACACCGTCCGCGCCCTCGCGATGTGGATGACCTGGAAGTGCGCGGTCGTCGACATCCCGCTCGGCGGCGCGAAGGGCGGAGTCATCTGCGATCCGCACAACCTCACCGCTCGCGAGACCGAGCAGGTCTGCCGCGGCTGGGTGCGCCAGATCGCGCGCAACGTCGGCCCGTTGCTCGACGTGCCGGCTCCCGACGTGATGACGAATCCGCAGAACATGCTCTGGATGCTCGACGAGTTCGAGGCGATCCACGGCGGCAAGTACCCCGGCTTCATCACCGGCAAGCCGCTCGGCATCGGCGGCTCGCAGGGACGCAAGGAGGCGACCGGGTACGGCGTGATCTTCACGCTCCGCGAGGCGCTGCGTGAGATGAACATCAACATCGCGAACACCGTCGCGAGCGTCCAGGGCTTCGGCAACGTTTCGCAGTACGCCGTCGAGCTCTTCGAGAAGATGGGCGGCAAGGTTCTCTGCGTCTCGAGCTGGGACCAGTCGGAGAAGAAGTCGTTCACCTTCCGCAAGGCCTCGGGCGTGAAGTTCGACGAGCTGATCGGCATCACCGACCCGTTCGGCGGCATCAGCCGCGCGAAGGCGCTGGAGATCGGCTACGAAGTTCTTCCGGGCGATGCGTGGATCGAGCAGGACGTCGACATCCTCATCCCCGCCGCACTCGAGCACCAGATCACCGCGGATAACGTCCCGAAGATCTCCAAGAGGGTGAAGATCATCGTCGAAGGCGCGAACGGCCCGACGACCAACGAGGCCGACGAGATGCTGAAGGCGCGCGGGATCTTCCTCATCCCCGACTTCCTCGCGAACGCGGGCGGGGTGACGACTTCGTACTTCGAGCAGGTGCAGTGCAACATGAACTACTACTGGGAGAAGGACGAAGTTCTCGGCAAGCTCGACACCAAGATGACCTCGGCGTTCCACGCGGTCCACGAGATGTCGAAGAAGCGCAACGTCGGAATGCGCGACGCCGCGTACCTCATCGCCGTGAGCCGCGTCGCCCAGGCATGCCGCGACCGCGGCTGGGTCTAGCTCTTTCGAATCGAATCAAAGGGACGCCCCTCTTCGCGCGAAACGCGGAGAGGGGCGTTTTCGTGATTGCGAGGAAGACCCGGAGGCGGCGCGTAGCGCCGAAGGAGCGGCAGCCCCCGACTTCAGTCGGGGGGCATATAGAGCAGCGAGCAAGGCGCCGCGTAGCGCCGCCGGAATGCACGATTCGCCCCCGTCCCGTTGCGCCGCGATCCTGCGACGCTGACGCGGCGTTGTAGCTCGCGAACGCGCACGTGTTCGCTCAACGGGTGCAGAATGTGACGTGCGAAGCCGGCGGCCCGGGCGGGCCCTTCGGCTGCAACGGAACAACACCGACCGGGCACAACGCGATGCGATCGATCTCCGACGACGACGTCCTTGGCAACATCGCGCGGTTCGACCGTGCCTTCCTCGACCCTCGCCAGCGCTTCAAGCACATCGGCGCGGGCAAGTTAGGCGGTAAGGCACTCGGCCTCGCGTTCGCGCACTCGGCCCTCGCCTCGCTTCCGCCCGACGCGTTTCCCGGCATCGACATCAGCATTCCGAGCCTCACGGTGCTCCGCACCGACCTGTTCGACGCGTTCGTCCGGCGCAGCGAGCTGACGGAGCTCGCGCTCGACGACCTCTCCGACGAGGCGATCGCGATCGCGTTCCAGAAGGGAGAGCTTCCGACCGAGATCCTCGGCGACCTCCGCGCTCTCGTCGAGCAGGTGAAGACCCCGCTCGCGGTCCGCTCGTCGAGCCTGCTCGAGGACGCGCTCGACACGCCGTTCGCGGGCATCTACGAGACGAAGATGATCCCGAACAACCAGCCGTCGGCCGACGAGCGGTTCCGCCGGCTCGTCGAGGCGATCAAGTTCGTCTGGGCATCGACCTGGTTCCGCGGCGCGCGCGCCTACGTTCGCGCGACGACCCACACATCCGCCGACGAGCGAATGGCCGTCATCATCCAGGAAGTCGTGGGACGCCGTTTTCAGGATCGCTGGTATCCGCACGTCTCGGGAGTCGCGCGCTCCTACAACTACTACGCACTCGGACGCGTTCGCCCCGAGGATGGCGTCTGCAACCTCGCGCTCGGGCTGGGAAAGACGATCGTCGACGGCGGGCTCTCGTGGATCTACAGCCCGGCCTACCCGGCGAATCCGCCGCCGTTCAATTCGCCCGGAGACCTGCTCGAGCAGACGCAGACGGAGTTCTGGGCGGTGAACCTGGGAAAGCCGCCGGCGTGGGATCCGATCCGCGAAACCGAATACCTCGTGCAATGCGGCCTCGCCGAGGCGGAGACCGACGGCGCGCTCCGGCTCGTCGCGTCGACCTTCGACACCGGCCGGGGACGCATCTCACCGGGAATCGGCGCGACCGGGCCACGCGTGCTCGACTTCGCAATGCTTCTCGTCCTCCGCGAGCTGCCACTGAACGACATCGTCCGGTCGATGCTCGCGATCTGCAGCGAGGCGTTCTCTTCGCCGGTCGAAATCGAGTTCGCGATGTCGCTCGATCCTCCGCGCTTCGGCCTGCTTCAGGTGCGACCGATGGCGGTCTCGCGCGAGACAGTGACGATCGCGGACGACGAGATGGACGCGCCCGAGGTCGTCGTCGCCTCCGACCGCGTGCTCGGCAACGGCGAGTGCGCGGAAATTCGCCACATCGTCTACGTGAAGCCGGAGACGTTCGAGGCAAAGAAGACGGCCCTTGTGGCCGCCGAGATCGATGCGATCAACCGGCGGCTCGTCGACGCGGGCGAGCCGTACCTGCTCATCGGGCCGGGACGCTGGGGATCGGCCGATCCGTGGCTCGGCATCCAGGTCGGATGGGAACAGATCGCCGGCGCGCACGTCATCGTCGAAGCGATGCTCCCGTCGATGAACGTGGAGTTGAGCCAGGGCTCGCACTTCTTCCATAACCTTACGAGCTTCCAGGTTCTCTATTTCTCTGTACCATCGGAAAACGCGCGACCGATCGCGTGGGAGTGGCTGGAGCGGCAGCAGGCGGTCGAGGAGACCGAGCTCGTGCGTCACGTGGTCCTGCGCGAGGCGCTGGACATCAGGGTAGACGGGCGCACCGGACGTGGTTTCGTCCGGACGGGAGCCGGCGGGACGAAGGTGAGCGATGCAGGATCATGAAACGCGGATGGACTCGCTCCTCGTGGCGCTCAAGGAGCGCGCGAAGGAGCTGAACTGCCTCTACGAGGTCGAAGAGCTCTTCAGCCGGGCCGGAATCACCCTGACTGAAATCATCGAAGGAATCGTCGCCGCGATCCCGGCCGGCTGGCAGTTCCCCGATGTCTGCGAGGCGCGGATCACACACGGCGACATCTCCTCGTCGACGCGCGGATTCCACGAGTCTCCGTGGATGATGTCGGCCAACCTCGTGATTCAGGAAGAGGCCACGGGGCGAATCGACGTCTGCTACACCGAGGAGAGGCCCGAGGCAGACGAAGGGCCGTTCCTCAAGGAAGAGCGCAGACTGATCGAGACGATCGCCGACCGGCTCGAGCGACGCATTCTGCACGACAACCTGCGCAACATCTTCGAGGACGAGCAGCGCCGCACCGTGGCGGGCGTCGAGTGGCGCGTGATTCTCGGTCTGCTGCGCAAGACCGACCCGAAGCTGCTCACGCGCATCACGCGAAAGATGCTGAACCACCTCGCCTGGTCGGGCGTCGACGAGGCGAGCGTGATCATCGAAGGCTTCAGCGCGTCGATGCGCGGAGGGCGCGAGGGCACGATCGTCGGCGAGAACCGGCCGGTCATTCTCAGCTCGAGGCAGGATCTGCTCGGCCAGACCGACCGGATCTTCACCCTCGCGAACGAGAGGCTCTCGGAGGACGAGATCCTCTCGAACATCCAGAAGTGGATCAAGGAGGACCGCTCCGGCTTCCTCGTGCGAATCCTGGAGAATCCGCAGTCGACGCTCGGCGAGATCACGAACGCGATCGAGCGTTTCCATCACCTCGCCTCGCAGGGGCTCGAGCTCTCGTTCCCGCGCGAGCGGGCGTTTCGCGTCTCGCTGATCCGCAGGCTGCTCAGCGACGACTCGACCTTCATCGCCATCGCCAAGCGCTTCATCGACGTCAACGACTTCTACGATCTCCTCCGCCGCGTCATCCACCCGACGGGGAGCCACGGGAAGTTAGGCGGCAAGGGGGCCGGCCTCTTCCTCGCCGCGCAGGTGCTAAAGGCGGTCGGCAAGAACAACGAGCTGCTGCGCGGCGTGAAGACGCCGAAGACCTGGTACCTGACGAGCGACGGCATCCTCAACTTCATCGACGCGAACGATCTCGAGGAGATAGTCGAGCAGAAGTACGAGGACATCGGCCACGTGCGGCAGGAGTACCCGTACATCGTGCACGTCTTCAAGAACTCGCCGTTGCCGCCGGAGATCATCAACGGCCTCTCCGTCGCGCTCGACGACTTCGGCGACACTCCGCTGATCGTGCGGAGCTCGAGCCTGCTCGAGGACCGGATCGGCGCGTCGTTCGCCGGGATGTACAAGAGCCTCTTCATCGCGAACCAGGGAACGAAGCGCGAGCGGCTCGTGGCTCTGATGGACGCGCTCACCGAGGTCTACGCGTCGACGTTCGGCCCCGACCCGATCGAGTACAGGAGCGAGCACGGTCTCGTCGATTTTCACGAGGAGATGGGGGTGCTGATCCAGGAGGTCGCGGGGGCGAGAGTCGGCAAGTACTTCATGCCGGCGTTCGCGGGCGTCGCGTTCAGCAACAACGAGTTTCGCTGGTCGCGCCGGATCAAGCGCGAAGACGGCCTCCTGCGCATGGTGCCGGGGCTCGGCACGCGCGCTGTCGATCGGATGAGCGACGACTACCCGATCCTCGTCGCGCCGGGCCAGCCCACGCTGCACGTCAACGTGACGACCGACGAGAAGGTCCGCTACTCGCCGCGCAAGGTCGACGTCATCAATCTCGAGACGAACGAGATGGAAAGCGTCGAGCTGCGCGACCTGATGCGCGAGTGCGGGAACGATTATCCGATGGTGCAACAGCTTGCGTCGATCCTGCGCGACGACCGCCTCGAGCAGATCACCGGCCTCGGGTTCGAGCCGGAGACCGACCACGTCGTCATGACCTTCGAGGGGCTCGTCGCCCGCACTCCCTTCGTCGAGCAGATCCGGACCATACTCGACGCGCTGCAAGCGGAGTTCCACATGCCCGTCGACATCGAGTTCGCGCACGACGGCAAGGACCTCTACCTCGTGCAGTGCAGACCGCAGAGCTACGGCTCGGCGGCGCTGCCGGCGACGATTCCGCACGATCTCGACCCGGAGCGCGTGATCTTCACCGCGAACCGCTACGTTTCGAACGGCGCCGTCACCGGGATCACGCACATCGTCTACGTCGACCCGATGCGTTACGCCGAGCTCGGCGGGAGACCGGAGCTCCTCAACGTGGGGCGCGCGATCAGCCGCCTCAACGAGATCCTCCCGAAGCGGCAGTTCATCCTCATGGGCCCGGGGCGATGGGGAAGCCGCGGCGACATCCGCCTCGGCGTGAGCGTGACCTATTCCGACATCAACTCGTCGGCCATGCTCCTCGAGATCGCGCGCAAGCAGAAGGACTACGTGCCGGAGCTCTCGTTCGGAACGCACTTCTTCCAGGACCTCGTCGAGGCCTCGATCCGCTACCTGCCGCTCTATCCCGACGAGAAGGGGATCGTCTTCAACGAAGAGTTCCTCACAAGCTCCGAGAACATCCTCCCTTCGCTACTGCCCGACTTCGCGGCTCTCGCAGGGACGATCGTGGTCATCGACGTGGCGCGCTCCACGGGAGGGCAGACGCTGCAGATCCTGATGAACGGGGAGACCGACGAGGCGGTCGCGTTCCTCACCGACGCGCCTGCCTCGGACGCCGAGCCAATTCCGATGCGCCGCGACGACGAAGGGTCGCCGCATCACGAGGATGCGCACTGGAAGTGGCGGCTGCGCATGGTCGAGCGTCTCGCGTCGCTGCTCGACCCGAAGCGCTTCGGCGTCAAGGCCCTCTACCTGTTCGGGAGCACGAAGAACGCGACCGCGGGGCCCGACAGCGACATCGACCTGCTGGTTCACTTCATCGGCACGGAGCAGCAGAAGAGCGACCTTCTCGCCTGGCTCGACGGTTGGAGCCTCAGTCTCGGGGAAATCAACTTCCTGCGCACCGGCCGGAGGCTCGACGGACTTCTCGACGTTCACGTCATCACCGACGACGACGTGCTCCGACGGACCAGCTTCGCCGCGAAGATCGGCGCGACGACCGACGCCGCAAGGCCGCTCGCGATGGGGGCGAGGGTGCGGTGAAGTGATGTAGGGAAGTGATGTGAGGTGCAGCGATGTGGCGCAGACACTCCTGTCTGCGCGCGGCGCGAAGCGCCGGATTTGCGGCCGAGAATGCCGTCGCCCGCTCCGAGCGCCCGCGGAATCCGCGAGCGGCACGACAGTACGTGCCGCTACGAAGTCGCCTTCGGCGACGCGCAGGCAGGAGTGCCTGCGCCACATCAGGCGGCGCCTAACTGACCGGAATCAACTCCCGCGTCGCTCCCGCCGGGTTGTCGAGATCGACCCTGACGAGCGCCAGCTCGGGGCCGTCGTGCGCGGCCGACAGCATCTCGGTCACGCCGATGCGGTCACGCCAGCTCCCGCTGAGCCGCGCCGACTCGTGGATGTGCCCGTGCAGCGTGAGGCGCGGCTGGCGCCGCTCGATGAATCGTCGAAGCGCGATGCTGCCGACGTGCAGGTCAACGGGAGCGTGGTCGACCTCCATGCCGTCGAGCGCCGCCCGGTCGAGCTTCGTCGCGTGCGGCGGCCCGTGAACGAGCATCACGAGCGTCGCCGGGTCGACGCCGCGCGTCAGCTCGTCGAGATCGTGCGCGATCGTCGCGTAGCGCGTCTCGTTCTCCGGCACCGGAACGGTCCGCACGCCTTCTTCGGGCGAAACACAGCCCGGATCGACGTACCGCCCCACGTCGTATCGCTCCCAGTCCTTGAGGAGAAACGGGGTAGGCGGCACGTACGAATAGCCGGCAAGCGTGAGCGACCCGAGGCTACTCCGCTTTCCGTGGAGGTACTCCCACAACCCTTCGCGCTCCCCTTCGAGGAGATCCTCCTCGTGAATCCGCGCGTCGTCGTTTCCGAAAATCACGAAGACGCGGGGGTACTCACCCTCGAGCGCGGCGCGAAGTGCGCGAAACTTCGCCGAGAGATACTCGGCGACGAACGAGTCGGCGCCCGCGCCGAGCCCGTGCGGCAGCAGGTCACCCCCGAGCAGCACGGCGCGCGGCCGCTCCCGCGCGATCGCCCCGAAGAGCGCCTCGTACCGCGGGACGCGTCCGTGCAGGTCGGATACGAAGAAGGTGTCGATCATTGCGAGGCGTGGCTCGAGGTCGCCGGAAACGAAAACGGGGTCGCATCGCGACCCCATTCTCGCTCCGGCGGCTGCGTGCCGCCCTCTCTATACCACTCCCTGGTCCAGCATCGCGTCGGCGACCTTGAGGAAGCCGCCGATGTTCGCGCCGTTGACGTAGTTCCCCGGCGTGCCGAAGCGGTCCGCGGTGTCGACGCAGGTCTTGTGGATCGCCTTCATGATCCCGAGGAGCTTCGCGTCGACTTCCTGACGCGACCATGACATGCGCATGCTGTTCTGGGACATCTCGAGCCCGCTCGTTGCGACGCCGCCGGCGTTCGCCGCCTTGCCCGGCCCGTAGAGAATCTTCGCGTCGACGAAGAGCTTCACGCCGTCGATCATCGTCGGCATGTTCGCCCCTTCGGACACGACGTAGACGCCGTTGTTGAGCAGATTCTGCGCGTCCTTCGCGTTGATCTCGTTCTGCGTCGCGCTCGGGAAGGCGCAATCGGCCTTGTGGTTCCAGAGCGGGCTGTGTTCCGCCCCCGCGTCGATCGGCGTGAAGACGCCTGTCTTGAACTTCTCGACGTACTCCTTCATCCGGCCGCGCCGCACGTTCTTGAGCTCCATCACGAACTTCAGCTTTTCGGCGTCGATGCCGGCCTCGTCGTAGATGTAGCCGTTCGAGTCGCTGAGCGTGACGACTTTCCCGCCGAGCTCGAGGATCTTCTCCACGGTGTACTGGGAGACGTTGCCGCTTCCGGACACGAGGCAGGTCTTTCCCTGAAGCGACTGCCCGCGTGTGCCGAGCATCTCCGCGGCGAAGTAGACCGCGCCGTATCCGGTCGCCTCGGGGCGAATCAGCGAGCCGCCCCAGTTGAGCCCCTTGCCGGTGAGGACGCCCGTGAACTCGTTGCGCAGCTTCTTGTACATGCCGAAGAGGTAGCCGATCTCGCGACCGCCGACGCCGATGTCGCCGGCGGGAACGTCGGTGTCCGGGCCGATGTGGCGGAAGAGCTCGCCCATGAACGCCTGGCAGAAGCGCATCACCTCGACGTCGCTCTTTCCCTTCGGGTCGAAGTCGGAACCTCCCTTGCCGCCGCCCATCGGCAGCGTCGTCAGGCTGTTCTTGAAGACCTGCTCGAAGGCGAGAAACTTGAGGATGCCGAGGTTCACGGAGGGATGGAATCGGAGACCGCCCTTGTATGGGCCGATCGCGCTGTTCATCTCGATGCGGAAGCCGCGGTTGACGCGCACCTGCCCCTGGTCATCGACCCAGGGAACGCGGAAAAGGATGACGCGCTCAGGCTCGACGATACGCTCGAGGATCTTCGCGCTGCGATACTCGGGATGACGCTCGAGCACGACTGCGATCGACTCGACGACTTCCTGCACGGCCTGCAGGAACTCCGGCTCGGCCGGATTCTTCGCCCTCACCTGGGCCATGAACTCGTTGACGAAACTGGTCATGAATGCTCCTCCAGGGATGGTTGGAGGTCCGTCTTCCGGGCCGGGAAGCGGTTCGAGGAATCGGTGAATCGCGCTGGTTCGGAGCCGTCCTCGATGGTCTCGCCGGTCCGCAGAATCATTGCTGAGTGAGAAATTCTATGCTTTGCAGCATGGCTCCCGGGTGATGAGCGACACCTTGGTGTTGTCGCTGCGATTACCGCGCGGTGTGCGCCGGGACAGTCCAGCTCATGGTAGAAAAGAGCGATGCGATGTCCTAAATGCGGCTTCGAG
Source organism: Thermoanaerobaculia bacterium (assembly GCA_051305935.1). Classification (GTDB taxonomy): domain Bacteria; phylum Acidobacteriota; class Thermoanaerobaculia; order Gp7-AA8; family Gp7-AA8; genus JACPDH01. The sequence continues at coordinate 12,025 of JBPPMG010000110.1, forward strand.
CAGCGCGACGGGCTGCGCGAGTGCAGCCGCTGCGGCGTGATTTTCGCCAAGTCGCAGCGCTTGGAGCCGCAACCGGAGCGGGAAGCGCCTCTCGAGGAGCTACCGCCGAGACCAAGCTACCGCCCTGCGTACATCCCCGCGGCCCCCGTTCTTTTTGATTCGGTCGAGGACGGACGCCTCGGTCACTCGGAGCTGAAGATCCTGGGATTTGGCCTCGTCGCGGCGGTCGTCGTCTATGTGCTCCCGTTTCTGCGTTTCGTCTTCTCAGCGCTCGTCACGCTCTTCCACGAGTTCGGCCACGCGGTCGCGTCGTGGCTCCTCGGTCATCCTGCGATCCCTGCGTTCGACTTCGTCTACGGCGGCGGCTTCACTCACATGCAGAACTTCAAGCTGCCGATCGCGATCGCGATCGCCGCGGGCTGGGGATGGCTCGCGTGGACCGTGCGCGGAAACAGACGGACCCTCGCGATCGTGGTTGCGCTCGCAGCACTCTGGCTCTTCGCGGTGTCGTCGGAGTGGAGGCGCGGGCTCGTCGTCTCTTCGATGGGCCACTTCGGCGAAGTGTTGCTCGCCGCGACATTCTTCTACATGGCGCTCGCGAACGTCGGCTTCAAGCTGCCCGAGATCGAGCGCCCCATCGCAGCCTTCGCCGCATTCTTCGTCGTGATCCACACGATCCACTTCGCGTGGCGCCTGCGGACCGACGCCAACTACCTCGCCTGGTATCGCGAAGGGAAAGGCGGGGCGCTGATGAACGACCTGGAATCGGTCGCGCTCGACCTGCAGATTCACACGGGGCTGAGCCCGGGAATCGAGGGGGTCGCGGGATGGCTCCTCGCGGCGTCGCTCGTTCCCTTCGCGTTCGCACTCCTTCTCTTCTTCAAGCGGAGCGCCGTGCAGAGGCTCGTCGACTCGCTGCTCACGGTCGATGAATAACAGTCACGAAGCGCGGACGAGGCCTTCGCGGGCGGGATCGATCGGCGTCGTCATGCGGTCGATCTTCGTGACGATCCAGCTGCCTCCGCGACGCTCGATCTCGGTGTAGACCGAGGTCCACTGGGAGCCAGTGACGTTCTCGCCGAAGCCGAAGACCATCCCTTCCCACGTCTCCTCGTCCACACCTCGGCGCGCGAGCGTCGATTCGACGAGTTGCATGATCTCGATCGGTCCGAGGTGATTGCAGGCCATGTCTATCTTTCGCTAGGAGAACGGAGAGGCGGATGAAAAAACTCTCGCATCACCGAGGCACCAGTTCTGTATAATACCTACCTCCGCAGCGAGATGCGTTGCCGGTGGGGCGGGATGATGACGAGAGCGTGCGACACGACATCCGCGGTTTTCTTCCTGTCCGAGCTGCGCCCCGGCTTTCCCTTCGAACTCCACTTTCACGGGTCCCACGGTTGGCCACTGCCTGCCTGACCCTTCCCCGGCCAACCGTGGGCTCGTGAATTTTCGGCCTTTTCTCCCGTGTGAACGTTGATGTAGAATCCGCCTCCCCGAAGCGGCGGGGCGGAAATAAGTTCTGCCGGGCCTGCCTTTTCGTGGAGGCGTTTCGACGCACCCATAGCTCAATTGGATAGAGCATCTGACTACGGATCAGAAGGTTGGAGGTTCGAGTCCTCCTGGGTGCACCAACTTCTCACAAGGCGGCGGGCGTACCAGCCCGCCGTATCGGTCATTGACAGGCGATGGATCCGACAGCGCTGATGACAGAAGCGCTCGCACTCGCCGCGGAAGCGGCGGAGGCGGGCGAAGTTCCCATCGGCGCGGTGGTGGCGGACGTATCGGGCGCGGTCATCGGACGCGGCCGTAACGCCAGGCAGGCGGGCGACCCGCTGGGGCACGCGGAGATTTACGCGATCCGCGAGGCCGCGGCGGCGCTGGGCGACTGGCGGCTCGTCGGCACTACTATGGTAGTGACGCTCGAACCGTGCGCGATGTGCGCCGGCGCGATCGTCAACGCGAGAATCGACCGCGTCATCTTTGGCGCGCTCGACCCGAAGGCCGGCTTTTGCGGCTCGCTCGGGAACCTCGTGCAGGACTCGCGACTGAACCACCGGGTGGAACTGATTCCGGAGTTCATGGCCGCGGAGTCGGCCGAGCTCCTCCAGCAGTTCTTCCGCCGCCTCCGGGCGCGCTGAACGGATCCGACATTCCCAGCCCAGGCGTCTTCAGGTGCGGAGAGGTGGCAGAGTGGTTGAACGCGGCGGTCTCGAAAACCGTTGTACCTGAAAGGGTACCGGGGGTTCGAATCCCCCCCTCTCCGCCAGAAGACGAACGCGCTGGGCCGCTCTGGTTCATCGTCTCGGTTTCCGTGCCGGTCACAGAAACCGAAATGAAGAATGAAGAATGGAGAATGTAGAAGTGACCGCGAGCTCCAAGCCGTTACTTCTGCATTCCTCATTCTCCATTCTTCATTCTCAATTTCGGTTTTCGACTTGCGGAGAGATGTCCGAGTGGCTTAAGGAGCACGCTTGGAAAGCGTGTGTACGGTAAAACGTACCGTGGGTTCGAATCCCACTCTCTCCGCCAAAAGCCGAATCGAGTAGGGCTCGTCCGCTGGGATGAGCCCGGGTCCTGTGCAGCGGAAGCCGTCGAACCTCGTCAGGTCCGGAAGGAAGCAGCGATAAGGCAGCGTCCCCGTGTGCCGCAGCAAACCTGGGCTCTTCCGAGCGGATGCTCGGAGTTGAGAATGAAGAATTGAGAATTCAGAGATGAACATCGCCGCCGCCACTGCGTCACTGCCTGATCTCTCGATTCTCAGTTCTCAAGTCTCAATTCGCGCTTCTCGGTCCGCGAGTCTCTGATGGCCTACCAGGCACTAGCGCGCAAATGGCGCCCGCAGGCGTTTCGCGACATCATCGGTCAGCAGGCGGTGGTGCGGACGCTCCAGAACGCGATCGAGCAGAACCGGATCCATCACGCCTACCTCTTCTGCGGCGTCCGAGGCGTCGGGAAGACGACCACGGCGCGCATCTTCGCGAAGGCGCTGAATTGCGCGGCCGGTCCGGCGAAGGAGCCGTGCAACGAGTGCACGATCTGTCGGGAGATCACCGAGGGGATCGACATGGACGTCCGCGAGATCGACGCGGCGACCTACTCGAAAGCCGAGGATGTGCGCGACCTGCGCGAGCTGATGCAGTTCCAGCCCGCCCGTGACCGGCGGCGCGTCTTCATCATCGACGAAGTCCACTCACTCTCGGGGCAGGCGTGGAACGCGCTGCTCAAGCAGATCGAGGAGCCGCCGCCGCACGTCATCTTCATGATGGCGACGACGGAAATGCACAAGATCCCGGCGACGATCCTCTCGCGCGTGCAGCAGCTCGTGCTGCGCAAGATCACGCTCGACGAGATCGCCACCAGGCTCGAGGACATCTGTCGGGCCGAGGGAATCGCGGCAGACGCCGACGCCCTGGCGATGATCGCGCGCAGAGGCGAAGGAAGCGTGCGCGACTCGCTCTCGCTCCTCGACCAGGTCATCGCCTTCAGCCCCGAGTCGCTCACCCTCGCCGACGTCGGCTCGATTCTCGGGCTCGCAGACAGCCGTCTCTTCTCGCAGCTCGTCGCCGCGATCGCCGCGGGTGACTCGCCACACATTCTCTCCCTCGTCGAAGAGGCGTCCGCGAGCGGCCGCGATTTCAAGCTCCTCTACCGCGACCTGCTCGCCTACCTCCGCAGCCTGATGCTGCTGGTCGCCGGCGCCGATCCGTCGATCCTGAAGGCCGATCCCGACGAGCTCGTCTCGCTCGAGGAGCTCCGGCCGAGCTTCTCGCCGAACGATCTGCTGCGCGTGATCAACGTGTTGCTGCGCGACGAAGAGATTGTCGTGCGCAGCGAGTCGCAGCGGCTCGCCGTGGAGATCGCGCTGCTCAAGGCCGCGGCCTTCCCGCGAATGCTCGCCGTCGAAGATGCTCTCGCCTCGGGCGGGGCGAGCCTGCCGCGCGCAGGAGCGCAGCCCCAGCCGCGACCGAGCGCGTACGTCGCCCGAACCGTGCCCGAGCCGCGCGCCGCGGCGCAAGCCACCTCCGAGCCCGCCGGAACCCCGGCTCCGGGCGCATCGATCGACAGCTTTCTCTCGCGTGTCGAGTCGCACCGTCGCGTCGCGTCGAGCTATCTCCGCCAGGCGAAACGCAGCGCCGTCGAAGGCGACGCACTCGTCTTCGAATTCGGGCCCGACGAGGCCTTTGCCGCCGACTACCTCGGCGAAGCTGGCAACCTCGCGCCTCTCGAGGCGATCGCGACCGAAGTGTTCGGCCGGAAAATGTCGGTGCGTCCCGCGATGAAGGCGTCCCCCGCGGCGAGCGCCGCGGCGCCCGCCAAAGCGGCGTCGTCGCACCGGGACGATCCGGTCATCCAGGCTTTCGCAAAACACCTGGGCGGCGAAGTCGTGCGCCCGAAGAAGAAATCGAAGGAGCCGTCATGAACGTCAAGCAGATGATGAAGCAGGTCCAGCAGATGCAGGAAAAGATGCAGCGCGAGATGGCCGAGCTGCGCGTGGAAGGCACCTCGGGCGGCGGCATGGTGAAGGCCGAGATGGGCGGCTCGAAGGAGCTGATCTCGATCACCATCGACAAGGAAGCGGTCGATCCGAACGACGTCGAGATGCTGCAGGACCTCATCCTCGCCGCCGTCAACGAAGCGAGCCGCAAGGTCGACGAGGCGATGTCCTCCTCCCTCGGCGGACTGGGCGGCGGGATGAAGATTCCTGGCCTGTTCTAAAGAGATCGAGAATTACGAATTGAGAATTGAGCGATTAAAATCAATACTCAATTTGTGAACCAAATACAGCGCATCACTAAGATCTCACTTTGTCGTTATTGTTCTAGTCTCTCAATCCTCAATTCCGAATGACTGCTCCTCCTCTCGCGAACCTGATCAATGAGCTCTCCCGGCTTCCGGGGATCGGGGCGAAGTCTGCCTCGCGCCTCGCGTACCACCTGCTCAAGCGCCCGGCCGCGGAAGCGGAGGCGCTGGCGCACGCCATCCTCGAGGTCAAGGAGCGGATTCACCGCTGCGGCGTCTGCAACAACATGACCGACGTCGAGCCCTGCTCGATCTGCGCGGACGCGCGGCGCGATCCCGCGCTCCTCTGCGTGGTCGAAGAGGCGTTCAACATCGCGACGGTCGAGGCGACGCGCGACTTCCGCGGCCTCTATCACGTCCTCCTCGGCTCGCTGTCGCCGCTCAAGGGGATTGGCCCCGACGACATCGACGTCGGCGGGGTCGTGCGCCGCGTGAGAGAGGGGACGATCCGGGAGGTCATTCTCGCGACGAACCCGAACGTCGAGGGAGAGGCGACGGCGCTCTACGTGGCGCAACAACTCCGTCCCTTCGAAGTGCGCGTCACCCGGCTGGCCTTCGGCCTTCCGGTGGGAGGCGATCTCGAGTACGCCGATCAGGTCACGATGTCGAAGGCGCTCGAAGGACGGCGCGAGATCTGACGACCGGCGGCGCGGCCCGGAAGCGATTGTCTCCCATAGGTTTCAGTTCGCCGATGTGCTATACATTAGTCCCTTAAATCGACGGGTATGGTGTGAGTGAATGGCCGATCTAGTGATGTATGAGGAGGAGTACGAGCAGATCAAGGAAATCCTTGCTCGGCTGCAGAGCGACTCCAACTCCAAAATCGTCTTTCTCGTCGACAAGAACGGACAGCAGATCGCTGCGCACGGCGACATGCAGGGAGTCGATGCGACCTCGCTCGCCTCGCTTACCGCGGGAAACGTCGCCGCGACCGACGGACTGGCCAAGCTCATCGGCGAGAAGGAGTTTTCGATCCTCTTCCACGAAGGGGAGCGCGACAACATCCACATCTCCCTCGTCGCCCAGCGCGTGATTCTGGTGGTGATTTTTGACGAGCGCTCGTCGCTCGGCCTGGTCCGCCTCCGCGTGAAGAAGGCGTCCCAGGAGCTCGAGAAGACCTTCGAGGTGATCGTGTCGAAGGCGGCCGCCGAGCAGAGCAGGGAAGGACGCTTCGAGTCTCCCTTCGCCGAGATCACCGACGAGGACATCGACAGCCTCTTCAGCGAGTAGCGCGCCCTCGGGACGGACGAGATCGACACTCTGTACAAGGCAACCCATCGGTAACGGCGGCTTCGAACAGTGACTTTCATCAACTACGCGGCACGCGAGATCAACTGCAAGATCGTCTTCTACGGGCCTGGCCTGTGCGGAAAGACGACGAACCTGCAGTGGATCTACGACAAGACGAATCCGCAGGCGAAAGGGAAGCTCATTTCCCTCGCCACGGAGACGGACCGCACGTTGTTCTTCGATTTCCTCCCTCTCGACCTCGGCACGGTGAAGGGGTTCAAGACCCGCTTTCACCTGTACACCGTCCCCGGCCAGGTGTTCTACGACGCCTCGCGCAAGCTGATCCTCAAGGGCGTCGACGGCGTAGTCTACGTCGCCGATTCTCAGGAGGCTCGAATGGACTCGAACGTCGAGTCGCTCCAGAATCTCGAGAAGAATCTCAAGGAACAGGGCTACGACCTGAACAACATCCCCTACGTGCTCCAGTTCAACAAGCGCGACCTGCCGACGGCGCTGCCAGTCGAGGAGATGTACCGTCAGCTCAACTACAAGGGCGAGCCGACTTTCGAGGCTGTTGCGATGAACGGCACAGGGGTCTTCGACACGCTCAAGGCCATCGCCAAGCTGGTTCTCACCGAGCTGAAGAGAAAGTAGTCGTCTCCCATCCATGAACGTCGTCGCCATCGGCGGGGGTACCGGGCTCTCCACACTTCTCCGCGGCCTCAAGAAGCACGTCGGCTCGAGCTGCTCCTCCCCTTGCATCGCTTCGCTCAGCGCGATCGTGACGGTGACCGACGAGGGAGGCAGCTCCGGAATCCTGCGCAAGGAGCTCGGGATGCTGCCGCCGGGCGACATCCGCAACTGCATCGTCGCGCTCGCCCAGGAGGAAAAGCTCCTCTCGCAGCTCTTCTCGTTTCGCTTCGGCTCCGAGGCGGTGCAGGGGCATTCGTTCGGCAACCTCGCGCTCGCGGCGCTGACGCAGATCACCGGCAGTTTCGACAAGGCGGTGCTCGCCGTCTCCGAGGTGCTGCGGGTGAACGGTTCGATCTTCCCGTCGACACTCTCGGACGTGCGCGTTCGGGCGATCTGCGCCGACGGGACCGAGCTCGTCGGGGAGCTCGCGATCAGTGGTGATCCGACCGAGCCGCTCCGTCCCCGCCCCGACCACGCCCGCATCGTTCGCCTCGTGGTCGATCCTCCCGACGCCGAGCCGATCCCGAGCGCGCTCGAGGCGATTCGCGCGGCCGATCTCGTCCTCATCGGCCCCGGCTCGCTCTACACCTCGATTCTTCCGAACCTGATGATCCGCGGCCTAACCGAGGCGATCCGCTCCTCGCGCGCGCTCCGCGTCTACACCTGCAACGTGATGACCCAGCCGGGCGAGACCGACGGATACAGCGCCGAGGAGCATCTGCAGGCGATTCACCAGCACGCCGGCCCCATCGTCGACGCGATGATCGTCAACGAGCGCCGCCCTTCCGAGCGCACGCTCGAGGCCTACGCGGCCCAGCACCAGTTCCCGGTCGCCTGCAACCCCGCTGCCGTCGAGGCGCTCGGCGTCCGCCCCTTTTTCGGCGACATCATCTCCGAAGGGAACTACCTTCGGCACGACTCCGACGCGCTGGCGGCGACGGTGTTCAGGCTGTTCGAGAGGCGATAGGCGAACAGCAGGCCAGAGGCCAAAGGTCAAAGGCCAACGCAGGCTGCAATTCGCGCGTTGGCAGGGTCGCCCATCTTGTATCCGGGACCATCGAGCCCTTCGGGTCCATTGTTCCCGGAAGATCCTATACGGGCGACGCACCGCGTCGCCCCTACGAAAGTCCAGCCGCTCCGCCTGCTGGGTGCTGCCGGGCGCATAGGTAACAAAGAAACCGGGCGCATAGGTTACACGGACTGGTTGATTTTGTGCGGTCGAAGACCGCAGCGCCTTTGCTGTTCGTCTCTGTCTCTGGGCCTCTCGTCGCCGGC
>JBPPMG010000410.1:0-5812 GCA_051305935.1 Thermoanaerobaculia bacterium
CTACGACGTCAGCGATCGCGCGATGTACTACTCGTGGTGGGATCCTGAGTACCTTCCGACGCAGGTGCGGCTCATCAAGAGCCGGGAGATCGCCGCGCGGGTCGTCCGGCGCCTCAACCTGCTGCAGAACCCCGAGCTCAACCCGTCGGCGCGGCAGACCATGTCGAAGGAGGCACTTGCGAACGCCGAGGCGCGAGTCACCTCCGCGGCCCTCGGGTTGCAGGGAGGCGTGTCGGTGCAGCCGATCAAGGAGACCGACATCGTCGAGATCGGCTACATCGCGGCGAGCCCGACGCTTGCGGCCGATGTCGCGAACGCCGTCGCCGAGGCCTACATCGATTGGAACCTCGAGACCAAGTACGCGACGCTCGATAAAGCGGGGCGCTTCATCACCTCGCAGATCGAGCAGCTCCGGTCGGAGATCAGCGAGAAGGAGCGGCAGCTCCAGGCCTACGGGCGGGAGAAGGGGATCGTCTCGGCCGCGCCCACCGAGAACCCCACGCTGCAGAACCTCTCGTCGCTGAACAATGACTACGCGTCGGCCATCGCCGACCGGGTGGCGAAGCAGGCGAAGTTCACCGAGTACCAGAACACGAGATCCGAATCACTCGCCGACAATCTGTCGCCCGCGGTAGCGGCGATGAACCAGGAGCAGACGCGGCTCGAGCGCGAGTACGCCGAGAAGCTGAGTCTCTTCAAGCCCGAGTGGCCGGCGATGAAGCAGCTCAAGGCGCAGATCGACAGGGGGCGGGTCGACCTCGACGCCTCCATCCGTCAGATCGCGGCGAACGCTCGCGAGTCGGCGCGCACCGAGTACATGACGGCAGTCCGGCGCGAGCAGGCGTTGCAGGGTGTCCTCCAGGGCCAGAGGACCGACGTGATGGACCTGAGCAGCGCGTCGATCGAGTACAACAACCTCAACACCGAGGTCGTGACGAAGCGACAGCTCCTCGACGGACTGCTCGAGAGGCAGAACGAGATGGAGATGACCTCGCGTCTCCAGACCGAGCGGGTCTCCAACATCCGGATCGTCGATCGCGCGCTTCCGCCGGGCGGGCGCTTCTCGCCGTCGTACTCGAGGAACATCTCGACGGCCCTGATGTTCGGCCTCTTCGTCGGAGCCGCGCTCGCCTTCCTCCTCGAGTACCTCGACCGTTCGCTTCGCACGATCAAGCAGGTCGAGCAGTACCTCAAGCTCCCTGCGCTCGGGTTGATCCCGGCGGTTGGAGAGACGTCGCCCGGCGCCCACGGTTTCGCCTACGGCTTCGGCTCGAGACGAAAGAATCGAGCGGCTGCGCCGGAGGTTGTCGATACCGAGGGAAAGAAGGAGCCGGGCGCCCGCGTCGCCATCGAATTGCTGCCTCACACGCAGCCGCGGTCGACAGTTGCCGAAGCCTACCGCGCGATTCGCACGGCGCTGCTCCTTTCGCGAGCCGGAGGCGTGAGGACGATCGTGATCAGCTCCTCGCTGCCCGGAGAGGGGAAGACCTCGACGTCCGCGAACCTCGCGATCGTGCTGGCCCAGTTGAACAAACGCGTCCTGTTGATCGACGCCGACCTGCACAAGCCGCGCCTGCACGAGATCTTTCGTGCGTCGAACCGGGTCGGTCTCGTATCGGTGCTCGCCGAGAACCTCGTTGCGGACGAAGTAATCGTTCCGTCACTCGTTCCCGGCCTCGACCTGCTGCCGGCCGGCCCGCTGTCGCCGAATCCCTCGGGCTTGCTCGCCTCGGAGGCGATGACCACGCTGCTGGCGATGCTTGCCGGGAGATACGACTACGTCGTGATCGACTCGCCTCCCGTTTCCGCGGTGGCCGACGCCATCGTGATCGGCCACCAATGCGACGGCGTCGTCCTCTGCGTCGAAGGCGGCCGCACCGCGCGCGAGATCGTCGCTCGCGTGCGCGACAAACTGACCCGCTCCAACGTGCGCATCCTCGGCGTCCTGATCAACAACCTCGACGAGAAGGCGCACGACTACGGCTACTACTACAACTACTACACCGGAACCTACGGCGCCGCCGGCGGCTACACCGAAGACCTGCCCGGCGCGAAGACCGGCACGTAAACGAAGGCCATGTAGCGAAGGCCTCTGGCCTTCGCAGATTCACGCAAACCGGACGCGTCGATCTCGAAGCGAGCAAGGCGGGACGCCTTGCCTACGAGCCGCCAAGCGACTGCTCGATCGCGCACCGACTTGTCAGATTTCGCCAATGATGTTGGCGAACAGGTATTCACTTTCGAGCCGTTGGGACAACTCGTCCACCCACATCCCCGTTCCCCCGCAACCGCTTCGGCCGATTTTCCATATCGGCCGCGTCCTCGGCCCGCAACTTGCAAGACCCTTTTCGCCTCATAGATCAGGAAAGGGAGCCCCGTGTCCGCATTCTTCGCGCTGCGAGGAGCAGCTGGAAATCTCGCTCTCGATATCTCTGCGATCGAGACTGCGATTGCCCGAAGTGCGGGACGCGAAGCCTCGACGCGGGTTGAGCGAGTGGGCGAGGTTTCGCTTGTGTTTTCCTCAGCGTCAGCACCTGCCGAGAGCGGGCGATGGATCGCGGGGAGGGGAGCGGAGCGTCTCGGATTGCGCGACGCACCGCCAGAGGTCTGGCCCGCAAGGATCGAGAAGCTCGCTGGCAGTTTTGCGCTCGCTGCTGCTGATCGCGACTCGATGACACTCGTCGCGGCGCGCGATCCCCGAGGGCTTGAGCCTCTCATCGTGTTGCGCCGTCACGACCTGCTCGCGGTCGCCTCGGATCTCCCCACGATGCTCGCATCGGGAATCGTCGACCGGCGCATCGACTGGCCCGCCCTCCGTGCGTATCTCCGTACCGGCTTTGTCCCCGAACCGGCGACGCTCGTCGCCGGGCTCACGGTTCTCCCCGCGGGATCGTGTCTGGTCGCCGCTCGCGAAGGTGTCAGGCTCGTCTCGCTTGGCGATGCGAGCGCCGAAGCCCAGGACACTGCCGCGGTTCTGCGAGAGCGCGTGTCGGCAGGCAAGGCCGCAATCGTCGGCACGAAGAGCGCGGGTTGTGGCGTCCGCAAGCTCGAGCGCCTTCTGAACGGAGCGGGCTGCTCGATCCCCGTGTACACGATTGCGGGAAACGGCGCGACCAGCGGAATCCACCGCCGCGTGCCGTTGCCTCGGAGCGAAGAGGCGATCCTCGAGCTGCTCGGACGAGCATTCGCGCTTCCCGGCCAGCCGTCGATTGCCGCGGTCGAGGCAAGGCTTCTCTCGGACGCGGCAATCGCGGACGGAGCTGAGCTTCTCCTCTCGGGTGCAGGTGGCTGCGCGGGAACCGATCCTCCCTCCGGCGCGTTCGCGCGGCTGGTCGACGGGCTCTACGCGCGGCGGCCGGCGGTGCGCGTCGTGTTCACCGATCCCGAACTGCTAGACCTCATCGGTGAGTATCCGCACGGACGAGACGTACCCGCGCCGCCGCCTGTGGTCCCGGACAGGCTCGCCGGGCACCGCGCGCGATTCCGGCCGGAGCAGGAGGCGGGGAGGGATGGAGGCGCGGAGGTTTCGGCGCCGCTGATGGAGCTGGCGACTCCCGAGCGCGATGGTCGTCTCGCGGCGATTGAAACGGCGCTGCCGATCGCCCCGCTCCTCGAAGGCTCGCTCCGCACCGTGGCACGCGAGTTCATCCTCGGGCTCGCACAGGACTCGATCCTCCTGGGAGCCGCGTCGCGCGATCTCTGGCGCGCGGCGGGAACGATGCCGAACAGCGTCGACTCCGCGAAGATCTGGAGCCTCGTCGCCCTTGGCGCCTGGACGCGCAGGCATCGAATCACAGCTTGAGGGTCCGAACGAGTCTCGGCGACGCGGGCAAGGCGGGACGCCTTGGCTACATGCACAATCTCCGTTGCACTCCGCGCTCCCGGCTGCTACCCTTGTTCATTCGTTGAACACGTCCATCCCTTGACCTGTTCACGGCGAGAACATCTATGCCAGTCGCGCAGATCGACGATGACGTCCGGTACCATCTCCTCAAGCTCGTCGAGGAGCAGCCGGATCTTACCCAGCGCGAAGCCGCAGAGCGCCTCGGCATGAGTCTGGGCAAGGTCAACTACTGCTTCCGCGCGCTGGTGTCGAAGGGCTGGGTGAAGGCGCGAAACTTCCGTAACTCCAGCCGCAAGACCGCCTACGCGTATCTCCTGACGCCCAAAGGCATCGAAGAAAAGCTGCGCGTCACTGCGCGCTTTCTCGATCGCAAACTGGGCGAGTACGACGCTCTCGTCGAGGAACTGCACACGCTCACGAGCGAAGTGAACGCGCACCGGAAAGCGAAGGGCCAGCCCGAGGTTGTATTCGAAGCGCCGGCTTCGAGGACCAACGGGAAAGGGGAGCCACTGTGATTGCGGATGTCGGATTGCGGATTGCGGATTCAGCTTTGCCAGTCTGCGCGACCGGCGCGGTCGTCATTCCGAGCGAAGCGAGGAATCTGCTAAACATCGCACTGACCGCTTCCTCCGCAGGAACTCTTGCCACATGGCGCGGCTCGTCGCTGAGGAAGCGATCAGTCGATCTCTTTAGCAGATTCCTCGCTTCGCTCGGAATGACATCACTCCACCCATGCCGATCCTAAAGCGCGAGCCCGACCTCTTTCCCGCGGATCTCTTCGATCTGCCGGCCGAGTCGCGCCCGTGGAGCGTCGCGCACGTCCGCTCGCGCCAGGAAAAAGCGCTCGCCCGTTACCTCCACCAGAAGCAGATCCCCTTCTACCTCCCGCAAACCGAGAACGAGATCATCACGAAGATCGCGCCCCTGTCGTCCCGAGCGAAGCGAGGGACCTCTCAGGGTTCTACAGAAGAGATCCCCAACGCCGACCTCCCAGCCTCTCCCGGTCAATCGCGCAATCGCGCAATTGAGAAATCCCGCATTCGCCTTTCTCACCTCCCTCTCTTCCCCGGCTACGTCTTCCTCCGCCACTCGCTCGACGAGCGTCTCGTCGTCCGGCAGTCCGACGTGATCGTGAGTCTTCTCGAGGTCACCGACCAGTTCGCGCTGGCCGGCGAGCTCGGGCAGCTTCGCGACCTCCAGGCGGCGGGCGCGTCGCTGATCCCGTGCCCGTGGATCGGGGTAGGGGACGCCGTCAAGATCACCGAGGGGTCGTTCAAGGGCTATCGCGGAGTCGTCGTCCGCGAGCACGGTCGGGAGCGGCTCATCGTCTCGATCGACCTCGTGAGGCAGAGCGTCGCCGTCGATTTCAACCGGGAGATGCTCGCCCCCGACCTCTTCCCCGTGCATCAGACCCGCGCCACGGAGCGCGCAAGAGCACGAATTCGCTTCTGACCCCGCGGCCCCGGGACCGGGGCCGCACGCAGTGACGCAGTGGCAGTACCGAAGTAACGGATGTGGAGTGAAAAACGATCGACCCCGCAATCGGTGCATGACACCGAAGGGGGCGGGGCCTGTCTGGCGGAGCGCCGGCCTTCGGCCCGCTGTGCCGCCCGCGTCCCGCCGGCCCCACGTCCTCACGCATACCGGCCGGCGCCGCGAATGCGGCGCGGGATCGGTAGCCCCCGGCTTCAGCCGGGGGTGCTGCGCCGAAGAGGTTATCGTGCGCCGCGTAGCGGCGCAGGAAATCCGGGGTTCGACGTCCTGCGCCGCTACGCGGCGCACCCAGGTTTTCGTCGATTCCACCCCCGGCTGAAGCCGGGGGCTACCGATCCGTCGTCGCTAAGCGACGCGTCTCTCGACTTTCGCCGCTTGCCTCCACGCCGCCTGCTCATCGCCTCTCGCCTTTCGCCCCTCGCCTAACAACCAACAACTAACAACCAACAACTAACAACTAACAACTAACAACTA
>JBPPMG010000438.1:0-9043 GCA_051305935.1 Thermoanaerobaculia bacterium
GGCGGGGCGTGCGTGCGGAGGGGGTAGGCGACGGCGACACGACGTCTCGTGCGGGCGTTCCGATCACGAAGAGGGGTGATCGATGGGCCCGGCGCGCAGATGGCAGACTCGAATCGCGGCGGGCGGGAGTAAAATCGCACACACTCGATGGCAATGGGGGAAGGCGGTTCTGCGGCGTCCGCGACTGCGGGCGGGCGAGCGACGGTTGGTTTCGTCGCCGACCTCTGGGCCGGTCTCGCGGCGATGCTCGTCGCGCTCCCGTCGGCGATCGCCTTCGGCGTCACGATCTTCGTCGCGGCATCGCCGTCACTCGCCGGCGCGGGAGCGCTCGCGGGAATCATCGGCGCGGCGGCGTTAGGCATCACCGCGCCCCTGGTGAGCCGAAACTCCGGGTTCATCACGGCGCCCTGCGCGCCGGCCGCGGCGGTCATGGCGGGGTTCGCGCTTCAGCTCGCAGCGGGAGGGAAGCTGACGACCGATCAGATCGTCGGCCTCCTCGCGGTGACCGCGCTCGTTTCCGCGGCTCTGCAGTTCATCTACGGTGCGGTGCGCCTCGGGCGCGTCATCAAGTACATTCCGTTCCAGGTCGTCAGCGGCTACCTCTCCGGCGTGGCGGTGATCATCGCCGTCGCGCAGATCCCGAAGCTTCTCGGCGTGCCGAAGGGGACGCAGTTCTGGGAGGGCCTCATCTCGCCGCGGATGTGGGGCGTTCCCGACGTGGTCGTCGGCGGCGTGACGATGGCGGCGATGTTCCTCGCGCCGAAGCTGACGAAGAAGGTCCCGGGCGCGATCATCGGGCTCGGCTCCGGAATCGCGGCCTACTTCCTGCTCGCGCTCGTGCGGCCCGGGCTGTTGCAACTCGCCGGCAACAAGCACGTGATCGGGCCGATCACGACGGGCGGATCGTTCCTCGACGCGGTGACGGCGCGGGTCAGCTCGCTCGGGCAACTCGATGCGGCGTCGATCGTGCTCGTCCTGGGCCCAGCGGTCACGCTCTCGGCGCTCCTGTCGATCGACACGCTCAAGACGGGAGTCGTCCTCGATGCGCTGACCCGCAAGAGGCACAACTCGAATCGCGAGCTCATCGCGCAGGGAACGGCGAACGCGGTGTCGTTTCTCGCGGGAGGCATTCCGGGGGCGGGGACGATGGGCGCGTCGCTCGTCAACGTCACCAGCGGAAGCCGGACGATGTGGAGCAGCGTGATCGAGGGTGTGCTCGCGCTCGTAACCTTCCTCGTGCTGAGCCCCCTCGTGGCGTGGGTGCCGACGGGCGCGCTCGCCGGAATCCTGCTCGTCGTCGCGGTCCGGATGTTCGACTTCAAGATGTTCCGGCTGCTCGCAACGCCCGGGACGAGACTCGACTTCGTCGTCATCGCGACGGTGATCATCGTCGCTGAGAGCATCGGACTCATCGAGGCATCCCTCGTCGGCGTCTGCCTCGCGATCGTCCTGTTCATCCGCGACCAGATCAAGGGCTCGGTCATTCTACGGAAGCGCGATCTCCGGCAGTCGCGATCGAAGCGGCGGCGCAGCGAAGAAGAAATCGTCCTGCTCGCCAAGCACGGCGACCAGGCGGTGATCGTCGAGCTGCAGGGCAACCTCTTCTTCGGCACGACCGACCAGCTCTTCACCGAGCTCGACTACGATCTCACTCATCGTCGCTTCATCCTGCTCGACTTCCGGCGCGTGCAGTCGATGGACTATACGGCGGGGCATCTGTTTCATCAGATGCACGAGCGGCTTCACGATGGCGGAGGCGAGCTCATCTTCTGCGGAATGCCGTCGAGTCTGCCGAGCCGGCAGGACATTCAGCACTACCTCGGCCAGCTCGGCCTCGTCGGCGACAGCGGTGGCATCCAGATCTTCGACACGCGCGACAGCGCGATCGAGTGGATGGAAAAGGAGATTCTCCTGCAGACGGGATGGGTGCCGCACGAGTCGAGGCCGCCGTTGGAGCTGGGTGAGACGAGCCTCTTCCGAGGCATCGAGCCCGAGTTGCTGAAAGCGCTCGGCGACGCGGTTCGGATGCGCAGCTGCAAGGCCGGGGAGAAGCTCTTCGCTGCCGGCGATGCGGGCGACGAGATGTTCCTCATCCGGAAAGGGCGGATTCACATCCTGTTGCCGCTGGAAGCGGGGAAGCGCCATCACCTGGCGACGCTCGGCCGTGGTGACTTCTTCGGCGAAATGACTTTCCTCGATCACGAACGCCGGTCGGCCGATGCGGACGCCGCGACCGACTGCGAGCTCTACGTGCTGTCGCGCGACGCGTTCGAGGCAGTCATCGAGAAGCACCCCGATCTCGCCGCGCACTACTTCTCGAGCCTCTCGGTCGCCATGGGCCAGCGCCTCCGCGTGACCGGAGGGGAGCTGAGGGCGCTCGAGGAGCGGTAGTGAATGCGGATTGCGGAATGCGGAGTGCGGAATGGTGGAACGAGGACTGCGAATGCGGAATGCGGAAATGGGGCACGACGGGGGTCGAGTCAGTTTCGAGCAATTCCGGCACGCGAGCGTGCGGTGCGTCCAGAGGCAACCAGAATGGCGAGCAGCTCGTTTGCCTCTTTGAGGATCGGCTCGATCCGTTGTGGGTCGATCGTGCCGGATTCGGACAGCAACTCGAGCCAGTAGCAGGTTTCGTCGGCTTCCTTCTCCGCCATCGATATCTTATGGATGAAGTCCGCACGGCTTTCTGCCCGGCAGGCCTCCCGGTAGATCGCCCCGATTGCTGTGCCCGACTTGAGTAGCTGCTTGCCGAGGGTCCATTGTTTTGGACCGTTGTTCATGCCGTCGACCTCCGCAATGATGCGGAGAGCAAACCGTCTCGTTCGTTCGGCGAGTTCGACTTTCATCGCCTGATCGTCCCTCGGGTGGGCGCGCGATGCAGGCAGGTCGATCAGCATTCCGCGGCCGAGCTCGCCGTTCATTCCGCATTCCGCAATCCGCAATCCGCATTGAACTGTCACCCCTCCTTCACCAAACCCTTTCGGCTTCGCTCCGTATACTCCGTCGAACGAACCCAACTTAGTGTCAGGAGACGTCTCTAGCATGAGCACGAAGATGAAGGTTGCGATCGGCATCGTGATCGTTTTGGTTGCCGCCGCGTCGGTTGCGATCGGCATGAAGCAGTAGGACAAGAACGTCAAACAGGTCACCACCGCGAAAGTCGAGAAGGCGAACCTGGTCAGCAAGGTCTCGTCGAACGGCAAGATCGAGGCGAAGCGCAAGGTCGACATCTCTGCGAACGTCATGGGCCAGATCGTGAATCTGGCGGTGCGCGAAGGAGATCACGTGAAGAAGGGAGACTTCCTTCTTCAGATCGACAAGGCGCAGCTCGCGGCCTCCGCAGCTGGCGCCGAAGCGGGGCTGAAGGCATTCTTCGCCGACCGCGATGCAGCGCGGGCCGCGCTGGACAACGCCCGCCGCAATTTCGATCGCGCGAAGGCGAACTTCGACCAGGGGATCTCTCCGAGAGCCGACTTCGATTCAGCCGAGACGTCGCTCCGTTCGGCCGAGGCGAGCCTGGATGCGGCAGAGAAGAGGATCGAGCAGTCGAGGGCAGGCCTCGCCGGGGCGAGGGATTCGCTTTCGAAGACGACGATCACCGCGCCGATGGCGGGAATCGTCACGGCGCTGCCCGTCGAGGAAGGCGAGGTGGCCGTCATCGGAACGATGAACAACGCGGGCACCAAGCTCATGACGATCTCGGACATGAGCGTCGTCGAGTCGGTGATGGAGGTCGACGAGACCGACATCCCGCACGTGAAGACGGGGCAGAAGGCGACGGTCACGATTGACGCTTATCCGAATCGCACCTTCACCGGAACGGTGACCGAAGTCGGCTCCAGCCCCATGGAAGGGGCCACCGGCGGGGGCGGTGAGGCGGTCAACTTCGAGGTGAAGGTCCAGCTCGACAACCCTTCGGACGACATCCGTCCCGGCTTCTCGTGTTCGGCCGACATCATTACCGCGACGCGGGACGACGTGCCTGCCATTCCGCTCGCGGCGCTCGTGATGCGCGAGCGGCAGAGTGACAAACCGGTGAGCGACGCGAAGGCGGGCGGTCCCCCTGCGTCGGACAAATCCGAGGAAGAAGGGGTCTACGTCTTCGACGAGGCGACGAAGACCGTGAAGTTCACTCCGGTCGAAACCGGCATCACCGGCGATCTCTCGATCGAGATCGTCAAGGGTGTCACCCCGGGCGCGACGATCGTCACCGGCCCTTTCCGCATTCTTCGAGAAATCAAGGACGGCGACACCGTGAAGCTGGAAGAGAAGAAGGGCAAGGGGGACGGCGGCGCGCCGCCGTCGTAATGCGGAATGCGGAATGCGGAATGAAAAGCACCCGCGGATTGGCTTGAGCTGCGATTGCCTACTCAGTACGCGGTACTCGACGCCTGTCTAACAACTAACAACTAACAACTAACAACAAGAAACCAGCGACCAACTGCCCGATCATGCACGTTCCCGAAGTAGTGTCGATTGCCACGACGGCTCTTCAGAAGAACCGGTTGCGGAGCTTTCTCACGCTGCTCGGCGTGATCATTGGCGTGATGACCATCGTCGCGGTCGTCGCGGTGATCCAGGGGCTGAACAACTACGTCGCGACGCAGCTCTTCCAGCTTCGGCCCGACGTCTACATCGCGACGCAGTTCGGCATCATCACGAGCCGCGAGGAATTCCTCGAGGCGCTCAAGCGGAAGCGGATCGACCGGGACGATGCGGCCGCGGTCACGCGGCTCTGCACGTCGTGCGCGCAGGTCGGGGTCTCGGTGAATGGCCGGATGGTCGTCAAGTACCGCGCACAGCGGCTCGCCGACGTGGCGGTCAACGGCGGCACCGCGAACATGGATCAGCTCACGAGCATCGACCTCGAGGACGGGCGCTTCTTCACAGCGAACGAGGAGTCGCACGCCGCTCAGGTGACCATCATCGGCTGGGACGTGAAGGACGAGATGTTCGGCCAGCTCGATCCGATCGGCCGCGTGATCCGCGTCGATGGCAAGCCTCTGCGCGTCATCGGCACGATGCGCAAGCAGGGCTCCGTGCTCGGGCAGAGCCAGGACAAGCAGCTCTACATCCCGCTGCGAACCTACGAAAAGCTATACGGCGCGCGCCGCGGCCTCGCGCTGTTCATCAAGCCGGTCGGCGGAATCCCGGCCATCAAGGCGAGCGAGGACGAAGTCAGAACGATCCTCCGATCCCGCCGCAACACGCCGTTCAACGCGAAGGACCCGTTCTCGTTCGTGACGGGCGAGGCGCTGCAGAACGTCTGGAAAAACATCTCGGGCGGCGCATTCGCGCTGATGATCTTCATCTCGGGCATCTCGCTCGGCGTCGGCGGTATCGTGATCACGAACATCATGCTGGTCTCCGTCGTCGAGCGTACGCGCGAGATCGGCATCCGTCGTGCGTTAGGCGCGCGCAAGCGCGACATCATGCTGCAGTTCCTGACCGAGGCCGTGATGCTCTCGGGAGGAGGAGGCGTCGCCGGGATCATTCTCGGGGCGGCAATCGCAAAAGGGATCTCATCGGCATTTCCGCTGCCGACCGCGGTTACCCCGGGCCTGCTCGTCACCGGAATCGTGGTATCGCTCGTGACGGGAGTCGTCGCCGGGATCTTCCCGGCGCGGAAAGCGGCGAGCCTCCCGCCGATCGAGGCATTGCGCTATGAGTAGCGAAACTCTCATGCTGGAGCTCGGGCGCGCGCCCGGGCGGTTCCGCAGGACCCGCGACCTCGCCCGCGGCGTTCTGGAAAGCGTCCGTTTCGCAGCGGGAGCTCTCGTCTCGCACAAGCTTCGGTCGACGCTGACGATCCTTGGCATCGTGATCGGCGTGGCCACCGTCATCGCGATGGTGTCGATCATCGAGGGCTTCAACAGGAACGTGATCGGCAACCTCGAGCGATTCGGCGCGACGCTCGTGCAGTTCCAGAAGTTCGACCAGCGCTTCGGCCCCGGCGGTCCACCTGACGAGTCGATCCGGAACCGGAAGAACCTCACCTATGAGGACTCGCTGGCGCTCAAGGCGCTGGTGCCCGACATGGCTGCCGTATCGCCCGAACGTTACTGGTTCCCGTTCGACGGCCAGCAGGTTCCCCTTGCGAAGTATGGCGGCGAGGAAGCGCAGCCCGACACGCTGATCGGCGTGAACGAGGACTATCCGCCCGCGAACAATCAATACGTCGGCGAGGGGAGGTTCATCACCGCGGGCGACGTGCAGCGCTCGGCGCAGGTCGTGGTGATCGGCAACGAAGTCGCAGAGACTCTGTTCGCCGGACTCGATCCGCTCGGCAAGAAGGTCTCGATCGCGGGGCGCAGCTACCTGGTGGTCGGTGTCATGGAGAAGCAGGGGCAGAGCTTTTTCGAGTCGGTCGATCAGCACCTCTACATGCCGATCACGACCTTCGACTCGCACTTCCCCTGGATCAAGCGGAACGTCGGCGTGAACATCGCGACGATCCCGAAACGCGCCGACCTGATGCAGAAGATTATGGACGAGGGGACGCAGGTGCTACGCGTCCGCCGGAAGGTGCCGTTCAACAAGCCGAACGACTTCGGCATCCGGACCAACGACGCGATGGTGCGCAATTTCAAGCAGATCACCGGCGGGATCGCGATGGCGATGGTCTTCATCGCCGGAATCTCGCTCCTGGTCGGCGGCGTCGGCGTGATGAACATCATGCTGGTGACGGTCACGGAGCGGACGCGCGAAATCGGGATTCGCAAGGCGATCGGCGCGGTCAGGCGCGACATCGTGGTCCAGTTCCTCACCGAGGCGATGGCGCTGTCCGCACTCGGCGGGGCCATCGGGATCAGCGTCGGCCTGGCGATCGCGATGATCGTCCGCAAGGTGAGCCCCCTCGCGACCGCGACGCCGCTCTGGTCGATCCTCGTCGGTCTCGGCGTATCGATCTCGATCGGCCTCTTCTTCGGCATCTATCCAGCCTGGAAAGCCTCCAAGCTCGATCCGGTCGAGGCGCTCAGGTACGAGTAGGCAGGCCAGGGGCCAAAGGTCATAGGTCAAAGCAGGCGATAGGCGATAGGCGAAAGGCGATGAGTAACCAATCGCCGAGCCTTAACACCGCGTCGCGGCATCGAGGCCGGGCGAGTGGTTACTCATCGCCTCTCGCCTCCTGGCCTAACGAAAAAGGAGGCCTTCCGGCCTCCTTTTTCACCTGCTGCGATGCGGCAGGAACTGCTATTTCTTCGCCGCTTCCTCGATCTGCTTCAGCACCATCTCGGCGTTCTGCTTGTTCGCCGGGCTGGGCGCGGTCTTCACCGCCAGCTTCGCGTGCTCGAGCGCCTTCTTGTGGTCTCCGATCGCCGAATAGGCGCGTGCGAGGCCGAGCTCGACGGGCCACTTGCCGGAGTTCTTCTTCGCGTTCATCTGGAAGATTGCGAGCGCTTCCTTGTTCTTGCCCGCCATCTGGAGCGTGCGCCCGTACATGTGGATGTCGATCACCGAGGCGCTCGGGTCGTTGAGGGCCCGCTGGCGCGTCGCGGCCGACTCGGCCGCTTTGCCGTTCGCTTCCTGCGCGTCGGCGAGCGTCATCAGGGTGTTGAAGCTCACTTCGCCCTGTCCGCCGCGAAGGCCATTGACCGCGGTCTCGGCCCAGCTCAAGGCCTCGGCGGTGTTGATCTTGTTGTCGAGACAGAAACGCGCGGCCGCGCGCCAGTTCTCGGAGGTGAAGCCGGGGTAGCTTCGGAGCTCCTGCCGGATCTGTGCGAGATAGAGTTCGTTGGGGCTGTCGACCGCGATCGAGAACGGTACCGCGAGCTCTTCCCACTTCAGCGCGACGACCGCCTGCGTCGGTTTGCGGTCGACGAACTCGAAGGTGAGCCACTCGTTGTACTCGGCCTTCTGCGGCTTGACCGTCACCCGCAGCGCGTCTTCGGCGGGGTTGTAGGTGTAGCTGCCCCAGCTGCTCGAGTCTTTCGAAAAGATGACGACCCATTCGTCCTTGCCCGGGATCATGTGAAGACCGTACGAGCCGGCCGCCAGCGGCTTGCCTTCGATTTTCACGTCATGGGAGACCGTGAAGATCGTGTTCTCGTTCGCGCCGGCGCGCCAGGGGCAGGACTGGCAGGGGCCAAAGCCGAGATCGGTCAGGCCGTACGGGACGAGCCCGCCCCAGATCTTTCCGCGCCGGTCCTCGCCCTGCGGCCCCGTCACGTCGGGGCTGCTGTACTCGACGGCGACCTTGACGGGGCCGATGTACTGGACCACCTTCGCCTTCTGGTTGTCTCCGCTCGGGGGCAGCGAGATGCCGCGGATCTGCGCGCTCGCGGTGCCGGCGGTCAGCGCGGCGACGGCGATCGCTGCGGCGGTGATGCGCTTCAGTGAATGCATGTGATTCTCCTTCTGAGTGGTTGATGCCAGCGATGAACGGGATTCAACCACCACGGTTGCGGCCGCGGTGTGACAAATCGAAAAAGGGAGGCGAGGGGCGTTTCGGCGCTCCTGGTTCCATTCGGGGGCGTTCAGGTCTAGAATTGGCTATCCTTAGATAGGCACAGAAAAACGTGAGGCGGCTCGGGGGGGAGTGATGGGTCGGGTCTTTCGGCGGGAAGAGGGCGGCGTGCGGGGAGACTCTCGCTCGGCTGCAGCTGCGTGATCCCACCGCCCGACGGGATCGCCTGGGGCGAAGCACTCCGGCTCGTCGGCGTCCTTCTCGGCGCGTCTCTCTTTCTGGCGATGCGGCGCGAAGACGAGTCGCCAGCTCTCCGCAATCTTGCCATCGCATCAACTTCCCTTTTCGCTTCGTCAGCGCTGCTCCTCTGCGCGTGGACGGGTTCCGGATCGATTCCTCGATGGGGGCTCGCAGCACTCGTCGCGTCCGCGGCCGCGCTCGCCGCGCT
Organism: Thermoanaerobaculia bacterium; assembly: GCA_051305935.1. Taxonomy (GTDB): domain Bacteria; phylum Acidobacteriota; class Thermoanaerobaculia; order Gp7-AA8; family Gp7-AA8; genus JACPDH01. Next base: position 8,856 of record JBPPMG010000438.1, read on the forward strand.
GCGCGCGCCGCTCGCGATCGCTGGAATCCGCATCGCATCGATCGACCGCCGGCGCGCGACGCTGATCGCGACGGGAGCGGGGCTGGCAGCGTTCGCCGCAGTCGCGACGGTCCCCGTCGGCGGAACGGCTGCGATTGCGATCGCGAGCCTGGTCGACGCACTGGCGCTCGGTGCGGTCGCCCTCACGG
>JBPPMG010000475.1:0-2948 GCA_051305935.1 Thermoanaerobaculia bacterium
TCGTAGAAGGCGCGGAATGCGTCTTCGTCCATCGGGAGGATGACCCGCTCGCCGGCTGCTTCCCGGCGGGCGGCCTCACCCATGAAGATCGACATCGCCATCGTGCTGACCATGGTACGGGATCACTCCCCCGCCGCGCGAGCGGCGGGCGGGGCCTGCTCGAGGCCGAGCCGCTTCGAGACGAGGGACGCCACGATCCCCGAGGCCGCGAAGCCGAGACCGATACAGAGCCCGATCACTCCCATCGCGAGCATTTCTCTCGCTCCCTCGGCCAGGAAACCGGACACGAGCAGGATTCCGAGCGATCCGGCGGCCACGATGATCCCGACCTGCAGCGACCAGAGCATCGACGACGCCGGTGCGAATCTCGGCAGGCTGCTTCCGGTGCTGACCTGGATCGGCGCCGACTCGAGAAACCGCGACCCGGCCGGCGACTCGATATAGCGCAGCAGGTCCTCGTTCTGGGTCAGGCGGTCGAGCAGCTTGCCGTGCGCGTCGCTCTGCACCTTCGCGAGACGGCTCCAGCGACGCTGCTCGATGATGGTGCGGATGAGCCAGATCACGGCCATCGCGATGATCAGCACCGTCAGCGTGATGGAGGCCATCTCGGCGATCGTTTCGGCGGCCGTCGGAACGCGCCGGGTATAGAACCCGCCATGGAGCGATGCACGATCGACGTAGAGCCGCGGATTCCGGCCGAGCTGAGGATACTGCGCCACCAGCGCGGCGAGCTCCGGATACTGGGCCAGAAACTGAGAATTCGCCAGCAGGGAGGGATCGAGCCGGATGATCGCGCTCAGCTCGTCGGGATGGGCCCGGAGCAGACGCTGAAAGTCCTCGAGGATCTGCGATTCGGAAGCGGCTTCGGCAGGAGCGGAGGCCGTCGTGGGTGGCACAGGGTCAACGGACTCCGTGACGGCTGGCGGATTCTCAATCGGCTCAGTGGTTTGGCCGAAGGCAGCTGCGGTAAAAAGAAAGAACAGAATCGTTGTCAGGGCAGTCAGGCGAGAAGTCATGGGCTCATCCTTTCGCCACTAGATACGGACCCCGTCCAGATTGGTATACGGCCGCTCCGATATACGATCGAGGCTCCATGACGACCATCACGATCGACACCCTCATCGCCGCGCCGCCCGGGCTCTGCTTCGACCTCGCCCGCGACGTCGACGCGCATGAAGAGAGCGCGGCCTTTTCGGGCGAGCGCATCGTTCCCCCGGGACGCACCTCGGGCCTTCTGGAGCTCGGCGATCTCGTCGCCTTCGAGGGGCGTCACTTCGGGCTTCGTCAGCGATTCGTCGCGCGCATCACCGAAGTCGAGCCTCCGCATCGATTCGTCGACGAGATGGTCGAGGGAACGTTCGCCTGGCTCCGGCACATCCACGAATTTCATGCCGTCGAGCACGGGACTCTGATGCGGGACATCCTGACCTGGCAGGCGCCGCTCGGCGTGCTCGGCGCATTGGCCGATCGGCTGTTTCTCCGCCGGCACATGGAGTGGTTCGTCCGCACGAAGCAGCAGGGTCTGAAACGGATCGCCGAAAGCCGGTCGTAAGGTACCGCTACAGCGCCGCCGCGATCCTGTTCGCCAGTTCGGCGAGCGGCCAAAATCCAGTGGTACGATCACGCCCTTTCAAGGAGCTACCGATGGATACCAGAGACGTGCGTTCCGGTGCCCGCTGGATTCTCGCGGCGGCGCTGCTCATCCTTCCCGGCTGCGTCACGATTGGCGATGGGAGCACGCCGGGAGACTCGACCGCGCGGGCTGCGGATAACCTGCCGGCGAGCTTCCGGTTTGTGGACGGCGCCCCCCTCGCGGACGGTGAGTGCCGCAGCCCTCTGATCGACCCGCGCGACGGCACGCGCCTGACGATGATCCGATCCATGTTCGGGAAAGGCGACTACGAGGTGCCCCCTGGCAGGTACGGCGCCGGAAGACGCGATCTGCTGCGCATCGACTGCACCAACGGCGTGCCGTTGGGGCTCGTCAGCAGGTGACGCTCGCAGCGTCGGATCCATTTCGCCCAGAATCCGCCGCCAGCCGAAACTCAGTCGCCGCGCAGGACTGCCGAGGGCTCGATCCTGATGGCGCGGCGAAGGGGAAGCCAGGACGCGGTGACAGCGACGGTGGCGAGGAGGAATGCCGCGCCGAGCACGACCGTCCACGACACTGGATCGCCCTGATCGAGGGCGTTGCCAAACGCGCGCGCGAGTGCGAATGTCGCCGCGAGGCCGATGCCGATCCCCACTCCGACGGTGCGAAGTGCCCCACCCATGAAGTGCCGCGTCAGGGCTGCCCCGGTTCCGCCAAGAGCGAGGCGAACGGCGATTTCGCGGCCACGGCGGCTCATGGCGAAAGCCATCGCGGCGTAGATGCCGATCGCAGCGACGAGCAGTGCGAGGAGCGCAAAGCCAGCCGTAAGCGTCCGCGCCGAGCGGCGCCCGGTCAGGGACTGCGTGTAAAGATCATCGGCGGTGAAGACCTCGAAGATCTCGAGCGAGTCGTCGATCGAGTGCACGCTCTCGCGCAGCGCGGGCATGGCCGCCTCGAGGCCCGCTGCTCCCCGCGCCCGCACCACGAACACCATCTGGTTCGCCAGCGGTTGGTCGGTGTAGAGCTTCACCGGCTGCCAGATCGAGCGGCTGTGCTCACCGTAGAACTCCTCGAGATCGTCGATCACCCCGACGACCTCCAGCCAGGGGGCGTCCTCGGCTCGCGAAGCACGGACTTTCCGTCCGATCGGGTCGGCGCGCGGCCACAGCGCCGAAGCGAGCGAGCGACTGATGACGGCCACCGGCTCTGCCCGGCGCGCATCCTCGGCAGAGATGAGCCTCCCCCGCAGGAGTCGGGGTGACAGCGCGTCCATCAATTCCCCATGAACCATGCGATTGTGGGCGAGGAGCGGGGAAGATTCGTCGTAAGGAACGCCTTCCGCCTCGATTCTCGACAT
>JBPPMG010000476.1:0-34833 GCA_051305935.1 Thermoanaerobaculia bacterium
CTGATGGAGCTGCTGCTCCGGATGGGTGCCGAGGCCGAGGATGCGGTGGCGAAGTCGATCCGCGCATTCGAGGAACGGGACGTTGCGCTCGCCGAGGCGGTGATCGCGCGTGACGACGAAGTCGACCGGCACGAGCTCGAGATCGACCAATACGCGATGGAGCTGATCGCGAAGATGCAACCCGCGGCAGGCGACCTTCGGATCATCGCGACGATCATGAAGGCGACACCGGAGATCGAGCGGATCGCCGACCTCGCGCAGGACGTCTGCGAGCGGGTCGTCGAGCTCGGGGCGGAGCCTCCGCTAAAGAACCCGGACGTGCTTCCGCTCGCCCGCGCCGCCCAGCGGATGCTCGAAGATGCGCTCGAGGCGCTCGTCAAGCGCGACGCGGCGCTCGCTCGGGAAGTCATCGCGCGCGACGACGAGGTCGACCAGCTCACCGAACAGTCGTTCCGCGAGCATCTGACCTACATGCTCGAGGACGCGAGGAACATCTCTCGCGCGATCCGCCGCACCTTCGTCGCGAAGTACTTCGAGCGGATCGCCGACGGCGCCACCAACATCGGCGAGCTCGTGGTCTGGCTCGTGGAAGGAAACGTGGTCAAGCACGCGGGAATCGACAACGGATGAACAGAATCGCACTGATCGAGGACGACGCGGATCTCGCGTTCACCATCAAGCTCAATCTCGAGCGTGAGGGGCACAAGGTGGAGCACTTCGCGAACGGCCAGGAAGGGCTGCTCGAGGTTCAGCGCTCCGCGTTCGACTTCCTCATCCTCGACCTCAACCTCCCTGACCTCGACGGCTTCACGATCTGCCGCGAGCTGCGCCGCGATCCGGCGACGCGCGGCCTGCCGATCCTGATGCTCACCGCGCGCACTTCGGAACGCGACCGCGTCACCGGGCTCGAGCTGGGCGCCGACGACTACCTCACGAAGCCGTTCAGCGTGCGCGAGCTCGTCGCGCGGATCCAGGCGATCCTCCGACGCAGCCGCGGCTACGAGGACGCGGCCTCGAGCTACGACGACGGCGAGCTCTCGGTCGACGGCAAGACCTTTCGCGTGTACGTGATGGGCGAAGAGGTCCGTCTCGCGAAGAAGGAGTTCGAGCTGCTCTGGATGCTGATCCGGAGCCGCCCTGCGGTCGTTTCACGCGATCGGATCCTCTCCGAGGTCTGGCAGATGTCGGAAGACGTCGAGACGCGCACGGTCGACGCGCACATCCGAAATCTCCGGAAGAAAATCGGTAAAGACCGGATCACCACCGTGATCGGCACCGGCTATCGCTTCGAGCCCGCGGTGCGCGCAGGCGCCGGCGTCAGGGTCTGAGGAGCCGGGAGCGATGCGGTCGACGGCGTCCCTGCTTCGATTCCTTTCGTTCGTGGGATTGCTCTCGATCATTTTTGCGATCGCGGTCGCGCTCTTCCTCCATGTCGAGACGGGGCTCGATCCCCAGCGGCTGGTCGTCGCGGCAGTGCTGGTCGTCCTCGGGCTCTTCACTCTTCCTTTTTCCGGGTTGTATCTCTATTGGCAAAACCGGCTCCGCCAGGTGGAGCTGCTGACCGAACGCGCGCGCGCGCTGGTCGGGCGCGAGGCGCACGAGACCTCGCTCGAGGCGGAGCTCTTTCCCGAGCTCGCCGACCTCGCGCGCATTCTCGAAGAATGGCGACATCAGACATTGCAGCTCCATGAGCGCTTCGACCAGAACCGGGCGCTGACGGTCGAGATCCTCGACTCGATCGGCGAGGGGCTGCTCGCGGTCGGGCGTGACCGGAAGATCGTGCTCGCGAACCGGCGGCTCGCCGAGCTCGTGGACCTCCGCACGTCGCTGATCGGAAAGCCGTTTCTCGAGGTGGTCCGCAGCGCGAAACTGGCCACGTCCGTCGACCGGGCGCTCGAAGGGGAAGCCTCGTCTTACCGCGAAACGGTGGAGGCAGAGGGGCGGATGCGCACGCTCGAGGTTCGGGTCTTCCCGGTCCGGAAGGTGTCGGACGCGGCGGCGGTCGCGCTCTTCATCGATGTCTCGCTCATCGAGCGGCTCGAAGGAATCCGTCGCGATTTCATTTCCGACTTCTCGCACGAGGTGCGCACGCCGATGGCGGGGCTCCGCTCCGCGATCGAGACGTTCGAGATGGGAGGGTTGTCGCCGGAGGACGAGGCGCAGTTGCGTTCGATCGTGACGCGTCAGCTCGATCGGCTCCAGCGGCTCGTGCGCGATCTCTCCGAGCTCAACGCCATCGAGGCGGGCGACCTGGTCCTGCGCCCCGAGCGCCTCGACCTGCGCGAGGTGCTCGTCCACGTCGCTCAGGAGTTTGGCGCGTCGACCGCTCCGGGCGTCCTCGTGGAAGGGGACGAGGTGGAGGTCGTCGCCGACCGCCTGCGCGTCGAACAGATCTTCTCGAACCTCATCGACAACGCCCTGAAGTACGGTGACGGCTCGAGCGCGGTCCGGATCGCGGTCGAGCGTTGCTCGCGGGAGGCCATCGTTAGGGTGACCGACCGCGGCCCCGGGATCCCGTCACGCGACCTCGAGCGGATCTTCAACCGCTTCTACCGCGTCGACCGCAGCCGGTCGCAGATCAGCGGCTCCGGGCTCGGGCTGGCGATCACCAAACATCTCGTGCAGCTTCACCGCGGCTCGATCACGGCGATCAGCCGGGTAAACGAGGGCTCGACGTTCGAAGTGAGGCTGCCGCTCGATCGCGCGGCGTGAGGCGCTGCATGTGGCGCAGGCACTCCTGCCTGCGCGTCGCCCCGCGACGCGGGGCGACCAGGAGACTGCGGATTGCGGAACGCGGAATGCGGAAAGACTGAAGAGGCCGGCGCTGCCGGCGTCTGCTCCTCGCCTTGTCGCCTTTCGCCTCCCGCCTCACTTGGGCGGCGCGTTGCGCCGCGCGCAGGCAGGAGTGCCTGCGCCACATGAATCGGCTCGCGCCGAGAGCGACTGACCGTCTTCGCGAGGCCCGGTTTGGTAGAATCCGCCCGCTGTACGGAGGGCCGCCAATGGCCGGCTTCAGGCTGATTCCCAGGGAAGAGAAGTTCTACAGCGACTTTCTCCAGATGGCCGACCTGCTCGTCGAGGCGGGGCGGGCCCTGGAGGAGATGCTGTCGGTCGAGCCGCCCCTCTACGAAAAGGCGACCGAGATCCGCGACCTCGAGGAGAAGTGCGACTTCTGGACACACGAGATCTTCCAGCGTCTCAATCGCACGTTCGTCACGCCGATGGACCGCGAGGACATTCACGAGCTCGCGGGAGCTCTCGACGACGTCATGGACGCGATGGACGACGCGGCGAATCTCTTCACGCTCTACAGGATCGCGACGCTTCGCCCGGGCGTGCGTGAGATCCTCGCGCTCCTCACCGCGCAGACGCGCGAGATCCGTCTGGCGCTTCAGGAGCTCGAGACGCGCAAGGGAGTGCTCGAGCGGTCGATCGAGATCAACCGTCTCGAGCACGAGGCCGACGAGATCCACCGGCGCCTGATCGGCGCGCTCTTCGACGAAGAGAAGGATCCGATCATGATCATCAAGTGGAAGGACATTCTCACCTACCTCGAGCGGGCAACGGACCGCGCCGAGGATGTCGCGAACCTGCTCGAATCGATCGTCGTGAAGCAGGGATAGAACCGCGATGGAGCTCTGGATCGTCGTCGGTCTGATCGCCACGGCGCTCGCGTTCGTCTACATCAACGGGTTTCACGATGCCGCGAACTCGATCGCCACGGTCGTGTCGACGCGCGTGCTCTCGCCTGCGCAAGCGGTCATCTGGGCGGCGTTTTTCAATTTCATCGCGGCGTTCTTCTTCGGCACCGCGGTCGCGAAGACGATCGGCAAGGGAATGATCGACATCGCCGTCGTCGACTACTCCGTCATTTTCGGCGGGCTGATCGGCGCGATCGTGTGGGACCTGCTCACCTGGTACTGGGGGCTCCCGACGAGCTCGTCGCACGCGCTGATCGGAGGTTACGCCGGCGCCGCGATCGCGAAGGCAGGCTTCGCCGCGATCGTCGCGTCGGGCTGGACCTGGACGCTGATTTTCGTCGTCGTCTCCCCGCTGATCGGCTTGATGCTCGGTCTCTTGATCATGTTCGCGATCTACTGGCTCTTCCGCCGGACGACGCCCGCGCGCGTCGACGGCTGGTTCCGGCGTTTGCAGCTCGTCTCGGCCGCGCTCTTCAGCCTCAACCACGGGGCGAACGACGCGCAGAAGACGATGGGCATCATCACCGGCGTGCTGCTCACGGCCGGCTACATCAAGACGTTCGAAGTTCCGTTCTGGGTCGTGCTCGCGGCGCACGCGGCGATCGGGCTCGGCACGCTCGCCGGAGGCTGGCGGATCATCCACACGATGGGCTCGAAGATCACGAAGCTGCAGCCTGCCGGCGGATTCGCGGCGGAGACGGCCGCGGCAAGCGCGATCTTCGTCGCGACGACCTTCGGCATCCCGGTGTCGACGACGCACGCGATCACCGGGTCGATCGTCGGCGTCGGCGCGATCCGACGCCTCTCCGCGGTGCGATGGGGCGTCGCCGGCCAGATCATCTGGGCCTGGGTGCTGACGATCCCCGGCGCCGCGCTGATTGGCGCGAGCGTGTACTGGATCACGACGCTCGTCACGTAGCCCATGTGGAGTGCGAAAGCGAAGCTTTCGCGGTCCGGCGCGAAGCGTCGGCAGGTCACCACGCCGCCCGAGGTTCCTGCCCATGTGGAGTGCGAAAGCGAAGCTTTCGCGGTCCGGCGTATGCCGGACCAACCCGAGCCCGGCATTCTACGCATGGTGGAATCCGGCTCAATGACTCGACTCCCGAGGTAGCGTAGGTGAATGCCTGACTGGCCTCATTCACCGGTCCATCGATTCAGCGAGCGCGGAACGTACATTCTGACCGCAGGTACGCTTAACAAGCAGTTGCTCTTCTCCGACGCTCGGAGACTTGATCTTCTGAACGACACGATCAACTCCATCGCATCGTCCATGAACATCGATCTCCAATCCTGGTCGGTGTTTGCGAACCACTACCACATCGTTGCGGAGTTTCCGGAGAGTCTGCTTCGGTCGTTCGTGCAGAAACTCCACTCACGCAGTGCCATCGCGCTGAACGCGATCGATGGCACGCGGGGGCGGAAGGTGTGGTTTCAGTACTGGGACACGTTGATTACAAACGAACGTTCGTGGCTGGCGCGCATGCGATACGTGATCGAGAACCCGGTAAGGCATGGACTCGTGGCGGATGCGTCGGACTATCGCTGGTGCTCTGCGTCATGGTTCGAGGCAACGACTCACCCTTCACTGTTCGATGCAGTGATGCGGTTTCCGATCGAACGGGTGAATGTGCGCGATCCGTTTGAACTCCGGAACAAAGACAAAGGGGTCGGTGGGCTTGGTAGAGAGTGAGCCGGCGCTGCACGCCGGCCCGCGAAAGCTACGCTTTCGCACTCCACATGGGTGATGACGCTGTTAGGCGCGGAGAAGGTCGAAGCTGCGCTTCGACCGTGAAAGCTACGCTTTCGCACTCCACATCAGCCGAGCTCGACCGTTCGTCGCTGGCGCTTCTCGAACACGACGAGCTCGTCGTATCCGACTTCTCGCACCAGCGCGACGGACTCCGCGTAGCCGGCCCCGACCTCCTCCGGCGCGTGTGCGTCGGAGGAGAGGACGATCGGGATCTCGCGCTCCTTCATCGCGCGGAGAATCGCAGGAGCCGGGTAGATTTCGGCGACCGGCTTGCGAAGGCCTCCGGTCGATACCTCGATCGCGACCCCTGCCTTCTTCGCGAGATCGAGCGTCTCGGCGACGACTCCGGTCAGGTCCTCCTCCGGAAGAAAGCCGAATTTCTTGGGGAGGTCGAAGTGCGCGAGCACGTCGAAGACCCCGAGGCGGATCGCGCTACGGATGTTCGCGAAGTAGCGGCGGTAGATCTCCGCGACGCGCTCTTCGCGGTAACGGTGCGACTGTTCGACGTCGTCGATGAGCCAGCCGTCCATGAAGTGGACCGATCCGAGGACGTAGTCGAATTCGTAGCGGGAGAGAATCGAGCGCAGCTCGTCCTCGTGCCCCGCGACGAAATCGGCCTCGACGGAGACGCGGACGTCGATGCGCCCGCGATACTCCTCGCGGACCGCGAGCATCTCGGCGTAGTGCGCCTCGTATTGGTCCTCCGCCATGGCCCAGCGCGGATCGCGGTCGCCGGCAGGGGCGAAGTAGAGCCAGAGGTGGTCGGTGAGGCCGATGTCGGTGATTCCGTTCCGCATCGCGGCCTCGACGTACTCGCGCGTCGTGCCGACGGCATGGCCGCAGCGGAACGTGTGGGTGTGGTAGTCGGTGATGGTCATCGCATCTGCGATTCTAGCCTCATGCTCTCCAGCGCACTTCGAAGACGCAGTGCTTGTCGTCGCGACAGACGCAGGCGGTCTCTTCGACGGAAACGCTCGTGCCGCCGGCCATGCGAACGCACTCCTCGTAGAAGCCGATGGAGGCTTCGCAGAGGAGCGGGCTGAAGCAGCGCCAGTGGCGATGCGTCACGCGGCCGAATGCGCCTCCGAGGCTTTCCCAGGTCGATGCGCCAAAGTCTGTGAACTGGCCCTGGAGTAGCGCGACGTGGCGGAGGAACGGGTGCGGGTCCTCGCGAACCAGAGAGCGGTGCAACTGACCGAGGTTCGTAGCGGCCGAGAAGCGCCCGACGCTCCGCATCACGAAGCGTTCGCCCGAGCCGATCGTCGCGACGATCGCGCGGTCGAGGTCGATCAGGGTCTGAAGAGGGTACCAGGAGGTGGCGTAGATCGTAGAGGAGAGCTCCGCGACGCGCGCCGCCGGCATGGCGTCGAGCATCGCCTTGAAGTCATCCATGCTGGCGTGCTCGCGCGCCCAGCGAAGGTGCGCACGCAGGACGGCGCCCTTGGTGCGTCCCCCCGCGGTGTACTCGCGCACCTGGTTTCTACGGGGCTTGAAGCGGTCTTCAGGGATGAGAGTGCAGATGCTCGAAGTCATGTCGACTACTCCTTCCTTGGCGAGAGGAGTATCGAGCGGCGGAGTCGCAAGGGCGATGCAGGAGGGGTAAAGAGGATGGCAACTCGAGGGCAGGAAGAGTGGAGTGGAGGAGTCAGCCCGAAGGGAGCGCGGTCACCCTTTCTTGTTCTTCTTCCCTTTCTTCGCCTTCTTCCGAATCGTGGCTGCCTCGGCGATGGCGTCTTCGTAGTCGCCGACGGCGACCGCGTCGCGTCGCGAGTCCTCGATGAAGCGCTCCTGGCAGCGCACCGCGGGCTCGCCTTCGGGAGGACCGCAGCGGACACTGGTTCCGTCCGACTGCAGCTCCGACCGCTTCACGTTGTCGGCAAAGGTGCGGGCCAGGATCTCGTCGCAGACGCGGGCGCGATTCTTCGGGTCGATGATCGGCCAGGTCACTTCGATGCGGCGGGAGAAATTGCGTTGCATCCAGTCGCCGCTCGCCGCGAAGACCTCGGTGTCCCCTCCGTTGTGGAAAGAGTAGAGTCGCGAGTGCTCGAGGTAGCGGTCGATCAGCGACGAGACGCGGATGTTCTCGCTGACGCCCGCGAGTCCGGGAACGAGACAGCAGATGCTGCGCACGAAGAGATCGATCTTCACGCCCGCGGAGCTCGCGGCGTAGAGGGCGCGGATGACCGCGGGGTCGGAGAGAGCATTCAACTTAGCTACGATCTTCGCTTCCCGACCGGCGGCCGCGTGTTTCGCCTCGCGGTCGATCGCGTCAATGAGCCAGCGCTGGTAGTCGAACGGCGCGACGATGAAGCGCTGCCAGCGCGGCCGCGTCGACTCCTGCTCGAACACCTCGCGGATCGTCGCCACGCTGTAGCCGGTGAGTAGATTGAAGAGGAGTGCGGCGTCCGCCCCGAACGCTTCGTCGCACGTCAGCAGATCGATGTCTGTGTAACTGCGCGCGGTGTTGACCGTGTAGTTTCCGGTGGAAAGGTGGACGTAGCGGCGGAGGTCGTCCCCCTCGCGCCTGACGACGAGCGCCATTTTGCAGTGCGTCTTGATGCCGACGAGGCCGTAGACGACCTGCGCGCCGGCCTCCTCGAGCCTGCGCGCCCACTCGATGTTCTTGTGTTCCTCGAAACGCGCCTGGAGCTCGATGACGACAGTCACCTGCTTGCCGGCGTTCGCTGCCGCGATCAGTTTCTCGATGACGGGCGAGCCTTCGTCGGTCTGGTAAAGCGTCTGCTTGATCGCGACGACGCCCGGGTCGGTCGACGCGGCGTGCAGGAACTCGACGATCGCGCTGAACGAATCGTAGGGACGGTGAAGCAGGACGTCACCGCGTTGGATGATCGAAAAGATGTCCTCGGAGCTCGCAAGCTGTGCCGGCATGCGCGGATTGAACGGCATGTCGAGAAGCGACTCGTCGTCGATCTTCTCGCAGAGCTCGAGCACGTCGCCGAGGCGCGGAAGCCACGCAACGACGAAGACGTCGTCGCTCTCGATTCCGCCGGCGGTGACGAGCAGGTCGACGACCTCGTCGGGCGCGTCGCGCTCGATCTCGAGGCAGACGACGTCGCTCCGCTCGATGCGGCGAAGCTCCGCTTCGACCGATTCGCGCAGGTCCTCGACCTCGTCGTCGCGGAGCAGCAACTCGGCGTTGCGGATGAAGCGGAAGCGCGTCGCCTGCCGCACGGTGAGCGTGGGGAAGAAACGCGCGAGGTGCCGAACGAGAAGCTGCCCCTGCGCGACGAATCGCCGCCCGTCGGCCAGCTCGATGAACCGCGGGATCGATTGCGGGAGCTTGAAGAGTACGACGTGCCGTTCCCCCTGCCGCGACTCGACGACGACGGCGAGGTTGACGCTGAGGTTTGCGAGCAGCGGGAAAGGATGCCCCGGGTCGACCGCAAGAGGCGTGAGAAGCGGCGCGATGTGGCGCTCGAAGTAGGCGTCGAGGTGTTTCTGCTCGGAAGGCTTGAGCTTGTCGATCTCTTCGACGCGAATGCCGTGGCGGTCGAGCTCCGGGATGATCGAGCTCTCGAAGCACTCGTACATGTCGTCGAGCAGGCTGCGGCAGCTCTTGCGGATCGCGTCGAGCTGCTGCTGCGGAGTGAGCCCGTCGGGAGACTTCTCGGCCATGCCTGCGTCGATCAGGTCGCGGATCTCGCCGACCCGGACCATGAAGAACTCGTCGAGATTGCGGGAAGTGTAGCCGAGGAACTTGAGCCGCTCGAGGATCGGAACCGCAGGGTTGGCGGCCTCTGCGAGAATGCGGCGGAGGTAGTCGAGCCGGCTCAGCTCGCGATTGAAGAGGACCGTTCGAACTCCGCTCGATCGCGCCGTCGCGTCCTGCGCGGCCCTGGAAGTTTTCTTCCGCCTGCTCCTGCCCTGATCCTTCGTCCCCATTGCGCCGCCCTGAACCCGTCACTCCTGATGCAGAGAGCATAGTCGAAGGGAACGTCCTTCGGTGTAAAGAGCCAAAGGACGGGGATGCAGGATTGCCCGATTTGCTCGGATTCTCGATCGAGCCCTCTGCCGGTGATCCTCCTCGGCCTCCCAATCGCGCATTCGCGCGATCGAGAAATCTCTGACCCTTCCCTACTCGACCACGACCGTCTCCGCTCCCTTTGGCGCGGGCGGGTACTTCATGTTGAGCGACTCGAGCTCCTCGATGAGCACGTTGGCGATGACCCAGTTCCGGTACCACTTGGCGTTGGCCGGGATGACGTGCCACGGGGCCCACTCCGTGCTGGTCTTGCGAATCGCATCCTGGTAGGCGGCCTGGTAGTCGTCCCAGAGCTTTCGCTCCTCGAGGTCCCCGAGGCTGAACTTCCAGCGCTTCTCGGGAGTGTCGCGACGCTCCTCGAGGCGGGCCTTCTGCTCGTCTTTGCTGATGTGGAGGAAGAACTTCAAGATTTTCGTTCCGCTCTCGGCGAGCATGCGCTCGAAGTCGTTGATCTGGTCGTAGCGGCGGGTCCAGACGGTCTTCGGGACGATTTTGTGGACGCGCACGACGAGGACGTCCTCGTAGTGGCTGCGGTTGAAGATCACGATCTCGCCGTTCCCGGGAACCTGCTTGTGAACGCGCCAGAGGTAGTCGTGGGCAAGCTCCTCCGAGGTCGGCACCTTGAAGGAAGCGACGCGGATGCCGAGCGGATCGACCGCGTTGAAGACTCCGCGGATCGCGCCGTCTTTCCCCGAGGTGTCCATCCCCTGAAGGACCATGAGAACGCGATGCTTCCCCTCGGCGTAGAGCAGGTCCTGCAGCTCCTCGAGCCGCGGGTTGAGCTCCTCGTCGAGCACCTTCCGGCCCTCTTTCTTTCCGCCCTCGAAGCGCGAGGTGTCGTCGGGGTCGATGTCGGACAGCTGGAACTTCGAGCCGGATGTGATTTTGTAGCGATCCATGGGAGGCCTCCGTAAGAGGGATTGTATAGGGAGGCGAAAGGCGAAAGGCGAGAGGCGAAAGGCGAAAGGCGAGAGGCGAAAGGCGAGAGGCAGGCCAAAGGCCAAAGGCCAGAGGCCAAAGCAAGCGGGAGGCGAGGAGCGGGCTGGTCGACGCGGGGCTCGCGGCGTCGCGTAGCGACGGCAGAACTTAGCCCCCGGTCGAAGACCGGGGGAAATGGCGCCAGTCATTTTCGCGTCGCGTAGCGACGCTGGAACCAGGTCGGCGCCAGGCCAGGGCCGGCCAGGGACGAGACGTGGGAGACGGCCGCCGGGCAGGGGCAACTCTCTCCATCTCTCAATTCCCAATACTCAATTCGCCCCCCGCTCCCGCTGCCCTAGAATAAATGGCGCCCGGGCCTGCGTTTGCCCGTTTCGCCATTAGATTCTGTGAAGGAACCAGACATGAAGCCTGAAATTCATCCCAAGTACCACCAGGTCAACGTTCACTGCGCGTGCGGCGAGACCTGGACGACCGGTTCGACCAAGACCGACCTTCGCATCGAGATCTGCTCGAAGTGCCACCCGTTCTTCACGGGCAAGCAGAAGCTCATCGACTCCGCGGGACGCGTGGACCGCTTCCAGAAGCGCTACGCGGCCAAGGTCCAGGCTTAATCCATGGATCTCCGGCGGAGCTGGGCGGCCACGGCCCGCTTGTCGGCCGGGCTTCTGAACTCGATCACGAACGGTCTGACGGCCGGCACCGACTCGAAGTCGGACCGGAACGTCGACATGCTGATCGGGGGCCAGGCGGTGATCGAGGGCGTGATGATGCGCTCGCTCTCCGGCTATGCCGTTGCCGTCCGCCAGCCGGACGGTGGGGTCGCGCTCCGGAACGACAAGCTCGTCTCGGTGACGAAGAAGTATCCGATGCTGCGCTTTCCGGTGCTTCGCGGCTCGGTCGTGCTCGTGCAGTCGCTGATTCTCGGCATTCGGGCGCTGAACTTCTCGGCAGCCGCATCGGCGGTCGACGAGGAAGGTGAGCAGGAGCTGTCGACCTGGGCGATCGCCTCGACGATGGCGTTCGCCTTCGTCCTCGGAATCGCACTCTTCGTGCTCGCCCCGCTCGGCGTCACGAACGCGATCAAGCACTACCTCCTGCCGGGGATGGGCCACTTCGCCTACAACGTGATCGACGGCATCTTCCGCGCGCTCTTCTTCTTCGGCTACGTGCTGTCGATCTCGATGATGGACGACATCAAGCGGCTCTTCCAGTACCACGGCGCCGAGCACAAGACGGTCTACACGTTCGAGGCGCGCGAGGAGCTGACGGTCGAGAACGCCCGCGGCAAGTCGACGCTCCACCCCCGCTGCGGAACGAGCTTCCTGCTCTTCGTCATGGCGGTCTCGATCTTCGTGTTCTCGCTGATTCCGTCGACCGCGCCGTTCATCGTGAAGTTCGGCGGGCGCGTGATCCTGCTGCCGCTGATCGCGGGGATCGCCTACGAGATCATCCGCTTCTCGGCGCGGCACCTTGACAGCAAGCTCTGCCGGGCGCTCATCGCGCCCGGGCTCTGGCTGCAGAGGATCACGACGAAGCCTCCCGACGACAAGCAGCTCGAGATCGCGATCATCGCGCTCCGGGAAGCGCTCGTGTACGACGCCGTGGAGCCGCAGCGCGCCGCCGTTGCTTAGCTGACCTGATTCAAATTCGGCGGGAGGACGCGACGCGTCTTCCCGCTTTTTGTTTGCCTGAATTCGAGGAGTCACCGATGTTCGAAAAACTCACCGAGATCGAGCGACGCTACGACGAGCTGCAGCAGAAAGCAGCCGACCCGGCCGTCGGAGCGGACGTGAAGGCGTTCCGCGAGACGATGAAGTCGATCAAGGAGATCGACGACGTCGTCTCCAAGTATCGCGAATGGAAGGCAGCCGACCGTCAGCTTCGCGAGACGAAGGAGATGATCTCCGGGCTCCGCGCCGAGGACGAGCTCCGCGAGCTTGCGGAGGTGGAGCTTGCCGAGCTCGAGGCACTGGCGCCGAAGCTCGAGCAGGAGATCCGCGTCCTCCTGCAGCCGAAGGACCCGAACGACGACAAGAACGTCTTCATCGAGGTCCGCGCCGGCACCGGCGGTGACGAGGCGACGCTCTTTGCCGCCGAGGTCGTCCGCATGTACACGCGCTACGCCGAGCTCCGCAAGTGGAAGGTCGACCTCACCGACGTGAATTACTCCTCGGTCGACGGCTTCAAGGATGCGACGCTGATGATCCAGGGGGACAAGGTTTACTCGCGGATGAAGTACGAGTCGGGCGTGCACCGCGTGCAGCGCGTGCCGCAAACCGAGACGCAGGGGCGCATCCACACCTCCGCGATCACCGTCGCGGTGCTCCCTGAGGCCGAGGACATCGACATCCAGGTGAACGAGAAGGACATCCGGATCGACACCTTTTGCTCGTCGGGCCCCGGCGGACAGTCGGTCAACACAACCTACTCGGCCGTGCGCATGACGCACATCCCGACCGGCGTGGTCGTTTCGTGCCAGGACGAGAAGTCGCAGATCAAGAACCGCGAGAAGGCGAGGCGGGTGCTGATGGCGCGCCTCTACGAAATCGAGCGATTGAAGCGTGAGACGGAGCTCTCGGTGACGCGTAAAGGGTTGATCGGCTCGGGCGATCGCTCGGAGAAGATCCGCACCTACAACTTCCCGCAGGACCGCGTGACCGATCACCGCATCGGCCTCACCGTGCACAACCTCCCGTCGATCATGGAGGGTTACATGGAGAACATTATCGAACCGCTGATCTCGCACTACCAGGCCGAGCGGCTGCGCGAAGCGGTCGAAGCGAAAGCGTGATTCGAAGCGTTGCAGCGCTGCCGTCGTCCTGAGCGCAGCGAAGGACCTCGCAGAGTAGTACTCTTTCACCACGGGCCGGAATCCAGGAGCTGAAGACTTCCTCTGTACTAGCCTGCGAGGTCCTTCGCTGCGCTCAGGACGACAACTCGTCCGTCTCGGTTAGGGGGTCGATGCGATGAAGGCTGGAGTCGATGCGATTTTGCGGCGGGCGCAGGCGGAGTACCTCGATTCGCTGCTGCCGGAGAGTGACGCGCTGCTCGAGTTGATGGAGCGTGTCGCGGCCGAGGACGGTCATCCGATCGCGGATCGCGAGGTCGCGCAGCTCATGCGCGTCGTGCTCGCGACGCACGCTCCGAAGCGGATTCTCGAGATCGGAACGAACATCGGCTACTCGGTCGTCGTCATGGCGCGCGCCTGCCCGGACGCGCGGATCGAGACGATCGAGATCGACGCGAAGACGCTGCGCGCCGCGCAGGAGTTCGCGCTGCAGGCGGGTATCGCGGAGCGCGTGACGTTTCATCACGGAGCCGCACTGGAGGTTCTCGGCCGCCTCGATGGTCCCTGGGACTTCGTCTTCATCGACTGCGTGAAGACCGAATACGCCGACTACCTCGATGCGGTGCGCGGCCGGCTCGCGCCTGGAGGCGTCGTCTTCGTCGATAATCTCCTCTGGGGAGGGCAGGTCGCCGAGGGCGCGAAGAGCGAGGATCAGCGGGCGTCGACCGACGCGATTCGCAAGTTCAATCAGCGTCTCGTGAGCGATCCCGATTTCGTCGCGACGATCGTCCCGGTCGGCGACGGCGTGGGGATTGCGGTGAAGAGAGGCTGACGCCTGTAGGCAAGGCGTCCCGCCTTGCCCGCTCCGCGCGAATCGTGAGAGCTTCGCGAGCCCGCGAAGGCGGGACGCCTTCGCTACAAGACGAAAGGGCCTCCGTTTCCGGAGGCCCTTCGACTTCTCTGCGTGAGATTGCTGCTTACTTGACCATGCCGCGGACCGGGATCTCGGTCGTCGGCTTGATCGGATCGCTGGTGTAGATCTTCAGCCTGCCGTCGAACTCGCCCGGCTTGGCGTCCTTCGAGACCTTGACGCTGACTTCGAAGATGCCGGCCTGCTCGGTCGACTTCGCCTCGGCGGTGACGCCGGGGACGCTCGACTCGACCTTGCTTACCTTGAAGGCGTCCATCTGCGCGCGGTTGTTCGACTGCACGGTGATGACGCGCTCGGTCGGCCCCGACTCGCTCGCGACCTCGCCGAAGTTCAGCACGCTCGGCGCGACGATGTAAGTCGGGCGGATGACGCCGCTGAGGCTCAGACGGTACTCGGGCTGGAACTTCGAGGTCGTCTTGATGACGATCTTGTCGGTGAGAGGACCGATCGGCGTCGAGTTGCCGCCGACGGTGACGTCGAGCTTGTACTGGTTCTGGCCGGCGCGTCCCGCCTTGATCCGCTCGGAGTCGAGCGTGACCTTGGTCTGCTTGACCTTCACCCAGTCGCCAGGGGTCGAGATGCTGAGGATCTCAAACGGCGTCTCGTCCTCGGAGTAGAGGGTCACGGTCTGCGTCTGCGACTCGCCCTGCAGGATCGTGTAGCGGACGAAGCCTGCCGGATACGCGTCGACGTACGGCTTGACGGTCGCGGAGATGGTGACCTGCGCGGCCGGAGTATCCGGGTCGTTCGACTGAATCGTCACGGCCTTCGAGATCGGGCCGGTGAAGGCCGTCGTGTCGACGTGCGCGGTGAGCTTTCCGCTCTGGCCGGGCTTGATGACCTTGTCGAAGTCGGCCACGGTGCAACCGCAGGTCGGGTTCGCGCTCTTGATCTCGAGATCGGCCGTACCGGTGTTCTTGATGACGAACGACCAGTCGAGCATCTGTCCCTTGGCAACCGTGCCGAAATCCTTCATCGGCTCGACGAGTGTGATTTTGGGCTTGGACGCGGAAGCATCCGTAGGCTTTGCCTGGGCGACGGCCCCGGCCGCGAATGTCAGCGTAGCGAGCGCAGTGAGCGCCATCGAAATGAACCGCTTCTCAACCATGAGTTACTATCCTCCTGCCATGTTGGACCGTTGCTGTTCCCGAGTGGGTGTCCGAACGGCTCGCAACATGCCGCTCGTCATCCGCTATTCCCCGGAGCTCTTGAGCTAAAACATTCGAAAGACTCGACAAACGCGGTAAGCCGTCCTGCTGCTGCCGCGCGAGGAAGCCATGCCGCACGTCCCCGAAATCGACTCGCGCCTCGAGAAGGTCTACCTCATCGGAATCTGCGGCACCGCGATGGCGTCGCTGGCCGGAATGCTCAAGGAACGGGGATTTGAAGTCACCGGCTCCGACGAGCACGTCTACCCTCCGATGTCGACGTACCTCGAGAGGCTCGGCATCGAGCTCCTCGACGGGTATACGGGCGAGCATCTCGCGAAGTTCCGCCCGGACCTGGTAGTCGTCGGTAACGCAGCTGCAAAGTCGAATCCCGAAGCCGCGTGGGTCCTCGAGCACGACCTCGCGTACACCTCGATGCCCGAGGCGATCTACGGGCTGTTCATCCGCGGAAAGCACTCGATCGTCGTCGCGGGGACGCATGGCAAGACGACGACGACCTCGCTGCTGGCCTGGATGCTCGAGGCTGCCGGGCACAGCCCTTCGTTCGTCGTCGGCGGGATTCCCCTGAACTTCAACCAGAACTACCGCCTCGGCCGCGGTGCGGAGTTCGTCATCGAGGGGGACGAGTACAACACCGCGTTTTTCGACAAGGGACCGAAGTTCGTCCACTACCGCGCCGACACGCTGATTCTCAATAACATCGAATTCGACCATGCCGACATCTTCGACAGTCTCGACGCAGTCATCGACGCGTTCCGCCTGGCGGTCGTGGGAGTCGCGCCGGGCGGCATGATCGTCGCCAACGGCGACGACCCGATCGTGCAGCGACTGCGCGGCGAGGCGAAGGCGAAGTGGGTCACCTTCGGTTTCGGCGAGGGATGCGACTGGCAGGCGCGCGAGGTGGAGGCCGGTCCGGGCCGCACTTCATTCACCGTAGTCGTCGACGGTCGCGAGTGGCATCGCGTCTCGACGCCGCTGTCGGGAAGGCACAACGTCGCCAACGCCCTTGCGAACATCGCGGTCGCGCACCACCGCGGCGTCGGGTACCAGGCGATCTCCGACGGTCTCGGGACGTTTCTCGGCATCAAGCGGCGCATGGAGCTTCGCGGCGTCGTTCGAGGCGTCACCGTGATCGACGACTTCGCGCACCACCCGACGGCGATCGAGACGACGTTGCGGGGAGCGCGCGACAGGTATCCCGGAAGCCGGATCATCGCGCTCTTCGAGCCTCGCTCGATCAGCTCGAGCCGTAAGGAGTTCGAAGAGCCGTACCAGCGCGCTTTCCTTGCCGCGGACCGCGTGATTCTCGGTCCCGTGTTCCACCGCCAGCGCTACGTGGAGCGCTATGGGATCGACAAGATGATGTCGGTCGACGCGATCCTCGTCGCACTGCGCGAGAAGGGGGTCGCAGCGGACCAGATCGACGACTTCGACGAGATCGCGCGCCAGGTCGCAGCCGAGGCCCGCGACGGCGATGTCGTGATCGCGATGTCGTCCGGCGCGTTTGGTGGCATTCACGAGAAAGTGCTCGCCGCGCTGGGCTCCGGCGAACCGAATTGAGAATCGAGATAGGGTCGGTGCGACCCCATCTGGGACCCCATCTCCCATCTCCAATTCCCGCCGGGTCCCCACCCGGTTCCCGGCTGGAATAGCGCTCGGCCGCTCCCCGTTCCCTGCCAGACCAGTGGTTTCCAGAGACAACCAAACAGACAACAACCTGCAACACGAGGAGTTTGCCCATGCCGGAAAAGAAGGCTCACGAGATCCTGCACAAGCACCAGATCGAACTTGCCGACGTGGCCGACCGCAAGGTCGCGCTTCGTCACCTCCGCCAGATCGTGAAGACGGAAGACCTTCCGTTCGATGTTTTTCGCGAAATGGTCAGGCTTCGCAAGTAGATCGCCGAAGCGCGATCGATCCATTGAAAACAGGCGGCCGCATGGCCGCCTTTTTCATTCCGGCGACGTTTTTTTGCTAGAGTTCCGGCTCCCGGCGGCGGCATCACGCCACCGGCAACCTCTCCTGGATATCGGAGGCAGCTTTGACGTGGTTTGAAGATGCGAAGCAGAAGATCGCCCAGAAGTCATGGGACGAGCTCGAGGCCCTGTGGCTGGCCCGGCTCGAATCGGACCCCACCTCGGTCGACGAGTTCCTCGCCCTCGCGAAGACTCTCCGGCAGAAGGACGAGCGCCAGCGCGCCGACTCGCTGGTCGATCTGCTCGGCCAGACCCTCCGCGAGGCCAAGGCCTGGCCCGAGCGACTGAGGGTGCTTCGGGAGCAGGGGCGGCTCACGAAGAGGCCAGCACTGTTTCGCGAACCGCTGGAAGAAGCGCTCCATCACACCTTCGCCGACCGTCCCGGCTACCGCAAGGCACTCGACGCGTCGAAGTTCCACGATCCGCACGGCAATCCCGTCGAGAAGGCCGAGAAGGTCGAGCTCTGGCTCACGTACGACGAAGGCGAGCTGTTTTTCATGTCGGGCCGCGGTGCGGGCGTCGTCATCGAGCTCAATCCCGACCTCGGCGTCTGCCGTCTCGATTTCGAGAAGGACAAGCGTGTGTCGGTTCCGCTCGGCGCCGCGCCGAAGTACCTCACCGCGCTTCCCCCCGGGCACATCCTCCGCCGCAAGCTCTCCGACCCCGAAGGGCTGAAGGAGATGGCGGCGAAGGAGCAGGCGAAGACGTTTGCCGAGCTGCTCAAGAGCTTCGGCCGCCCGATGACCGTCTCGGCAGTCAAAGACGCGATGATCGGGATCGTGAGCGAAGCGAAGTGGGGGTCGTGGTGGACGGCGGCGCGCAAGCATCCGCAGGTCGTGGTCACGGGCACGGGCGCGAAGGCGACCTACACGTGGAACGACTCGGCGGCGCAGGCGGACGACCTGATTCGCGCGGAGTTCGACTCGGCGGACCTTCGCTCGAAGCTCGATCTCGGACGCAAGCACAGTGCGCGGAGCCAGGAACTCGCCGACTACCTTTCGACGACGCTCGCCGCGGGTGCCGAAAAGGTCGCGACGAGCGACCCTGCGCTCGCGTGGGAGATTTTCGCGGTGCTCGAGAAGCTGCCGGGCAGGCACACGTCGGCGTTCGATTCGGACGTGCTGCTCCGTGGCCCGCTCGCCGCGCGCATCGCGAGCGCGGTCTCGGACCGGCTCCTTCGCGTTCGCGCGCTGCAGAAAATCCAGCAGGAGAACCCTGACTGGACGAAGGTCCTCGCCGAGGCATTCTTCCGCGAGGAGGATCCGCGAGTGTTGACGACGATCGCGGAGTTGCTCGCGGAGAAAGGCGAAGCAGCGATGCGCGATCGTCTCGTCGACGAGACGCTGCGCTACCCTAACCGCCATCCCCACGCCTTCTACTGGATCTGCAAGAATCTCGACGACGACGAGTCGCTTCCGATCCGCGGCGGCTACCGCCTGCTCTACCAGATCATCGACGCGGTCGGTTCCGACGAGTTCTCTTCCATCCGCGCGAGGATGCGCGACTTCTTCGACAAGGGCGGGCTCGTCATCCGCATCGTCATGCAGACCGACAATGTCGAAGAGGCGCGGAAGCTGCTCAACACGATCGAGCGCTACGGCCAGGTCGAGGAGTACCGGCGCGAGAATGTGAAGAGCGCGCTGATCATGAAGTTTCCGCGCCTTCGCGAACCCGAGGCCGAGCCGATCTATGCGACGCCCGAGGCGCTCGCCGCGAAGCGGGCCGAGCTCGAGAACCTCGTCAAGGTCGAGATCCCGCAGAACTCGAAGGCGATCCAGGTCGCGCGAGAGATGGGCGATCTTCGGGAGAATTTCGAATACAAGGCCGCGCGCCAGCGCGCCGAGTACCTCTCGGCACGCCTCGGCGAGATCCAGGGCGAAGTCTCTCGCGTCCGTGTGCTCGACGCCTCGCAGGTCGACACGAGCGAGATCCGCATCGGCACGAAGATCGCACTTCGAAACGGCGACATCAGCCGCGATGTCACGATCCTCGGTCCCTGGGAGTCGGCACCGGAGCAGGGGATCTACTCGAACCAGTCGGAGGTCGCGAAGGCGCTTCTCGGCCACCATACGGGCGACATCGTCTCGTTCATGGGCAACGACTACGAGGTGACGTCGATCCGGACGTGGAACGCGTAAAGGCAATGCGGAATGCGGAATGCGAAACGAAAATCGAAGTTGTGAATCTCGAACGGAAAATTCGGGACTGAGAGCCGGGTGAGTTGAACACGGGCCATGTCCGCGGTGCGGAGAGCGCCCTGCTTCACCCTGAAGGCTCCAGTCGACATTCACCCTTTCGATCTACGTCTCGCGTTCCGCATTTCGCATTCCGCGTTCCGCATTCCGCGTTTCCCCTGCTATTCTCTAGTCTCCCAATCAACGAGGAGGCTTTCCCCATGACTTACACCATTGCGGAGCCGTGTATCGGCACGAAAGACACGGCGTGTGTCGACGTCTGTCCTGTTGACTGCATCCATCCGCGAAAGGATGAAGAAGGCTTCGACGGCGTGGAGATGCTCTACATCGACCCGGAGGTCTGCATCGATTGCGGGGCGTGCGAGCCGGCCTGCCCGGTGCAGGCGATCTTTCCGGCTGATCTGGTTCCGGAGAAGTGGCAGCACTACACCCAGATGAACGCCGACTGGTACAAGAAGTGAATTAGTGAATTGCGGTTTACCCGGAATGACGCGGCCCGCTCGATGCGGGCCGCGCTTCTTCTTGGGGCGAGATGCGAATTTCGTGATCTGGCTCACGAAACGGATTGCGGTCCTGATGCATCTTGGTTCGATCACGGACAATCAGCGGCCGGCTCGGGGCGGGGTCAATCAGGGCGCCTCCAGGGGCGCCCTCTGTCCGCGTGAACGGTTCTTCCTGCAGTAACTTCCTCCTCCCGTGATCGCGAACACTCCCGAGCTCGCGCCCGCAAGGCCGTGGCGCCCCGCACGATCGACCCGATCGGCGCCCGGCAAGCTCCTGCGTTATGCTCCGCTCCGCGGCGTGATCCGCGTTCTGACGGCCGACGGTGCCGAGCGGGCGCCGCGACGAGAACAGAGGGAGCGAATCGATGAGAACAGCATTCATCGGCCTCGGAGCGATGGGCTACCCGATGGCCGGACACCTCTCGAAAGAACACGAGGTGCTCGTGTGGAACCGAACGGCCGACGTCGCCGAGCGGCATGCGGGCGAGTACGGCACGACGATGGTGACCGACGTGGCCGGCTGCGCGGCGGCCGACGTGATCTTCAGTTGCCTGCCGACGAGCCGCGAGATCGACACGGTGGTCGACGCGCTCGCCGGGCAGCTTCGCCAGGGCCAGCTCTGGATCGACAACACGAGCGGTGACCCGGAGAGCGCTCGCCAGACGGCGTGCAGGCTCGCGGGGCTCGGAGTCGAGTATGTCGACGCGCCCGTGACCGGCGGTACGAACGGCGCGGCGGCGGGGACACTGACGGTGATGGTCGGGGGCTCGAAGGAAGGCTTTGCGCGGGCGCTGCCGTTCCTCGAGCTCTTCGGAAAGAAGATCGTTCACGTCGGCGCGGTCGGCTCGGGCCACGCGATCAAGGCGATGAACAACGTCATGCTCGCGGCCAATATCTGGGTGGCGGGCGAGTGCCTCCTGTCGCTCAAGAAGATGGGGATGGACCTCGCCGTCGCCTTCGAAGTCCTCAATGCCGGCAGCGGGCGATCCTTCGCCAGCGAGAGCCTCCTTCCGCCTCGCGTCGTCGACGGAAAGTGGCCACTCGCATTCAAGCTCGCGCTCCTCGACAAGGACGTGAGGATCGCCGCGGAGACAGTACACGAGCAGCACCTCGCGACCCCGGTGATGAACCTCGTCTCCAACCTCTACACCGCCGCCCGCCGCGACCTCGGCGAGAACGCCGACTACATCGAAGTGCTCAAGTACATGGCGGGGATGAGCGGGGAGGGGTGGGAAGGCAGGCCATAGGCCAAAGGCCAGAGGCCAGAGCAGGCGAAAGGCAGGCCACGAGGCAGGCCAGAGGCTACAGGCCAGAGCAGGCCGAAATCTCCGTTGGGGTGACGCGTGGCGCGCACTCCTCTACGCCCGAAAGAAGTTGTTCGACGTACCGCGGGAAGAGTTCTGCCTACTTTGGCCTCTGGCCTCTGGCCTTTGGCCTGACGGTTCGGCACTCCTCTGGATGACAATAGGAGTGTTTCGTGTTACATGACCCGCCGCTCCGCCCGTGGTGACAGGGCTGGCGCGACCGTGAATCGATGCCAGACCAGAAATACATCCGGAACTTCTCGATCATTGCCCACATCGACCATGGGAAGACGACGCTGTCCGACCGTCTTCTCGAGCGCACCGGCGCGGTCGAGAAGCGCGAGATGGACACGCAGATGCTCGACGACATGGATCTCGAGCGCGAGCGCGGGATCACGATCAAGGCGCGTGCCGTCGTGCTTCACTACCAGGCGAAGGACGGCCACGAGTACGTCTTCAACCTGATCGACACCCCCGGCCTCGTCGATTTCAGCTACGAGGTGAGCCGCAGCCTCGCCGCGTGCGAAGGCGCGATTCTGGTCGTCGACGCGACGCAGGGAGTCGAGGCGCAGACCCTCGCGAACAGCTATCTCGCGATCGACAACAACCTGACGATCCTTCCCGTGATCAACAAGGTCGACCTGCCGTCGGCCGAGCCCGAGCGGATCCGCGAGCAGATCGAGAACGTGATCGGCCTCGACGCGCACGATGCAATCCTCGCGTCGGCGAAGTCGGGCATCGGCATCGAGGAGATCCTCGAGAAGATCATCGAGGTGATTCCCCCCCCGCACGGACTCGTCGATGCCGACTTCCGCGGGCTCCTCTTCGATTCCTGGTACGACCCGTACCGCGGCGTCATGACACTCGTCCGGGTGGTCGACGGCACGCTTCGCAGGGGCGACAAGATCAAGTTCCTCTCGACGGGGCGCGAGTACGAGGTCTCGGTTCTCGGCACGTTCATGCCGAAGCCGATCGAGCGCGACTCGCTCTCCGCCGGCGAAGTCGGCTTCGTCGGCGCGAACATCAAGGACATCGTGCAGGCGAAGATCGGCGACACGATCTCGCACGCGGGCAAGAATCCCGAACCGCTTCCCGGCTTCTTCGAAGTCAAGCCGATGGTCTTTGCGGGGATCTTCCCGATCAACACCGAGGACTATCCCGACTTGCGCGACGCGATGGACAAGCTCAAGCTCAACGACGCGTCGTTCAGCTACGAGCCGGAGAGCTCGGTTGCGCTCGGGTTCGGCTTTCGCTGCGGATTCCTCGGCCTGCTCCACATGGAGATCGTGCAGGAGCGGCTCGAGCGCGAGTTCAACCTCGAACTGATCACGTCGGCGCCCGGAGTCCGCTACATCGTTCACACGACGGCCGGCGACATCGTCGAGATCGAGAACCCGCAGAAGATGCCGGAGCCGCAGAGCATCTCGCAGATCGAAGAGCCGTTCATCATGGCGACGATCCTCACGCGTGACGAGTACGTCGGGCCGATCCTCGCGCTCGCGATCGACAAGCGCGGAATCCAGAAGAAGCTCGAATACCTCTCGCAGAACCGCGTCCTGATCGAATACGAGATGCCTCTGAACGAGGTGATTCTCGACTTCTTCGACAAGCTCAAGTCGATCTCGCGAGGCTACGCGTCGCTCGACTACCAGCTGCTCGGCTACCGCGTGAGTGACCTCGTGAAGCTCGACGTGCTGGTCAACGGCGAGCCGCTCGACGCGCTGTCTCTGATCGTTCACCGCGACAAGGCCTACGCGCGTGGCAAGATGCTCGTGGGGAAGATGAAGGAATTCATCCCACGACAGATGTACGAAGTCGCGCTCCAGGCCGCGATTCACACGCGCATCGTCGCGCGCGAGACGGTCAAGGCACTCCGGAAAGATGTCCTCGCCAAGTGCTACGGCGGCGACATCAGCCGCAAGCGCAAACTGCTCGAGAAGCAGAAAGAAGGCAAGAAACGGATGAAACGCGTCGGGAAGGTCGAGATTCCACAGGAAGCATTTCTCGCCGTCCTGAAGATCGATTGAGGAGCCCGCCCTTGAGAACGACCTCGCGACTGATTCTGCCCGTCTTGTTCTCGGCGCTGTCTCTGGTGTCGTGCGCCTCCGGCGGTGTCGACATGGAGGAGCCCGAGCGCGTTCTCGGCAGGGAAGACGACGTCCGCGTCGACGCGCAGTTCACGGCCTCATCCTACGTGCAGGGTGGAAACGTCTCGATCCTCTACGAGATCGAGAATCTCCGGGCCACGTCGATCGCATTCGCGAGCCTCGCGCCCGAGATGAGTTACGAGAACGAGACGGGGACGTTTACGGCAACCGTCGGTTCTGAAGTTCCGGGTAACGAGCTCGTTCCGCGCCTGGTGGAGATCAAGCCGGGGGAGCGGGCGAAGTTCACGGGCGGGGCGAGGCTCGTCGTCCCCGTATCGAGAGAGTTGCCGGCTGCCTTCCCGCGCGAGATCCGTCTCAGGCTCGTGTACCTCGGCGACGTCGAGCCGTTTCGCGAGCTGATCGGAATTCCGGAGGTCGCGGTCCGCGATCGCGCACTGGCGGACCGGCTCTTCCCGCTCTGGATTGAGCACAGCTCGACAGTGACGACGAACGCCGCTCCGATTCGCTGGGGTGCCCGGAGCGCGTCCTCGGGTGCCGACCAGCGCAGCCCCAGGTACTGACCGCATCCGCGAAACTTCGATGTGTTCAAAAGGCAAGGAGCCGCCCGGAGGGCGGCTCCTCGTGTCAGCTGCTTGTGGCGATGCGCGCTACTTGAAGCTGGCGACGGCCGCCGCCTCGTTCTCGTGCACTTCGAACACCGTGATCAGCTGCGTCACCTGGAGCAGGTCGGAGACCTTCCCAGGAAGATGGAGCAGCTTGAGGCGTCCGCCGCGGTTCGTGACGGTGGTGAACGAGCCGACGAGCTCGCCGATGCCCGAGGAGTCGATCGTCGAAACGGCCGACATGTCGAGAAGGATGTTGGTCTTCCCGTCATTCAGGCACTGCGCGATCAGGTCGCGCAGCTGCACGTCGCCCGAGCCGATCGTGATCTTGCCCTGGAGCGAGAGAATCTCGATGCCGTCGACAGTTCTGGATGTGGTTTTCATGGTTGCGATCTCCTTTGATCGTGGATTGCTAATCAATCGTGTGCGTCTGAGCCGTTGCGTCCAGCGAGATTCTTCCGCATGACGAGCTCGGTTCCGCGTCCGTCCGGGAAGCTGAAATCGACCTCGTCCATGAATGTCTTCATGTAGAAGATACCGCGTCCGCTGGTTTTCATGATGTTGATCGGGCTGAGCGGGTCGGCAACCTGCTGCGGGTCGAACCCTTCACCCTCGTCCCGGATGTGAATCGCCAGGTTCGAGTTCCGGACGTCGAAGGTCGTGAATACCCGCTTCCGCGCGTCGAGCCGGTTTCCGTGCTTGATCGCGTTCGCGACCCCTTCCCGCACCGCCATGCCGACCCAATGCGAGCCGTCGTCGTCGAGCCCTGCGCATTCGCAGATGTGCTCGGCGATGACCTGAACCAGCTCGATATTCTCGAAGCGGCTCGTGATCGTGATCTCGATGTGCTCGGATTCGGGATTCATGGGGAAAAGGCAGGCGAATTCTACGGGATGCCAGTCACGCCAATCAAGTAAGATGCGGCCTCGGTCACAAGAGCCCGGAGGCTTCCCCGCATGTCCGCTCACCATTTCGCGCCATTCCTCGTCGCGTTCCTGGTCGCCGTTCCGGTTCTGGCGCAGGAGAAATTCGCCAGCGAGATCGCCTCGGTGGAGGCGATTCGCGGACGCAAATTCACCGCCGAGGTCAAGCACACGACGCTCGAGCGCGCGAAGCTTCGCGAGTTCCTCAGCGCACAGATCGAACGAGACCTGCCCATTGGCGCGGACGGCTACCTAGAGGCGCTCAAGGCCGTCCACCTGATCAGTCCCGACGTGACGCTCGATCCTCTGCTCGATCTCTACGACGCGCAGGTGCTCGCCTTTTACGATCCGGCGACCGGCGTCTACTACTCGCTCGACGAGCCGCCGAAGGACGTGCCGATGCCCGAGGCGATGATCGAGGCGGTCGAGGTCCACGAACTGATGCACGCGCTGCAGGATCAGGCTTTTGGTGCCGGCAAGCGCATGATCGAGTTGCAGGAGGATTGGGACGCCGCACTCGCTTACCAGTCACTACTCGAAGGGGAGGCGGTGCTGGTGATGCTCGCCCATCTCGGATCGAAGCTCGGCATCGGGCTCGAGGCGATGGTCGCGCAGGAAGGGATGATCGACTCTTTTCGCGAGGCAGCCGCCAGCGGAGACAGCGTTCCCGCGGGCGTGCCCGCGTACTTCGTCGACTCGCTCCAGTTTCCTTAGTCGACGGGCTCGCGTTCGTGCTGGAGGCGTTCAGGGAGGGAGGCTGGAAGGCGCTCGACGGAGTGCACGCCAAGCCGCCGGTCTCGAGCGAAGAGGTTCTGCGCCCCGATCTCTACCGCCTTCGCGTAGCACGCGGGTCGGGCGGCGGTGCGAGTCCCGCGGGCGAGCCCGACGGTGACGAGCTCGTGCGAACGGTCCTCGGCGAGTTCCACTGGCGCTTCCTCCTCGGGAAGAAAGCGGGAGAAGGGTGGGGATCCGACCGCGTGGTGATCCGGAAGCGCGATGACGGCGCGACGGTCATGGTCGATTCCACGTGGGACTCTCCTGCCGACGCGCGCGAGTTTGCCGATGCGATCGGCCCGCTGCTCGAGGAGAAGAAAGCGAAGAACGTTCGGGTCGCAATGGATGGGGCGAGGGTTCTCGCAGCGTGGGGCATGGACGCCGGGGCGATTCGAAAATTCGTCGATGCGGGCAACGGGCGGAAGCGGAATGAGAAGAGTAAAGCGTTAAGAGAGACGTGTCACTGAGACGTGTCGTCCTGAGCGAAGCGAAGGACCTCTCCGGGTTCTACAGCGAAAGTCTTCAGCCCGTGGATTTCCGGCCTGTTGCGAGTAAGTAGAACCCTGAGAGGTCCTTCACTCCGCTTCGCTCCGTTCAGGACGACAGGATCAGCGGTGTAGCGCAAGTTGCGGACGTTGACGGCAGCCTGCGCCTAACTCTCGACTCTTCTCTCCGCCGTGCCTCTCACCCTGCCGGCGGCGGATCCACAGGACCGGCGACGTTTGTGCGCGCCTGCTCGCATGCCAGCAGCACTTCCTGGTAGAGGTAGTAGGCCAGATCCTTCGAGAGCTCGCGCTCGGCGCCGGAATGGACGATCTCGGCGATCTTCGTCGCGTAGTACGACGCGGGCGGAAGGGGATCCCCTGCCTCCTGCATCAGGCGGAAGCCGATGGTGAGCTCCTCGGCGAGCCGCTTCGCAAGCTCGCCGCTCTCGATGTCCTGTTCGAGCGTCGCGTAGTCGATGTTCATCCGGCAGCGCAACGGGCGTGGCGGCGCCGCCATTCCGACCCGGGATGCCGGGAAGAAGTAAGATGACGACATGAAGGCGAAGATCCGCCGTCATCCGCCCCTTTCGTCATTCGCTACAGCCGGCGGGTGAGCGTGCAAGCTGGGTCAGGATGACCTGCGACAGATCCTCTCGCGACTTCCGGTAGACACGGCTTCCGGGCCGCTGCTGGTGGGACACGAGACCAACGACGATGCGGCGGTGTTTCGCATCGACGGGACTCGTGCGCTCGTTCAGACGGTCGACTTCTTCACGCCGGTGATCGACGATCCGCACCTGTTCGGCGCGATCGCCGCGGCGAACTCGATCTCCGACGTGTACGCCATGGGCGCCGAGCCGATCCTGGGGCTCGCCGTTGCAGGCTTCCCGTCCGACAAGCTTCCGCTGTCGGTGCTCGAGCAGATCTTCGCGGGAGGGGCCGCAAAGGCCACGGAAGCGGGCTTTCCGATTGCCGGGGGCCACACGATCATCGACGACGTTCCCAAATACGGGCTCGTGGTCACCGGCATATGCGACGCGGACGCGGTCATTCGCAATTCGACCGCGAAGCCTGGCGACCTGCTTTATCTGACGAAGCCGATCGGCAACGGGATCATCGTTTCGGCGTACCGCGCGGCGAGCAGCTCTCCGCGCTGGGGCATCGGGCGCGAACACCTCCCCGAGTTCGACGAGGCGGTGGTCTGGATGCAGATGCTCAACCGTGACGCGGCGCGCGCGATGGTCGCGGCAGGAGCGAGCGCCTGCACGGATGTCACCGGCTACGGGTTGGCGGGGCATCTGCGCGAGATGTGCAGCGGCTCCGGGGCCGGGGCGCGGATTTCGGCGGAAGCGATTCCGGTAATCGACGGAGCCCGCGAACTGCTGGCCCGCGGCTTTGTGCCGGCCGGCACACGCCGCAACGAGAAGACGTTCCGAGCGGCAGTCGAACTGCGAGCGAGCGAAGCGGAGTACACGCTCTTCTGCGACGCGCAGACGAGTGGAGGGCTCCTGATCTCGATCGCTCCGGGGCGGGCCGCGCGCCTCGAAAAGGAAATGGCCGCAACGGGCACGCTTTGTCGCAGAATTGGGGAGATGACTGACCGGGCCGGAACGATCGAGCTCTCCGCCTGATCGTCCCGGCACCACTGACCGAAGAGGAGGCAACATGCCGTACTGTCCGGTGTGCAAGCGCGAATTCGACGAAACGAACGAGTGCCCTGACGACAAAGTCGCGCTGGTGGAGGAGCTCGCCTTCCAGACGGTCGAGGGTGACACGACCATGTGGGTGGAAATCGCTACCGTCGGCTCGGAAGAAGAGGCGCGCATGGTGCGGGGATACCTCGATGCCGAGGGGATTCCGGCGAACTACGAGTCGCTCGAAGTCAACATGCTGCCGGTGAACATCGGCTCGATGGGCGAGATCCGCGTTTTCGTCGACGCCACGCGTGAGGCGGACGCGATCCGTCTGCTGGCCGAGCGCGACGAAGACTTCGAGGCGGCGCCATCGGACGAATCGGTGATGACCGACGAAGGTCCCGCGCTGATTGCGGACGACTCCGAGACCATCCGCGAAGACGAACCGAAGTCGTAGCTGCGATGGATGAGCTGAAACCACCGGCCTCGGACGCGGAGCTTCCTTCCGAGGGTTCGCCCGGGGGGGCTGGCGCGCCCGAAGAAGCGCCGCTCGAGTTGCCTGGCTGGGTGGCTCCTGCGATCGGGCTCGTGCTCGTGCTGATCGCTGCCATGGCGGTCTGGACCGGCTTTCGCCCGCGGACGCGGCCCGAAGCGAAGCTCGTGCTCACGGAGCCTGCAATCAGGGGGTCCGCGGCGCAACGGGAAGACAGCGGGGGAGCGCCGGGGAATCCCGAGGCGGGCGCGTCGCGTGTCGTGCAGAGCGGTTCAGGAGGAGCGGTGCCGTCGGCGCAGCCGCTTCCGGAGGGAGAGCTGCCGAGGGCCACGATTGCGGGCAACGAGACGGGCGTGACACCGACGACGAATCTCGAGGTGCGCAGGGGAATCGCGTTCGATTCGGACCGGACGGATGCGGTCGTGTACGTGAATGACCTGCCGATCGGAGACGCGGGACAGTTCGCCGCGAAGGACCAGCCTTACGAGTTCGCGCAGGAGGGGACGTTCACCGTCAGGGTTGTTGCTGCGGATGGAACGGAAGCGCGGTTCGTGGTGGTGGCGACGGCGGCCGCGGAGACCGACGTCGTGGTGATCCGGGTGCGGCTGGCCAGGTTCTGACCGCGCGACCCGGACGCTTATCCGGGCAGTTGCTCCGAGGTGGGCGCCTCAGCGGCCTCGGTATCGACGTTCTCGGTCAGGACCTCGAACTCGATCTCGTCACCGGGGCCATTGGCCTTTTCGACCTTGCGCTGCGCGCGTTTCGCGGCCTTCTCAGCCTGCTTTTCGCGTTTGCCCTGCTCTCGCTGGCGCTTCGTGAACGATACGGTTGGTCTGCTCAAACTCGCTACCTCCGCCACAGTCCGAGCGCACGCCGGATTTGCAGCCAATGTCAAAAAGAAGGGGCAGGATTGCTCCTGCCCCCCAAAAACGCTCGTTGCGGAGCTTAAACGGTGGTGACGTTCGAAGCCTGGAGGCCCTTGGGGCCGCGCACGACGTCGAACTCAACCGCTGCGCCCTCGGGAAGCGAGCGGAAGCCCGCACCCTGGATCGCCGAAAAATGGACAAAGACATCTTCTCCATTTTCGCTGGTGATAAAGCCGAAGCCCTTGGCGTCGTTGAACCACTTCACGTTACCGGATGTTCTCATTGTGTATCTCCTTTCTGTGTTGCCTCAGGAGATTCAGAACATCGCAGTTCGTCTCGATCTGGCAAATCACTAATGCGACGACTAACCGGCCGACCCGTCCCCGAATTCCTGAAGGGAGCGGGATTCCTGCTTCGTCCCGCTTCCCCGGGACTGAAAATGCCCGAAGATGTCCTTCGTTCAACCCTTGTCCGCGTCTGGATCGCCTTCATCGTCCACTTCACGCCCGGGAGGACGCAGCAGGGGAACGCTACAAGGATATCGCGGTGGAAGGAAGGCGTTCGTGCGAACAAGAAAAAGGCGCGGCCCGAAGGCCGCGCCTGGAAGGATGCGCCGGACGGGGTGCGTCCGGCCCGTTCCTGGAACCTCAGGCGTGCTCCGCCTTCTCCGCCTTGGCCTTCTGCGCCTCGGCGATGATCTTGTCCTGCAGATGGCGAGGCACTTCCTCGTAATGCGAGTACTCCATGTGAAAACTGCCGCGACCCTGCGTGATCGAGCGTAGCGTCGACCCGTAGGTCAGCATCTCCGCGAGCGGCACCTGCGCGTGAATGACCTGCGCGTCATCCTCGGCATCCATGCCCGCGACCCTTCCGCGACGCGAAGTCAGGTCGCCCATCAGGTCGCCCATGTACTCGCCGGGCGCGTAGAGGTCGACCTGCATGATCGGCTCGAGCAGAGTCGCGCCCGCCTTCGCCATGCCGTCCTGGAACGCGAGGCTGGCCGCGATCTTGAACGCCATTTCCGAGGAGTCGACGTCGTGGTACTGCCCGTCCGTGAGGCGGACGCGGAAGTCGACGACGGGGAAGCCGGCGAGGTAGCCCTTCACGCGCGCCTCCTGCATTCCCTTCTCGACCGCGGGGATGTACTGCCGCGGAATCGAGCCGCCGAAGATGTCGTCGACAAACTCGAAGTCCTGACCCCGCGTGAGCGGCTCCATCGTGATCTTGCAGTCGGCGAACTGGCCGTGGCCGCCCGACTGCTTCTTGTGGCGGCCGTGAGCGTCCGTAGCGCGGGTGATCGTCTCGCGGTACGGGACCTTCGGGGGATGCAGAATGACGTCGACGCCGTACTTCCTCTTCAGTTTGCCGATGACGACCTCGACGTGAAGCTGTCCCTGGCCGGAGATGAGGAACTCCTTGGTCTGTTCCTCGCGCCCGAACCGGATCGTCGGATCCTCTTCCATCAGCCTGGCGATCGCAGTCGACAGCTTGTCGTCGTCGCCTTTCGACTTGGGCTCGATCGCGAACGAGATCGAGTTCTCGGGGTACTTGATGTGCGGGATGACGATCGGGTGCTCCCGCGAAGAGAGCGTGTCGCCGGTGTGCGAGTCCTTGAGCTTCGCGACCGCGCCGATGTCTCCGGCGTGCAGTTCGGGCACGTGCGTGAAGCTCTTGCCCTGCACCGCCTGGAGTTTGCCCAGGCGCTCGTCGTGACCCTTCGTGGCGTTCTTGTAGGCGGTGTCGGACTTGAACGTGCCCGAGAAAATGCGGAAGAGGGAGACCTGTCCGGAGAACGGATCGGACGTCGTCTTGAAGATCAGCGCCGAGGGGAATGCGTTGTCGTTGCAGTCGAAGCTGATCTCGCTGCCGTCCGTGCCGGCGCCGGTGATCTTTCCGCGGGCGTCGGCGGCGGGGAGCATCTCGACGATCGCGTCGAGGATCGCGTGACCCCCGATGTTGTGCGACGACGAAGCGCAGACGACCGGGAAGATCTCATGCGCCACGATCTCGCGCTTGAGGCCCTCGATCAGCTCTTCCCGAGTGAGCGAGCCTTGCTCAAAGAAGCGCTCCATGAGCGTGTCGTCGCCCTCGGCGACCTTTTCCACCAGCTTCTCGTGCCACTCGTCGGCCTGAGACTTCATGTCGGCCGGGATGTCGACGACCTCGTGCTTGCCCGAGGAGTCGGTCGCGTACTTCCAGGCCTTCATCGAGATCAGGTCGATCGCGCCGACGAAGTCCTTCTCTTCCCCGATCGGGATGTGGATCGGCACGACGTTCTTGCCGAACTTTCGTTGCAGTGAATCGAGCGCGCGGGTGAACGAAGCGCGCTCGCGATCCATCTTGTTGACGACGATCAGTCGCGGAAGCTCGAACTCCTCGGCGAACTTCCAGACCTTCTCGGTCGAGACTTCGACCCCGGTGACCGCGCTCACGACGACGGCCGCGGCGTCGGCGACGCGCATCGCGCTCTTCGCCTCCATGATGAAGATGCCGAAGCCGGGAGTGTCGATCAGGTTGAGTTTCTGGCCCTTCCACTCGGCCCATGCGACCGCGGTGGAGATCGAATGCTTGCGATCGATCTCGTCCTGGTCGAAGTCGGTCACGGTGCTGCCGTCGTTGATGGAGCCGAGTCGCGTGGTCGAGCCGGCGTTGAAAAGGAGCTGAGAGACCAGCGTCGTCTTCCCCGTGTCGTTGTGCCCGACGACAGCGAGGTTGCGGATCTCGGCAGCGGAGTAGGTTTTCATGGTCTCTCCTCGGAGGGGGATTGAAATTCGCGGCGCCAATCATATCCCGCCTCCTCGCGCTGTCGACTGTGAGCAAGCTCACGCCGCCGGCGTGGGGCGGTATATCATTCGAACTACTCGGGAGATCCGCCACCGGCGCGCACATGACCAGTCAGGATCCCGCCTCCAGAAGGCTGGGCAGGTACGAGATCGTAAGGGAGCTCGGCAAGGGAGCGATGGGCATCGTCTACCTTGCCCGCGACCCGGTCATCGGCCGCATGGTGGCGCTCAAGACGATCCGGTTCGGCCTGTCGGCCGATCCGGACGAGGAGCGCGAGTTCCAGGAGCGCTTCGTCCGGGAGGCACAGGCCACCGGCATTCTCAATCACCCTTCGATCGTCACGGTGCACGACCTCGGGCAGGACAGCGCGAACCAGGTGTCGTTCATCGCCATGGAGTACGTCGAAGGGGCGAATCTCCGCGAGCTGATCCAGGGACACAAGATTCCTCCGTGGCACGAGTTGGCGGAGCTTCTCGCCCAGGTCGCCGAAGCGCTCGACTTCGCACATTTGAAAGGCATCGTCCACCGGGACATCAAGCCCGCCAACATCATCGTCTGCGCAGGGCTTCGCGCGAAGATCACCGATTTCGGCATCGCAAAGATCGCGTCGGTTTCTGCGAATCTGACGACGACGGGGCAGTTCCTCGGCACGCCGAACTACATGGCGCCGGAGCAGGTGAAGGGCCAGCCGGTCGACGGCAGAACCGATCTCTTTTCGCTTGGCGTGGTGCTCTACGAAGCGCTGACCGGAAAAAAGCCGTTCGCCGGCGACTCGCTGACCGCGATCTCCTACAAGATCGTTCACGAGCCGTTCCTCGCGCCGAGGCGGGTGGACGGAAGGATTCCATCGGGGTTCGAGCCAATTCTCTCGAAGTGCCTTTCGAAAGAGCCGGCACTCCGTTACCAGAGAGGGCGCGACATCGCGGCCGATCTGCGGCGCCTTGCAGAGACGATCGCGGCGGAGAACGCGGCTGCCGCGAGAACCGTGGTGCCCGCTGCGACGCTGGTCGACCAGGTAGGGATTCCGACCATCCAGACCGATCCCCTTCGGACGGTCGAAATGCAGCTTCCCGAAGCTTCTGACGGAGAGGGGGAGACGCCCGCGCCCGGGGAGGCGCGGAGCGACGACTCGTCACGACGGAGGAGGACTGCGCCGGCCGCGCCACCTCGACCGAAGGCTTTCGACCCCGCAGTCGCATGGAGCACCGTTCTCTCGGTGTTCCGGAAAAAGGTTCCGACGGCGGTGATGTTCGGCGTGGCGGGAGCGCTCCTCGTGGTGCTGGCAGGCGTCTCGTGGTTTCTCTACGCGAGGATCGAGCCGCCGATCCCGCACGACAAGGAGCTCGAGTACCAGCTTGCGACGAAGCGCGCGAGGAAGGCCGAGGCGGAGAGCCTTTACACGCAGGGGCAATACGAGACCGCGCTCGCGAAGTACCGGGAAATTCTCGCGGCGTCCCCGAACGCGGAGTGGGCCAGCCGGCGGATCAAAGAGATCGAGAGAGGGCTCAAGTCCGACGCGAGGCAGCGACAGTTGCTCGAGCTCGCCGGCCGGAAGTTCGATGCCGCGAAGGCGGTGTTCGATCAGGGAGACTACGTACGGGCGCGAGGGTTGTTCGAGGAGGTGTTCCGGCTCGACCCGAGCAACCCGAACGATCCAGGCCGCCACATTCGCCTGAGCGAGGAGCGGCTGATGATTCAGCGCATCGCGAAGGTCAAGGGAGCCGTGCCGCCCGAAGGGAAGGCAGGCATTCTCTTCCGGCTGAACAGCCCGACGAACGACGGACAGGTCGTCGTCCTGGTCGACAACAAGCAGCTCTTCCGGGAGTCGCTCTGGGAAGAGGGTACGGGGATCGCGCAGCGGAAGGTCCCGCGCAACGTCATCGCGTACCGCAGCATCGATCCGGCCGAGTCGCAGGTCGTCGTGGACATCTCGATCCCGGGATGGAAGTTCCGGGAGTCGCGAACGCTCGACGTGAAAGCCGTCGCCGGCACGGTCTACCGCATCGGCGTCACGCTCGATCGCAACACGAGAAGGCTCGACGTGGCGCTGTCGGAGTGAGTGGCGTCGTTTGCCCATTGCGCGATTGAACGGCGAGGGCACTGCATCTCGTATTCGAGCAATCGCGCAATCGAAAACTCGAGAACTGGCCCTCGCCTCTCGAATCTCGTGCAGACTTCCCAGACCTCAGTGACAGTGTCGCCCTGAGCGAAGCGAAGGGCCTCTCAGGGTTCTACAAAGAGAGTCTTCACCCCCGGCGGCCCGTTGCATGTTGGTAGAAGTCTGAGAGGTTCTTCACTCCGCTTCGCTTCGTTCAGGACGACAAACTCGCATTCTCAGTTCACGACACGGTCGTGAGCCGCGCGCCGTCGATTTCGGTCGTGCGGCCCCAGGCGCCGGCGTCGAAGGGGAACCAGATCGCATCTCCGGCCATCCGGACGAATGCAGACCCGAACGTCGCGCGCGGGATGTCGAGCTCGGCGGGCGCGGATGAGGCGCCGGACGCTGCGAGAACCCCGGCGATCACCGACGAACGAGTTAGGCGAAACGGGCGGAGGAGCGCGACGATTTGCGTTGGCCGATGGCGGCTTCTCCGCGCACGGCCCGCGCCGCGCAGGCTCGCGGCCAGATGGAACCAGGCAGGCACGGGCGCAATCCGGTAACTGGGGCGGAATACCGACGTGGGACCCGAGGCGCCGATCTCCTGCGCGCTGACCGGTGAACCGCTTCCGTCGAAGGGCCACGCCGGGTGCTTCGACTGGCCGATGCGAAGCCGGCTGCCTTCCGTTAGGGAGGAATGCTCGGCAACGAAACGCCAAAGCGCGGCGGCCACTTCCGGAGAAAGCGCGACCCGATCTCCCTCGGGCAACGAGCCGGCGCCCGGGAGGCGCAGGGAATCCGCGGCTT
>JBPPMG010000009.1:0-4015 GCA_051305935.1 Thermoanaerobaculia bacterium
GGAGTCGAGGGCGAACTCATGGATCGTGACGATGTTCGGATGGTTGAGGGCCGATGCGGCGCGCGCCTCGCGCGCGAAGCGCTCCAGTGCGCCCGACACCGCGGCATCGTGCAGGACCTTGATCGCGATCCGCCGGTCGAGAACGGGATCGCGAGCGAGATACACCTCGCCCATGCCACCCGCTCCGAGCGGAGCGAGAACTTCATAGGATCCCAGACGGGTCCCTGGATGCATTGTCATTCGTCGAAACCGGTGCGCTGAGTGTAGTCGATCGGTTGGGGCCAGGTCCGGAAAAACAACCATTCTCCACCTGCGGTGGATCGCACTCGGCGCCACTACGGCCCCACGAGCAGCGACCGAACCCTTTCCCGTAGCGCGGCATACGCCCGATCCGCTTCCGCGAGGGCGCGGCTCCGCCGCCTCAGCTTCCCTGCGACCGAGGTGCTGGGAACGAGCGCCTTCGCCGATTCCTCCCGGAAATTGACCAGAGCACCGATAATCTCCCAAACACCGACGGCTGTAGGCAGGCCGATCCTCACAAGGAGCGCGCATGATCTCGCGGTTCTCGTTTTCTCTTCTCCTTCTCGTCCCCCTCTCGGGCTGCGCCGGGAATGCGGCACCAGACGCCGCGCCGGTACCCCTGCACTCGGTGGCCACCGACCTGCTCAGGCAACGGCTCGCGGATGAGCTCGCGCCCGGACGCGAGGTGATCGTCAGCCTCGTTGAGATCCCACCGCACACGAAGCTCGAACGCCACTTCCATCCCGGTGAGGAGTTCCACTACTACCTCGAAGGTGAGGTCGAGATTGCCATCGACGGCGAGCCGTCGCGCATCGGCAGGGCCGGGACCACGGGGCACGTTCCGTTGCGCACGATGCATACGGTGATCACGCACGCGAGCCACGCGAAAATCCTCGTCTTCCGGGTCCACACGGCCGGCGAGCCGATCCGCTACCTCCAGGAGTAGGAACCGGCTGGGGCAGCCTTCGATCAGCCTTTCGTGCT
The DNA here is from genome assembly GCA_051305935.1 of Thermoanaerobaculia bacterium. Classification (GTDB taxonomy): domain Bacteria; phylum Acidobacteriota; class Thermoanaerobaculia; order Gp7-AA8; family Gp7-AA8; genus JACPDH01. The sequence goes on from JBPPMG010000009.1 coordinate 1,006, forward strand.
TCCTTCGCGGGCGTGGACTGGGCTGGTTCGATCAGGCCTGCGGACGCGTTTTCACCGAAGCCGTAACGACATGCCGAAGATCGAATAGGTCTCCTCACGTGTCCGATTCGGCTCGGCCGCGCGGATCACGAGAACCCGAAGCGCGCGAGCCGCTGCTTCCGTCCCGCTTCCCACGGCTCGTCCTCGGCCGTGCTCCATTGGTTGATCAGGATCACGTACCCGTCCGGATCGTTGATCTGCAGCTCGCCGCTCGGCATGTAGTCTGGGTGGCGGATCGGGGAAGGGGCCAGGCCGTCCGCGAGGAGTCGCGCCCGCAGCGCCGGGAGATCCGGCGTGTAGAGCGCGAAAAGGACCGACTGCTTCGCTGGATCGACCGGCTCCTCGGCGAGGAGGAACATGATCGCCCCTCCCTCGCAGTGCACCCGCGCCCATCCGGGGGAGTCGCCGTCGCCTTCGACGTCGACGATCTCGAAGCCGAGCGTGCGATAGAAGCGAAGCGACCGCGCCACGTCGGCGACCTGGAGGAGAGGCGTCGAATATCCAATGCGTGCCGTCATGGAGAGCGGGCCAAAGCCGCCGAGCCACTGTTTATCTCACTGTTCGGCGACCTCGCTACCCAAGGAAGAGCCGGGGTACCGAAAACCAATCTGTCTCCACCGATTGTAGGCCTTCTGGTCAGGCATCATTCGATCAACACGTTTCGGATCCTCTCCGCAGCCCGACAGAACAGGCGTCCACGGCGGATGGCGCTCGCCTTCGCCTCCTCAATTGTTCCCCAGGCCAATGAATACCGCAGGATGCCACTCCCTTCCTTCCGCGTGAAGCGCGTTCCAGGGCGCGCACCATCCAGGGTGACGCGCTTCCTTGTTCGGCGCTGACGGCGCAGGTATACGAATTGGGACCGGCAGGCTTCGTCGGCTGACTCTGACCCAATCAATTTCAATGTGATCCGCGTCTCGACGCGCGATGCGTGTCGCCGGCGCCCGAAAGGTGGGATTCGTGACGACCCGATTCATGACGCTCGCGCTCTGCGCCCTCTTGCTGTTCGTTCCGGTCGCGTCGGGCGCGACCGTGGGAGAGATTCTGGCGGAGTTCCCGATCTCCTTCGATTGGCTGAACGCCGATTCCTTCGCGGGAGTGCCCGGCGTCCCCGACGCTTACGAAGCGCACTTCACGGTCGGTTCGCAATCCTTCGACGCGTACGTCTACAGCGCGGAGAGCTCGCCGACCGTGGCCATCACGCTGCAGAAGGTGCCCGAGCAACTCGCCGATCTGACCGCGCTGTTCGGGATCGAGATCGATTCCCCCGTCCTCTTCTGGTCGAAGGATGGGGGGGAGCTGAGCCTCGCGGCGATGCCGGCGAATCTGAAGAGCTACGTCGAGCAGAAGACCGGCATGGCGGACGGCGTTCGCACGCTCGCGGGCGTCAACCTCTTCGGGAGATTCAGCGGAAGCAGCAGTCTTGCGGCGCTCAACCTGCCGAAGCTCTGTCTGGGATTCGCGCGCAAGGATGCGACGTCTCTCGTCACCATGGCGCTGCCCGCGGGGTCGTCGTGGTCCCAGCCGTTTCATATGCCCAACACCACCGTGAAATCCGGCGTCGTGCACATCGAGCGCGCCGGCGGCGACGTGCCGCAGACCTCGGTCGAGGCCTGGGCGACCGTGAGCCTCAAGGGCGCATCCAACGACTTCACGATGGCTGCGACGCACGACGGGACGAGACTGCAGGCGGCCGCGTTCGATACCGCCAGCGCTTCATTGAAAGACGTCGTCGCCGTTCTCGGCGCTTTCGGCAACGTGCTGACGCTTCCGACGATCCCGACTCCTCCGGACGACGCGGTGACCCTCAAGAACGACCGCTATCAGCCGTACGTGGACAGCGCGCGGCCCGATATCGAGAAGATGATGTTCCAGGCGGCGCTGACGAACGACGCCGATGCGTCGGTATACGTCAATGCCAAGGGTGAGATTTTCGGCGTGACCGTCGCGGAGATGCGGTTGAGCGCCTCCTCGTCCGGGGTCCGCCTCTCCGTTCCCGCATCCTGCCCCTTGCGGCCGGTGGGGTTGACCGTCGACCTCACGCAGATCCGCCCGGACCACATGCCGGTGACCTCGGAACTGAAGGATTGTTTCAGCGGGGCGATCGTCGACCTCGCAAAGGCGGCCGCTGAGGTCTCGACCGAGGCGGCGAAATTCACGGCGGATGCGGCCACGAAGGCGGGCCGGGTGGGCGAGCAGGCCGCCGCGGATACCGCCGAATTCACCGCGGATCGCTTCAAGAAGTGGGAGCACGCGATGGGCACGGCGGTCGCGGGGCCGGCCGCCCTGAAAGCGGCGAACGACACCGTTGCGAGGCTCGACAAGGCGATCCGCGATCTGGGCACCACGATCACCGGCCTCGAGCACGACATCGAGAACCTGCTGAGCCAGGCGTGGACGCTGGTCACGGGCCAGGTCGCGAAGAAGAAAGAGGCGAAGACGGACGCCATCGCGGCGCGCAACGAGGCCCGAACGGAGCTCGCCGACGCGAACCACCGCGTCGAGGAGGCCGGCAAGGCGTTGGGAGTCGCGGCCGCGAACCTTCAGGGCGACCTCGCCGATGTCACGCACCAGCTCCAGGCGGCGACGGCACAGCAGACCATCATGGAATCCGTCAAGCGCTACGCGGAGAACCTCACCGCGCAGAAGATTCTCGAACAGACGGGAGACCTGATCCGGACGGGGAAGGTCGATCCGGCGATCGGGTTTTCCGCGTCCGTGACGGATCTGAAGACGGCGGCGGAGGCGTGGAGCGCGTTGCCGCAGGTCCAGCTCACACAGGCGGTGACGGCGCTGGTCGAGGCGGAGACGGAACGGCAGCTCCAGAAGCAGATCCCGAAGCTGCCGACGATGTCGTTCGACATCCCGGTCTGGATCACGAACTACTCCGAGCTCTTCCACGTCGATGAGGCGGGATTACTCCGGGCGCGGTCGGCCTCCGTGAGGGACGGCAGCGAGGTGTTCGTCTTCC
>JBPPMG010000020.1:0-11647 GCA_051305935.1 Thermoanaerobaculia bacterium
CCTTGAACTCACCCCGTTTCTGCTCTGCGAAAGGCAAGGGATTAACGAAACGCTACACTAGCCCTCGAAAACTTCGCTCAGCGAGGCGAGCATCGTTTCGACGTCGGCGAGCGTGAGGTCGCCCATGTGGCCGATCCGGAAGGTGTCGTCCTTGATCCTGCCGTAGCCTCCCGAGAGGGTGAAGCCGCGCGCCTTCATCGCGTCGACGACCGAGCGCGGCGTGCGGCCGTGCCTTGGCACCAGCGTCGTCACGCTTGGGGACTCGTGTCCGCGCGGGGCGAGCGGATCGGCGTGATTCGCGGTTTTCGCGAGAACGGCGTCGCGCATCGCGTGATGCCGCGCCCAGCGAGCGTCGAGCCCTTCGCCTCGGAGGATGTAGTCGAGCTGCGCCGCTAGCGCGTAATAGATCGGCACCGCGGGCGTGTACGGCACGTTGCAGCTCTCTTCGAAGTGGCGCCGGAACTCGAGGAAGTCGAAGTACATCCCCTTGTACTTCTCCGCTTCGCTCCGGGCCATTGCGCGATCGGAGACGGCGAAGACGGCGGCCCCGGGAGGCACGCCGATCCCCTTCTGGCTCGAAGCGACACAGACGTCGAGCCCCCACGCGTCGAACTCGAGCCTGGCGCTCGCGAGCGAGGAGACGGCGTCGACGAGCACGAGCGTCTCGTCCGAGTGCTCGCGAACCACGCGCGCAAGCGTCTCGACATCGTTGAGGACGCCGGTCGAAGTCTCGTTGTGGGTGATCGTGACGGCGTCGTAGCGGTGGTGGCGGCCCGCGAGGTGGTTCGCGAGCCTCACCGGGTCGATCGCCTGGCCCCATTCGTGGTCGAGCCGATCGACTTCGAGCCCGAGCCGGTTCGCGATCGAGAACCAGCGTTCCGAAAAAGCGCCGCAGGTTGTCACGAGCACGCTTCGCGGAACGCAGTTGAGGATCGCCGCCTCCAGCAGCCCCGTCCCCGAGCAGCTCGCGACGAACGCGTGCTGCTTCGTCCGGAAGAGCTCGCGCAGGTCGGGAAAAATGCGCGCCATCACCGCGCGGAACTCCCCGCTCCGGTGCCCGACCATCGGCCGCGTCATCTCGGCGAGCACTTCGGGGCGCACCCAGACGGGACCGGGGATGAAGTAACGACAGTCCATGGGTGAAGTATGAATTGAGAATTGAGAAATGAGAATTGAGAGGTTAATCACGCACGTGAATGTGGATCAATAGGACATTTAAAACATTGCTTTATAAATACATCATAAATAATTTTAATAACTGACCTTTAATGTAGCATTGTAATTTCCAATTAATAATTCTCAATTTCCAACCACGTGGGGCAGGATTCCAGCGAGCAGCGGATCCGTCAGGTAAACGTCGCTCTCGCCGCACACCCGCTCCCGCCGCCGCACGCCACCGAAGCCGATGAAGAGCTCCACGGCCGGCCTCGCCTCGAGGTCGGTGATGCCGTCGCCGATGAAGACGGCCTTTCCCTTCGAGCGGGCGCGGACGTTCATCACGATCGTTTCCTTGCCGCCGTTTCGCGTCAGAGGTGAGCGGCGGTCGAATCCCACGTAGTCACCTGCCGCGTCGAATTCGAGCCGCACCGCGAAGACAGAGCGGGCCGGGATGCCGAGCCGCGCCGCGAGCGGAAGGATCGCCTGCTCGATGCCGGCCGAGACGATGATGATCTCCATCCCAGCCCTGCGCAGCGCGTCGATCGTCTCCGGCGCGTCAGCAATCATCGTCTCGAGGTAGCGCTCGCCGAGCCGCTCGACAGCCGCGCGCGACGGCCGGAGGATTTCGAGCCGCCTCGCGTACACCTGCTCGAGCGCGATCTCCCCGTTCATCGCCGCCTCGGTGAGCGCTGCGATCTCGGGATTCTCCGCGCCGAGCTCGTCGATCCCCTCGATCGCGGCGAGCGTCGAGTCGACGTCGAAGAAGACGAGCCTCGTGCCGGGAACGGGGCCCTTTCGTTGCGAGGCGCCGCTGACGACGTCACGGAGGTCGCTGAAGCGCGCGAGGATGTGCCGCGCCGCCGACCGGCGCAGCACGCTCGCCTCCGTCGTACCCGTCGCGACGACTGCGCAAGGGATGCCAGCATTGCGCGCGGCCTCGACGTCGATGAGCATGTCGCCGACGAAGAGGGCACGCTCCCGATTCCCGCCGATCGCCGCGAGCGCCGTGTCGACGTGGCGCGCGTCCGGCTTTCTCGCGCCGGCGAGGTCGGGGCCGACCACCGCATCGAGGTAGCGGTCGATGCCGAGGTATTCGACGATCTTTTTTGAGAAGGGCGTCGGCTTGTTCGTGCAGACCGCCATGCGGGCGCCGGCCGCGTGAAGCGCCGCGAGCGTCTCGACGACGCCTTCGAGAGGCCGGGACGCGGTGCAGCAGATCTCGTCGTAGCGCTCCTCGAAGAAACGCTGCGCATCGGCGGGAACGGCGTCGGGAGCGAAACAGCGCTCGAGAAGGCGTTCGAGGCCCTCGCCCACGTATCCCTTGATCGTCTCCGTCTCGAGCGAGTCGAATCCGAGGCGCGCGCGCGCGTGGTTGATCGAGATTGCGAGAGCGTCGTAGGAGTCGACCAGCGTGCCGTCGAGATCGAGGATCAGCGTGTCGTAGCGCATCAGGAGCCGGCGATCCCATCGACGAACTGTGCGATCGCGCCGATGTCACCCGGCGCGAAGCAGGGAACGGGCAGGCTCTCCTCGCAATCGCTGACGACCGCCGCGATTCCCTCGACCGGACGCATCGTCTCCCACCCCGAGCGTTCCACCAGGATGACCGGCCAGAGCCGCAGGTCCTTCCAGCCTTCGACGAGAATGCGATCGGCGTCGATCGAGGCGACCAGGGCTGCGGGGTCTTCGTACGGTTCCGGGCCGATACGAGCGCCGTCGCGGTCCCAGAGGATCGACTCCTCGTCGTCGGCGACGATTGCGACTGAAGCACCCGCGTCGAGGGCGCGGCGCGTGTCGCCGCCATCGCCAAGAGAGCCGACCGCGTGGTGCGTATGCTTCACGTAGGCGACGCGCTCACCCCGTTCGCTGAAGACGCGCACCAGCGCGACCGCGAGCGCCGTCTTGCCCGAGCTCGAGAAGCCGATGACTCCTACCGGTTTTCGCATGAGAGAGGTGATACAGCGTCGCCCCGTTGGAGCTTCGCTGTCAACTTCCAGTGTCGCACCGTGGGCCCCGAGAATCACGCCCGGTGTCGACGCCGTTGTGGTGGGAATGCGTATTGCCATGTTCTTCGCGCTTCTAGCCTTCGCGCTCTCGCTTCCGGCGCAGCAACAGACGCCTCCCGTGTCGTCGATCGTCGTCACGCACGAAGCGCTCGGCGACAGCGACACGGGAGTCGTCGCACGAGTGACGGCGGCCTTCGAGACGATCGAGACGCCCGCGGGTTTGCCGCTCGAGTTGCAGGTGTCGGCGATGCAGGCAGGCGTCGTTCTCCGCAACTTCCGCTATCAGCTCCCCGCCCAAGCGCGCGTCTGGAGTTTCGTGCAGACCTTTCCCGTCGGGATGATCGAAATCGACGTGCGCCTCCTGATCCCGATCGAGAACGAGACGCCGATGATCCTCGGAAAAGCGACGGCGAAGCTCGAGATCGCGAAGACGGGCAAAGAATACGTGGCCTCTGACGAAGCAGGAGCCGAGGCGATCTTCGCGGAGGGAATCGTGCCGGAGACCGCGGGAGCGGTGAAGATCAGGCCGCCGCGCCGCGATCTCGCGCCGCACCTCTTCATCGTCGACGTCGACGTGAAGCCGCCAGTGAAACGAGTGGAGTTCTGGATCGGCGAGAAGAAGATCATCACGAAGAATAGCCCGCCTTACCGCGCCGAGCTCGACCTCGGCAGCCTGCCGCGGCGGGTCGAGGTTCGCGCAGTCGGCTACGACTCGAAAGGGCGATTCATCGACGCCGACGCGTGGATCGTGAACGAGCGCGACAATCCCGTCGAGGCGAAGCTGACGCGAAACGTCACCCCCGACGGCGTCACCCACATCAAGCTCAGCGTGCAGAACGGCACGAGCGCGAAGATCGCGAAGGTCACGCTGGAGGCGGGCGGACGCAGACTCGCCGAATGGGTCCGAGCTCCGTACGCGATCTCGCTTCCCAGTAAACGTCTCGAGGGGGTCGAGTTCATCACCGCCCTCGTGCTCGACGCGGAGGGACGCGAGCTCGCCTCGGATCTTCTCTTCCTCAACGGGGAGCGCTACAGCGAAGAGATCCAGGTCAATCTGATCGAGCTGCCCGTCACAGTCAGCGACAAGAGCGGAGCCCTCATTGCCGACCTCGAACAGGAAGAGTTCACCGTGCTCGAGCAGAAGAAGCCGCAGAAGATCGCGACCTTCAACTTCGCCTCGAACCTGCCGCTCTCGATCGGCGTGCTCGTCGATCACTCGGGGTCGATGAAGCCGAGAATCACGCAGGCGCGCCAGGCGGCCGTGGAGTTCTTCCAGGACATCATGAGGCCGGGCGACCGCGCCTTCTTTGGCGGCTTCTCCTGGGAGACGCAGCGCGTCTCGCCGTTTCTCACCGACGTCGCTTCGCTCACGAGTCAAATCGATGCCATGCCGGAGCCCGACGGGGGCACCGCGCTCTACGATGCCATCGTCTCAGGTCTCTACCGCTTCCGTTCGGTGCCCGGCCGCAAGGCGCTCGTGATCGTGACCGATGGCGAAGACACGGTGTCGCGCCTCAAGTACGACGACATGCTGCAATACGTGCGTACCGCGCGCGTGCCGGTCTACTTCATCGGCATCGGCATCTCTTCGCTCGGATCGTCCGGGATCAAGAACCTCGCGGCCGAAACGGGTGCCGTCGTCTACTTCGTGAAAAACGTCGACAGTCTCGGGGAGACGTACGAAAAACTCGAGCGCGACCTTCGCTCGCAGTACCTCGTCGGCTACTACGCCGAGTCGACGAATACCGACAGCGCCTACCGGAACGTGGAGGTCAAAGTGAAGCGTGAAGGCGCGGTGGTGCGGACGATACGGGGGTACATCCCGTAGGTCGGGGCGCTCCTCGATCGCGGGTTGGATCGGTATCAGTGCCGCGTGGAGGCGTCGCGTAGCGACGGCCGAATTTAGCCCCCGGTCGAAGACCGGGGGTCAGGTCATGAAAATCCATCCGCGCCGCATCGCGGCGCTGGACGGCTCGGTATACCGCGCGCGAGCGGAAGCGATTGAAGATCTCCGGCGCCGCTACGCGGCGCAATTCAACCCGGGGCGCACGGTCCCCCGGTCTTCGACCGGGGGCTAAGTTCGGCCGTCGCTACGCGACGCCCAGAGTGGCGAACAGGAGAGCGTTGAATGTCTCAATCTCGCCCGCCCCGCATCATCTCTTTCCGCAGCATGGCGTCGTAGGTCGCGTACTTGTAGAGATCGCCGAGGGTCGGGTAGTTGAAGCACGCCTGGTTGAAGAGGTCGGCGCCGGAGCTGGTGAGCATCGCGATGAGGCCGATGTGGATCAGCTCGGTCGCCTGCTCGCCGATCGCGTGGACTCCGAGGAGCTTCATGTCGTCGGCGCGGAAGATCAGCTTCAGCAGCCCCGTCTCGTCGCCGATGATCTTTCCGCGCGGGTTGTCGAGGTACGTCGCGCGTCCGACGAGGTACTCGACCCCGATCTCCGTGAGCGACTGCTCCGTCTCACCGACCATACTGACCTCGGGTATCGTGTAGATCCCCGTCGGAAGAAGATGCGGCAGCTCGTTCTTGAAGCCGAGCTCGAATGCGTGACACACCGCGACGCGTGCCTGTTCGAGGCTCGTCGACGCGAGCGCAGGGAAGCCGATCACGTCGCCTGCCGCGGAGATGTGCGGCACTTCCGTCTTGTAGCTCGAGTCGACCGGGATGACCCCGCGCTTGCCCGGGGTGATGCCGGCCGCCGCGATGTTCAGCGAGTCGGTATTGCTCTGCCGGCCGGCGGCGACGAGGACGCCTTCGGTGCAGATCGTCCTGCCGGACGAAAGAGAGAGGGTGAGTTCGTCTCCCGCGGGGGTCGTGCATTTTTCGACCTTCTCGTTCCAGACGAACTCGACGCCCGCCCGCTCCATCGCCGCCTCGAGCGTGTGAGCGATGTCGCGGTCCAGGAAGGGGAGGAGCTCTCCGCGCGCATCGACGAGCCAGACCCGGGTTCCGAGCGTGGCGAAGGTGCAGGCGTACTCGCAGCCGATGACGCCCGCTCCGACCACGACGAGACTGCGCGGAATTCTCCCGAGGTCGAGAATCTCGTTCGAGTCGTGAATGCGTGGATCGTCGAAGGGAAATTCGGGCGGACGGTACGGAGAGGAGCCGCAGGCGATGAGAATCTTCGATCCCCGCAGATAGAGATCGCTGCCGCCTCGGAGATTCACGCGGACCGTGTTCGGGTCGACGAAGCTCGCCGAGCCGTAGAGGATGTCGACGTCGAAATGTCGCAGCCGGTGAAGCTGCAGGTTGCGCGCGCTCTCGGTGACTGCTCGCTCGTGCCGCATCAGGTCGGCGATCGTCGTCTCCTGGCGGAGCACCATCTCGACCTGGAGTTTGCGCGCGCGGATGCCGGAGAGGGTGAGTGCCGTTTCGCGAAGTGTCTTCGACGGGATCGTGCCGGTATTGATGCCGGCTCCGCCGATCGCGGGATCGCGTTCGATCAGCGCTACGCTCCGGCCGAATACGGCCGCGGTGACTGCACCCGAGACGCCGGCCGGACCGGCGCCGATGACAATGAGATCGTATGACTTCGTGGACATTGCTGACTGACCCCCGTTGGACTCGATCACTTCTTGGCGGACTGTTCCTCGCGCCTGCGCGCGGCCCAGCCTTCGATGGTGCGCTGGGCTGTTCTCGTCAGGGCAAGAGCGTCCGCGGGAACGTCCTTCGTGATCGTTGATCCTGCGCCTACATAGGCGCCTTTGCCGACACGAATCGGGGCCACGAGTTGCGTGTCGGAGCCGATGAAGACGCCGTCTTCGAGCACGGTCTTGTGCTTGTTGACGCCGTCGTAGTTGCAGGTGATGGTTCCCGCGCCGATGTTGCAGTCGGCGCCGATCTCCGCGTCGCCGATGTACGAAAGGTGCGACGCCTTCGCGCCCTTGCCGAACACCGCCTTCTTCGTCTCGACGAAGTTGCCGACTTTGACCTTTTCGCCGAGGACGGTGCCGCCGCGCAGGTGGGCGTACGGCCCTACCGTCGCGCCGTCGGCGATCGTCGAATCTTCCGCGACGGAGCCGGTCCTGATCTCGACGCCCGAGCCGACGCGGCAACTCTTCAGGTGCGCTCCCGGACCGATGACGCAGTCGGAGCCGATCGTCGTATCACCCTCGATCACGGCGAAGGGATAGACGATCGTGTCTTGTCCGATGCGAACCGTCGAGTCGATCGTGACGCTTTCCGGGTTGCGGAAGGTGACACCGTCGGACAGCAGCCGCGCAATCGTTCGACGGACCAGCTCATGCTCGACGTGCGCGAGATCTGCGCGCGAGTTCACGCCAAGAGCTTCAATCGGCTCGGCGATCAGGGCGCCAACCGTCTCCTTGCGCCGCCGCGCCGTCGCGATCACGTCGGTGAGGTAGTACTCCCCCTGCGCGTTGCTCGAGGAGAGCGAGGCGAGGTCGGCGGCGAGATGCTCGCCGCGGAAGACGTAGATTCCTGCGTTGACCTCGCGGAGCTGCAGCTCGGCGTGCGAGGCATCCTTTGCTTCGACGATCCGCTCGACGTTCCCTTCCGGACTGCGCACGATGCGGCCGTACGACCCGGCATCCTGGAGCTCCATCGTCATCATGGAGACCCCGTGTCCGCGCGAGGCATGCTCGTCGAGCAATGCGCGCAGCGTCTCCGGGCGCGTGAGCGGAACGTCGCCGGAAAGCACGAGAACGTCTGCCCCGTCGAGGCTGCCGAGGACCTTCACGGCCTCCAGCACGGCGTGTCCGGTGCCGAGTTGCTGCTCCTGAGTCGCGAAGCGCGCGCGCCCTTCGCAGTACGCCCGAACGGCGTCGCGGTCATGCCCGACCACCATCACCGGCGCGTGCCCCGACAAGGCGAACGACATGTCGAGAACGTAGTCGATGAGCGCGCGTCCCGCCGCCCGGTGGAGGACCTTGATCCTCTTCGACTTCATCCTCTTTCCCTGCCCTGCGGCAAGGATCACGACTTCGAGTCGACGCTCGCTCATACGATTCGGACGCACACGGGGTGCGGGGCCATCTTACCGCAGGCGAAAGGCGAGAGGGGAAGGGCAGGCCAGAGGCCAAAGTAGGCGAGAGGCGATGAGTAGGCAGGGGGCCATGTGGAGTGCGAAAGCGGAGCTTTCGCGGTCCCTCGGAGCCGCGAAGCGGCGCGGCGATGGTTAGCTCGGCGCTCGAGCGCCGAGGGGACGCGCAACGGGGCCCCCTCAGCCTTTGCGCACGCGGTAGCCGAGGCCGGTGAGGAGGTTGGCGACGATGCCGACGTGGTCGCCCTGCACCTCGATCGTGTCCTCTTTCGTGGTGCCACCCGCGGCGCAGCGTGACTTGAGCTGGCGCGCGACCTTCTCGAGCGACTCGGGCGTGAGGCGGAAACCGGAGGCGATGGTCACCGACTTGTCCTTGCCCGGTCTCTTGTCGACGGCGACGCGAATCATCTGCTCCTGTGCCGGGAGGTCGCGAGCCTCGGGCATCGCACCTTCCTCGCGTAGCTTCTTCGCCTCCGCCGGATCGGTCGTGTAGACGAGCTTCGAACCCTTTGCCATGAGGGAAGACTAGCACTCTTTCGGAATGCGGGAACGGGGGAACGAGCGAATGCGGATTGCGGAATGCGGATTGGGGATGCCCCGTGGTTCCCACTGGCGCTCCCTTACAGTCGTCCTGATTGGGTCCGATTCTTCACACCCGTTACGCCTCGCCCGACCTCGGTCCCCAAATCCGCATTCCGCACTCCGCACTCCGCAATTCAGCGCTATCCTCTCCGTTCACCAATGAGTGAGATTGGTTGGATCGTGATGAAGTTCGGCGGCACGAGCGTGTCGACGGCGCCGAACTGGAAGTTCATCGCCCGGACGGTTGCCGCGGCGATGAGCGGCGGGGAGCGCGTGCTCGTCGTCCACTCCGCGCTTTCCGGAATCTCGAACCGGCTCGAAGCGATCGCCTTAGGCATCGCGGAGGTCGACATCCAGGGGTCGCTCGCGGCGATCGAGGCGGCGCATCTGGCGCTCGGTCGCGAGCTCGGCGTCGACGCGGAGTCACTGCTGGCGCGTGATTTCGCGGAGCTTCGCCAGGTCGCGACCGGCATCCAGCTTCTCGGCGAGGCGAGCCCGCGCGTCCACGCACGCCTGATGGCGCTCGGCGAGCTGATGTCGACGCGCCTCGGGGCCGCGTACCTCGCGAAGGAAGGCCTTCCCGTCGCCTGGATCGATGCGCGCGAGCATCTCCGCACCACGGCGGTGCGCAACGCGAGCGAGTCGAGCCTCTTTCTCTCCGCGCAGTGCGCGTTCGACCCGGAACCGGCGCTCGCGGGCGAGCTCGCGTCGCGAGGATCGCTGCTGCTGACCCAGGGCTTCATCGCGAGCAATGCGGCCGGCGACACCGTGATCCTCGGGCGCGGCGGCTCCGACACGTCCGCGTCGTACTTCGGCGCGAAGCTTTCCGCCGAACGCATCGAGATCTGGACCGACGTGCCGGGCATGTTCTCGGCCGACCCGCGCGTGGTTCCCGACGCGCGCCTGCTCGAGCATCTCGACTACGACGAAGCGCAGGAGATCGCCACGACCGGCGCGAAGGTGCTGCATCCGCGCGCGATCGCCCCGGCGCGCGCGCAGCGGATTCCACTCTGGATTCTCTGCACCGGCCGGCCGGGGCTTCCCGGAACGGTCATCGGCCCGGTCGCCACCGACGTGCCGCAGGTCAAGGCGGTCTCGGTGAAGAAGGGGATCACGCTCGTGTCGATGGACACGATCGGGATGTGGCAGCAGGTCGGCTTTCTCGCCGACGCCTTCGAGTGCTTCAAACGGCGGGGGCTTTCGATCGATCTCGTCTCGACCTCGGAGACGAACGTGACCGTCACGCTGGACCCGACGGCAAACTCGATCACGCCGGGCGTGCTCGAAGGGCTCGCCGCCGATCTCGCGCCGCTCTGCCGCGCGAGCCTCGTCACCGGATGTGCGGCCGTCAGTCTCGTCGGCCGCCGCATCCGGTCGATCCTCCCCAGGCTCGGCCCTGCGCTCGAGATCTTCTCGGAGCTCCGGCTGCACCTCGTCTCGCAGGCCGCGAGCGACCTGAATCTCTCCTTCGTGGTCGACGAGGACGATGCGGAACGGCTGGCCCGCGACCTGCACCATCTTCTGATCGGGCGCCGGGAATCGGTGTTCGGGCCGACGTGGCGCGAGCTTTCCGAGAGCGCGCCGCGCGATGCGGCGGCACCCGAGCCGTGGTGGCTTCGGAAGCGGGAGGCGCTCCTCGCCGTCGCGCGCGAAGCGAGCCCGCGGTACGTCTACGACGGGCCGACGCTCGACGAGGCTGCCGCTCGCGTTCGCGCCATCGAGGGAATCGACTGCGTCCTCTTCGCGATGAAGGCGAATTCGCATCCAGGCATCCTCCGGCGCTTCGAGAGCGCGGGGCTCGGCTTCGAGTGCGTCTCGCCGGGAGAGGTCGAGCGGCTTTTCGAGCTCTTTCCCGGGATCGATCTCGAGCGAATCCTCTTCACGCCTAACTTCGCGCCACGCTCCGAATACGCGTGGGCGCTCGAGCGCGGCATCCGCCTGACCCTCGACAACCTCCATCCGCTGCGCGAGTGGCCCGAGCTCTTCCGCGGCGCAAAGCTCTTCGCGCGAGTCGACCTCGGCAAGGGGCGCGGCCACCACATGCACGTCCGCACGGCGGGACAGCTCTCGAAGTTCGGCGTGCCGCTCGCGGAGCTCGACGAGCTCGCGTTGCTCACGGAGAAGGTGGGCGCGACGATCGAAGGGCTACACAGTCACGCTGGGAGCGGGATCATGAGCCCCGACGCCTGGATCGACGCCGCGGCGCGGCTCGCCGATCTCGCCACGCGTTTTCCCGCGGTGCGGGTGATCGACGTCGGCGGAGGGCTCGGGGTTCCCGACGCGCACGACGGCGCGGAGCTCGACCTCGGCGCTATCGGCCGCGGGATCGCGGGGCTGCGATCGGCGTGGCCGAAGCTCGAGCTGTGGATCGAGCCGGGACGCTACCTCGTCGCGCGCGCGGGCGTGCTGCTGGCAACGGTGACGCAGCTCAAAGGGAAGGGCGACATGCTTTACGCGGGCGTCGACACGGGGATGAACTCGCTGATCCGGCCCGCGCTCTACGGTGCGTGGCACGAGATCGTGAACCTGACGCGCGCGGGAGAGCCGGCCGGCGCGTCCGTGACGGTCGTCGGCCCGATCTGCGAGTCGGGCGACGTGTTAGGCAGCGAGCGCGCGATGCCCACGCCGCGCGAGGGCGACGTGCTGCTGATCGCGAACGCGGGCGCCTACGGCCGCGCGATGGGTTCGAGCTACAACCTGCGCGAGCCGGCGGCGGAGCTGATGATCGACTGAGGCAGGCCAGAGGCCAAAGGCCATAGGCCATAGCAGGCAGGGTATGAACCGGGCGGATAGGTAACAAAGAAACCGGGCGGATGGGTTACACGGCACCTCGACGATGAGTCGAGGGGGAATCGTGGCCTGGAAGGAGACCGACCCGGTGAAGGAACGCGAGAG
>JBPPMG010000066.1:0-46438 GCA_051305935.1 Thermoanaerobaculia bacterium
ATCACCGCCTCGGCGAGCGCAACGTCCCGTTCCTCGAATGCGCGGATCGACTTCGCCACCGCATCCTCGGCCTCGGCACCCATCCGGAGCAGCAGCTCCATCAGGTGGCTGATCTCGTCGTCGAAATGTCTATGCATCGTGCGATCTGCTCCCTCGGCGCCGTTCTGCCCCTAAGTATGCGGCAGACGGATCGGTTTTCCGACGCAGGCCGGGGCTCCGGGATTCCGCGTCAATCTACGCGTCGCGCGGAAGGACGCGCGGAAGTTCCGGTAAATTCGGAGTAAAGAGGTGAGAGATACGCCAGGTCCGCGCTTGAGAACGGGCGACGCGGCGGGTCGCCCCCACATGGGCCAACAGGTTTCGTAGGGGCGACGCGCCGCGTCGCCCCTTCTGCGTCCAACCAGGCGTCCCCCTTCGCGGAATCACTGTCCCGCGACCTGTAAAGATGTCGCAAGGGAACGGAAACGATGTCCTCGCCGTCTCGCCCTTCGGGCCATTTCTCGAGCGCGCCACGAGGAGATCTGAGCTCCTTCTCACCGCTTCCGTCCTTCACCTCTTCACCAGCTACGCGATTCGCGGCGATCGACCATCTCTCCTCTTATCAGCAGTTTGAATCAGGCGAAGCGGATCAGGACCCGACGTTGGCCGCCGCCAGGCGCCAGCGCGAAACGTGAGCCAGCTCACATTCCAGAACCCTGCTGGCACGTCGTTTGAAACTACTCCGGGCATGCTGCGACGGCAGGGAGCTGTCGCGAAAGACAAGAGGAGGAAGTCATGAACAACAAGACCATCACCATCGTCGCCATCGTGAGCATCGTCGCTGCGTCGTGCATCTCCAGCGAGGATCCGAACAAGCGGACGAAGCAGGGCGCGGCGGTAGGCGCGGCGGCAGGCGCGGTGCTGGGTACCATCGTCGGCCACCAGAATGACGAGAAAGGCGAAGGCGCAGTGATCGGCGCCGCCGCCGGCGCAGGCATCGGCGCATTGATCGGGCGTCGCATGGACAAGCAGCAGCAGGAGTTGGAAAAGCTGGAAGGCGTCGAAGTGACGCGCACAGCCGACGATCAGATCGACATCGCGATCAACAACGAGATCCTGTTCGACGTCGACTCGGCGCAACTCCGGCCGCGCGCGCGAGCCACCCTCGAAGAGATCGCCGGGGTTTTCCGTGAGTATCCCGACACGAACCTTCGCGTCGAGGGTCACGCCGACTCGACCGGAAGCGACGCCCACAATCAGCGTCTTTCCGACCGTCGCGCGGAGAGCGTGAGCAACTACCTCGAGATGCAGGGCGTCAGCAGCGCGCGCATCGACGCGCTCGGCTTTGGCGAGAACGAGCCGAGAGCGAGCAACGCCACCGCCGAGGGCCGTCAGCTCAACCGGCGCGTCGAGATCAGGATCAAGGCGCAGCAGGGCTGACGCCTCAGCGCCCGATCGAGCATTGAGGCAGGTCAACCAGGGAAGGCGGGACTTTTCGGAGTCCCGCCTTCGGTGTCTGCACCGACCGCACCGCGGCGCAACCGTCCGAACCATGGCGCTGTGCTAGCATCGCCGTGATGCGAATCCGCACGAGGAGCTCGAGACTTGCCCTCGCGCTGGTCCTCGCCATGTCGTTCCTCCTCCCCTGCTTCGACTTCTGTCCGGAGGACGATGGCAGCGAGAACTGTCCGCCCGTCTGCGCAAGTTGCCTCGGCTGCCCCCGAACAGCAGCACTGACCCCGTCCGTCGCCGGATCGATTGTGGCCGCGGACACGGTTGGCGCAGCGCCGCGCGATTTCGCCAGTTCCTCTCTGCCGATCCTCTCCGACGACATCCCGCACATCCCGCTCGCCTCCGCCGCCTGACCGCTCTTCGTTTCGCGATCTTCTAACCAGGAGACCCTTGCCGATGCGCACCACGGCCCGGATAGCTATATTTTTATCGTTCATTCTCGTCATCGCCGGAGCGGCCTGCGGCGCGGAGCCGCTCACGCTCGATGGCGCGCTGGCGATCGCTCGCGAGCGCGCGCCCGCGATCGTCGCCGAGAGGCTCCGTCTCGAGGAAGCCCGCGCCCACGCGGCATCGAAGAATCGCTTCGCGACCTCGAACCCGGAATTCGAAGCGTCGATGGGTTGGCGCGACAGCGACGGGGCCGCTTCGCACGATCGGGATTGGGAGATGGCCCTCTCGCAGAGCTTCTCCGATCTTGTACGCGGACCAGCCCGCTCCGAAGTTGCGCTCGCCCGGCTCGACGCCGATACCCGTTCGCTCGACGACGCCACACGCACGGCATTGCTCGAGGTCGCAGCGGCATGCGTCGAACGAATCGCGCTCCAGCGCCAGGGCGCCCTCGCCGCGGACTCGCTCGACATCGCATCACGCACGCGTGAGGCCGCGGAGCGGCGCTTCGTCGCGGGCGATGTCGCGCAGCTCGACGTGAACGTCGCGCGAATGCTCCATGCCCGTGCTTCCGCGGAGCTCGCAAGCGCGGCGGCGGCGCTGGCGCAGTCCCGAGCGAGGCTCGGGTCACTGCTGGGTTTCGAGCCTGGCGAGCCGCTCGAGATCGTTCCCGATCTCTCTCTTCCTGACCTCGTTGCGGACGTTGGCCTCGAGGCCCTCGTCGCGGCCAGACCCGATGTGAGACGGCTCGATGCCGAGCTCACGATGACGCGCGCGGAGCTGCGACTCGCGTCGCCCGGCCGGGCGCTCGACTGGGGGCTCGTCGCCGTGATCGCGGAAGAGGAAGGCGACCGCATCACGACTGCGGGAATTCGATTCGCGCTCCCTTTCGCCGATCGCGGCCAGTTCGAGCGCTCCGAGGCATCCGCTCGTCTCGCGCGCCTCGAGCACGAGCGAGCGTCGCTCGTCCGGGCGGCGAGCGGCGAGATCCTCGCTGCACGCGAGGCCTATTCGCAACTCCGCGAGAGCGCGGCGAGCATGACCGCGACTCTCCTTCCCTTGCTCGATGAGAACGACGCGCTCGCACTCGAAAGCTACGATGCCGGCCAGATCGGTATCGCAGAGCTCGCCGTCGTGCGTCGCGAGTCGCTCGACGCATACCACGCCTTCATCGCGCACTGGCTCGACGCCCGCCTTGCCGGACTCCGCCTGCGCTTCGTCTCCGGAGAACTCCAATGACCACCGAGATCCGCGCCACGCTCATTGTTCTGCTTTCGTCCATGCTGCTCCTCGCCTGCAACGGCGAAAAATCGCCGGACGCCGACCAACATGGCGCCTCGGAATCCGCGGAGCATCAAAACGAGACCGCAACCGGCACACTGAAAATCGAAGCGTCGATGCTACGCGACCTTCGGATCACAACTCGTCCCGCGGAATCGCGGACCGCCGCCGAGGTGACACGGGTGGCTGGCGAGCTATCGGTCAACGAAGATCGTTACGCCGAAGTCGGTCCGCCGATCGACGCGCGCGTCGTCGAACTGCGTGCGCAACCCGGCAGGCAGGTGCGCGCCGGTGATGTGCTCGCGATTCTGCAGAGCCCCGAGCTCGGACGGGCGCGCGCGGAACGCGACACTGCCGCCTCCCAGGTCGAGCTCGCGACGACGTCTCTCGAGCGGAAGCGCTCGCTTGGCGAAGGACGCATCGTTCCGAAGCGGGAGATCCAGGACGCGGAAGCCGATCTCGTCGCCGCAGAGGCAAACCTGAGAGCGGCGAGCGCGGCTCTGAGTGCTCTCGGAGCGTCCGCGCACACCAGCGGCGATCCATCGCAGTTTCCGCTCACGTCCCCCTTGAGCGGAGTCGTCATCGAGCGGAGCGTCGTCCGGGGTCAGGTCGTGACGAATCAGTCGACGGCGTTCCGCGTCGGCGACCTCACGACGCTCTGGATGATCGCCCACGCCTTCGAGCGCGACGCCGTACGGGTCGAGCATGGCGCCAGGGTCAGCGTCGAGCTGGCCGCATTCCCCGGGCAGACCTTCGACGGCATCGTGGCGCTCGTCGGCCGGCACGTCGAAACGGAATCGCGTACCGTCCCCGTGAGAATCGAGATCGCCAATCCGGACGGAACGCTCCGCCCCGGGATGTCGGGCAGCGCGCTGCTTCCTGTGTCCGACGACGGCGGAACCATCGTCTCTCTCCCTGTCGCAGCCGTGCAGCGCCTCGATGATGCGTGGGTCGTCTTTCTTCCGAAGGACGAGGGCGAGTTCGAGGTTCGCAAGGTCGGACGAGGCCGGGATCTCTCGGGAGAGGTCGAGATCATCACGGGACTGAAAGCCGGAGAGACCGTGGTCGTGGACGGCGCGTTCCTCCTCAAGGCAGAAGCCGAAAAGGCGACGGGAGGCGGCGATGAGCACGGTCACTGATGGCTCGCTCGTCGCCCGGATCATCCGCGCCTCGTTCGCGAAGCCGTTCGTCGCGTTCCTGCTCGTCGCAACCGGCGCGATCGTCGGAGGCGTGTGGCTGAGCGAACTTCGGCGCGACGTCTTTCCCGATCTCTCCGCGCCGGTGTTCAACATCATCGTCCAGAACTCCGCGATGGGAGCTGAGGAGCTCGAGCGGACGATCGCGATCCCGATGGAAATCGCGCTCGGTGGGCTTCCTGAAGTGCGACGTGTTCGCTCCGTCTCGCAACTCGGCGTGGCGAGCACGACGATCGAGTTCGAGCCCGACACCGACTATTACCGCGCCCGCCAACTCGTCGCCGAACGCGTCGCGCAGGCCACGGCGGAGCTTCCGGCGGGTACCGACGCGCCGCTGGTGTCGAGCCTGACGGGACGTCTCAATGAAATCTTCGAGTTCACCCTCGAGGCCGAGCCGGGCGCGATGGATCTGATGGGACTGCGCGATCTCGCCGAGTTCGAGGTGAAGAACCGTCTCCTCGCGATCCCCGGAGTCGCAGCCGTCGAACGCCTCGGTGGGTTTCTCCGTCAGTACCAGGTCCGTATCGATCCCGTGAGGATGGCTGCGCGCGGAGTCACCCTCGACGAGGTGATGCACGCGGTCGAGAGCTCGAATCGCAACGCATCGGGGGGCATCGTCGTCGAAGGCCCCGTGGAGTGGAACGTCCGCGCGATCGGCGCCGCCCACTCGATCGACGACCTGCGCGGCACTGTCGTTACCGTCAAAGGACTCACTCCTGTACTCCTCGGCGACGTCGCCGACGTCCGCGAGGCTCCGGCCGTGCGCCGCGGCATCGCGCACCGCCTCCGCGGTGAAGTCGTCAGTTGCAGGATCGCGAAGCAATTCGACGCCGACACGATGCGCGTCTCCGAAGGTGTGCGGACAGCCTTCGCGGAGCTGCAGAAGAGCCTCCCGAAAGGCGTCCACCTCCGCGTCGTCTACGACCAGTCGGAGCTCGTTCGCTCCTCCCTCGGGGGCGTCGGGCGCGCCGTGCTCCTAGGCGCGTTCTTCGTCGTGCTCGTCCTCTTTCTCCTGTTAGGGAATGTTCGCGCCGCGTTACTTGTGACTCTCACGATTCCTCTCTCCATCGCGCTGAGCGGCGTCTTCCTCAAGCCGGCCGGCGCGGGCATCAACACGATGACGCTCGGTGGGCTGGCGATCGCGGTCGGGCTTCTCGTCGACGCCGCGATCATCGTCACGGAGAACATCCTCGACCGGCTCACGAAACGACGAACGGAGAACCCTCGAGCCGTCGCGCTCGAGGCCGCGATCGAGGTCGGACGCCCCATCACCTATGCGACGCTGATCGTCATCGCCGTGTTTGCCCCGCTGTTCGCGATGACCGGGATCGAAGGGCGCATGTACGAACCGCTTGCGGCGGCGGTCGTCTCCGCGGTCGCGGCAGCACTCATCCTCGCGCTTACGATCGTGCCGGTGGCCGCGGCGCGGCTTCTCTCCAGCGGAAAAGCGGTCGCCGAGTCTCATGACACCTGGGTCATCCGCGTCTCGAAGCGGATTTACGCTCCCGTCCTCGACGCGTTCATGCGAAACGCGGGACGCGTCCAGGTCGTGACCCTCATCATCACGATCCCTGCGCTCGCGCTCGCCTTCGCCGTCGGAAGCGACTTCATGCCGCAGCTCGATGAGGGAGCATTCCTCATCCAGACGAACCTGCCTCCCGAAACGTCGCTCGAGCAAGTCGACCGGATGAATCACCGCGCCGAGGACATCCTGCGAGAGATCCCCGAGGTCGAGGACGTGGTCCGGAGAACGGGGCGCGCCGAGCGCACCGAGGACCCGATGCCACACACGCTCTCGGACGTCCTCGTGGTGCTGAAGAAGGAGCGTTCGCGCTCGCTCGAAGAGATCGAAACCGACATGCGCGAGCAGCTCGAGGGGGTGCCGGGAATCACGGCGCTTTTCACTACGCCGTTAGGCATGCGCATCGACGAGGGACTCGGCGGAACGCCGGCCGACCTTTCCATTCGCATCTTCGGCCCCGACCTCGACACCCTCGCGCGACTCGGCAACGAGGCGAGGGAGATCATGGAAGGAGTCGAAGGCCTCGCTGATCTGCGCGCGGAGCGCGTGACCGGCCTGCCTCAACTTCAAGTTGTTGTCGATCGAGAGGCGACGGCGCGGGTGGGGCTGACGCCCGGCGATGTCGTCGACGCGGTGCGGATTGCGCTCGTCGGCGAGGAGGTATCGACGATCTGGGTCGGCCAGCGCGGGTACGATTTGATCGTCAAGCTCGAGGACGACGCGCTAGGCGATACGCGACAGATCGGGGCGCTCCTCATTGACGGCCACGACGGCACGAGGATTCCGCTGGGCCAGCTCGCGAAGATCGAAAAGTCCTTCGGTCCCGGCGCAGTGAAGCGGGAGGCGGGCTCGCGGAGGATCGCCGTCGAAGCGAGCGTGGAAGGCCGTGACCTCGCGGGGGCCGCGCGCGAGGTGAGCCGCAAGCTCGACGAGAAGCTCGCGCTGCCGCCCGGCTACTTCGTCAACGTCGGGGGACGCGTCGAGAACCAGGCCCGCGCGATGCGCTCGCTCTGGCTCGCGATCGCCGTCGCGATCCTCGCAGTCTTCATCCTCCTCTACCTCGCGCTCGATTCGGGCGCCGAGGCAGTCGTGATTCTCGCGACACTGCCCACCGCGTTCGTCGGCGGCATCATCGCGTTGCTGATCTCGGGCGAAACCTGGAACGTATCGTCGCTCGTCGGCCTCATCGGCCTCTTCGGCCTCGCCGTGCAGAACGGGCTCGTGCTGATCACGCAGACGAAGGCACTCGTCGCCGAAGGCAAACCGTTCAACGAAGCACTGCGCGAGGCGAGCATCGGGCGCGTCAGGCCGAAGCTGATGACCGCGGCGACCGCGATTCTCGGCCTCCTTCCGATGCTGGTGCTGCAATTGCACGGAACGGAGATCGAAAGGCCTCTCGCGATCGTCATGATCGGCGGTCTCGTGACCTCCACCGCGTTCACCTTGCTGGCGCTGCCGACGTTCTACTCGTTCGTCGAAAGATTGCGGCACCGAGGGTCGACCGCCCGCGCGAGCGATTGATTCGTCGTAGACAGCAGGACGGACGGGCGGGCCGGACAAGTGACTGAAGGCGAGGCTCTTCCGGGCCTCGCCTTCCGCGTTCGCTCACGCGATGAGCGCCGGTCAATTGCACCGCCGCGTCGTGTGCCTCGTCACTTCCCGACTACGCGCCTGACGCTAGCCTTGGTCAGGACGCGCGGGCGATGCCGGAGCGGCCCCCCGATCGCCCCCGGTGAATCCAATCTCGCCTCGGAGGGGAACGATGCACTCGAAAACTCGATTCAGGATGTCCGCGCGCGTACTCGGCTTGATCGTGATGTTTCTGCTCTTCGTTCCGATCTCCGACGCTCAGTGGTCGCACTCCGGTACGAGCGAGGAAGCGTGCGATCCCATTCGCGAGCGGGCGCGAAGCGGAATGACCGGCATCTCCGTTGGCGAACTGCTCCCCTCGAGCGCAATCGAAACGGGCAGCTCGGGCACGTCCGAAGGTCCGTGGGCATCCACGGAGGGCGTGGGGCTCAAGATCGAGGGACTGATCTCCTACGAGTCGAGAATCAATGGAGCAACCGGGCTCTCCGACTTCTCGGCCGAGCGGATCATGAACTACCGGACGTCCGCTTCCGGCTTTCTCCGCCTCCAGCTTTGGGCGACGAAAACGCCCCCCGTCTTCGGCGGGACGATCACCTTCAACAACCTCGGTTACGTCGACATGAACCCCATCGCGGGCGGCTTCTTCTACGAGAACATGATGACGGCGGACCGTCCCTTCGACAAGCCGCCGGACGGCACGTACTACATCTCGTTGGCGCTGCTCGAGTACCAGGGCGGAAATTACCTCTACACCGACATTCGCACGTTCGACAAGACCTGGACCATCGGAGGCGGCTCGACCACCGTCTGCAGCCCGACCTCCTCGAAGTTCTGCACCCAGGGCAACCGCTTCTCGGTGTCGCTCTGGGCGAGGGATCAACGGACGGGATCGACCGACACCGGACACGTCATGCTGACGACGGGCGTTTACGGCATGTTCGCGTTCCCGACGATCGCGGGCAACACGACCGACCCGCAGGTCTTCGTGAAGGTGCTCGACGGACGCCCGGTCAACGGCAAGTGGTGGGTATTCTGCTCGACCCTCACCGACGTGGAGTTCAAGGTGACGGTGATCGACCATCAGACCGGCCAGAGCCGCGTCTACCACAAGCTCGCGGGGGCGACGTCCGCGACCTTTGACACATCGGCGTTCTGAGAATGAAGCGGGCAGGTCTTTGCCCTGCAGCTTCCTCGCTTAGCTTCTAATGAACCATCGTGCGGGCCGTCCCCCCGGCCGAGCTGAACTGAGCCGGGGACGCGTTGAGCGCAACCACGCGCAGAATTCCTCGCGGGTCACCGCGCCGCGAAGCGGCGCAGGATTCTGGCGCCGCGTGCCCCAATCGAACCGCGAATTCCGGCGGCGCTACGCGGCGCCTTGTTCGCTCTTCGACATCGACCCCCCGACTGAAGTCGGGGGCTACCGATCCTACGGCGCTACGCGCCGCCTCCATCCCGTTAAGGCGTGCCGCCCGTTTCCGGGGTCACGAGCGTCACGTGCTGCGTCTCGTTGTTCGTGATGCTGACGAGCGCCCAGTAGCGCGTGGCGCTCGTGAGCGGCTCGATCTCGACGCGAAGACGCGGGTACTGCGTGGTCGTCGGAAATCTCGTGAGGAAGTCGAGCTGCGCGTAGCCGGGGCTCACGGGGAGTCCCGCGTTGCTGTCCGGCTGCTGGTTGTGCGGAGGCGTCGCGAGAACGAGCGTCTCTTCCCCGAGGAGCGTTTCGGTCCCGGTGTCGCCGTAGACGCGCACGCGCACGCTCGCGCCCGTCGCATCGGGCTCGTAGACCCTCAGCGTCTGCCGGAAGCGCGGGCCTGCCGCGATGTCGATGAGTTGCAGCCGGCCGCGAACCAGTTCGTCATCCGTCACCACCGGAACGGCGGTGCCCCACGTCTCGAGCGCCCGCGACTCGTCCCGGATGCGCGCGGTGAACGCGACCTCGTGCGCGCGGCTCCGGTCGAACCGCAAGAGATAGCCGACGCGATCGAAATCCCGCACGAGCAGCGGCCTCACCAGGCGGTGCGGCGGAACCATCTCCCCCGAGAGTGGAATCGGTGGGCAGAGGACCCGGCAGTCGTACACCGTGGGAAAGACGAAGAGATCCGCCTCACCGTCGACGAAGAGCGAGAGCTCGGAGACCCACCGGGATCCGTACGCTCCTTCCACCACCGGGACGACGATCGGAAGAAGGACGCGTGTCAACTCGGCCGGCAGGCCGAAGAGCACCTGGCGTTCGAGCGACGAGTTCGAACCATCGGGATCGTACGAGTTCTCGGCGATGACGAAGACGGCTCGAGGGGCCTGTGTCGGATAGTTGAACCCGTCGCGCGTATAGCGGATTGTCGCCTGACTGCCCGCTGCGAGACTCTCGACCCGGCAGACCGTTAGAAACTCCACAGGTGTGCAACTCGCGCCCGAGACATTCGACAGCACCGCCGGGCCTCCGATGAAGGGATCGACGGATACGACCTCCAGGCCTGTGGCGTCATCCGGACCGAGATTCGTGACCGTAGTCGTGTAGGTGACCGGCGAGCCGGGCGGAATCGGGTTCGGCTCCTCACTCGCCGTCAGCGCGAGATCGGCCACGGCGGCTGCCCGTGCGATTGGCGCATCGATACGAAACGAGGTCGCCGCAGTCGAGTGCTCCGCGCGCTTGCCAGACGCGTACGTGATGATCTCTCCGTCGACGACGAGTGCCGTCGCGCTGTTGCCGACCTGAATGTCGAAACTGGCTTCGACTCGCTCGCCTGCGGCCATCGCGCCATGACCGCACAAGACCTCGGTCTGGTACCTGCCCGAGGGCGTACCACCGCATCGGACCGCAACGATTAGGCCTCCCTCCATCTTCAATCCGAAGGTCACGTAGTGAATGCCCCCTGGTCCGCGATTGACGACGCTCACGTCGAGGCGAACGGTCTCGCCGTGAACGGGAGTGGGGTTTGACAGTGCGCCACTGATCTCGAGCACCGGCTGTACCGGCTGTTGCGCATCGAGGAGAACCGGCAGGGCGGCGACGAGAATCGCAATGGCTGCCAGGCGCAATGGTGTTCGTTGCTGCTGGGAGAAGTACATGACGGGCACTCTACACCCCGTATCCCGATGTAACCGTTTCGACCCCTGCCGCGGCGCTCGAAGCCGCAGGTGACTCGTGTATCATCCCGCCCATGTCTCGAGGCAGTACCCGGCGCCGGCGGACGCTCTCTGTCCTTTCGTTCCTCTCCGTGCTGGCGGTCTGTGCCGCATTTGCGGCGCATGAGCGGCTGCACGATCTGGAGCTTGCGGAAGCGGGCCACTCCTCGGGCCATCACGATGTCGTGGCGCACGATCATCCTGGAATCGCTCCTGCCGGCCCGGCGATGTCCAGCCTGCTCGAAGCCGTCGGAGTGCTCGCCGCCGAGTCGGCGGCAGCCCTTCTGCCCGGGCGTCCACTCATTGCGCAGCGCCTGCGGCCAGGCCCTCCCCTCTGCGACGACGACGTCGGCCTCCACGACGTCCTCTCCGTCTACCGCATCTGATCTGCTCGTTCCGTGGGTTTATCCCGCCCGCGCGGGATTCGTGTCTCCACGCAACGCTTTCGGAGGAGCAGAACAGTGTTTCCCATTCGCCAGATCGCGGCGATCGTCATCCTGATGACGGTCGGCAGCGCAGCAGCACAGCAGATTACGGAAAATGATGCCGTCTCGCGCGCGCTGTCGCGTGAGGCACTCCTGCAGTCGCAATCGGGCGTACGAGATGCCGCGCGCGCCGCGGTCGCGCGGCAGTCCATCTGGGCAAACCCGTCGCTCTCGTACCTGCAGGAGCCAGCCGACGGCGACGACGAGACGACGCTCGCAATCTCGCAGACCTTCGAGCTAGGCGGGCGAGGCTTGCGCGTCTCCGCGGCCCGTACGCGCGCCGAGGCGGCCGAGAGCGAGATCGCACAGCTTCGCCTCGACGTCGCACGCGACGCACGCCTGGCGTTCCACGAGCTCCTGGCCGCGCAGCGCGGTGTCGAGCTCCTGGCGCGATGGGGTGAGCGCATCCGCGAAGGCTCCGCGACGATCGAGATCCTGCAGCGAGGCGGTGAGGTCTCCGGCTACGATCGACGCCGTGCCGAACGCGAGCGCCTGACCGTCGACGCGCGGTTCCGGACGGCAAGAGCGCGGCTCGCCGGCGCTCGTGAGCGCCTCGCGTCGCGGCTCGGGCTCGATCCGAAAAGTCTCACGGCGTCGGGTGAGCTCCTCCCTGACGACGTTCCCGATCTCGCCACACTCCTTCAAGCCCTGGAAGCTCGCCCCGACATTCGCGCCGAGATACTGCGCGCGGAGGCGGCCGGCCTCGAACGCAGGGCGGCCGCGCGGTGGTGGATTCCTTCGACGGAAGTGACCGCGGGGCAGAAAACGCTCGGCGACTCCTCTGACGGCACGGTGCTCGGCATCGCGCTCAGCATCCCTCTCTTCGACAGGAACCAGGCCGCGGGCCTGACTGCAAGCGCCGACGGGCTGGCAGCGAAGGCCCGCCGTGAGATCCTCGTCGCGCGCGCGATCGGCGAAGTTCGCGCCCGCGCCGCCGAAGAACTGGAGCTTCGCGAGAGCGCCGTCGCGTTTCGCGAGAGCGCCTCGGCGTCGTCCGAGGCCCTCGTCGAGATCGCGGTGGTTGCGTACCGTGCAGGCGAAGTCGGGATTCTCGAGCTGCTCGATGCCTTCCGCTCCGCCGTTGACGCGGACACAGAAATGATCGACCTCGAGCTCCGCGCGCGCACCGCCGCGATCGAGCTCCATCACGCGGCCGGCACCGATGCCGGCACGACGCCCCTCATGGAGAACAAGTGATGAATCGCGCCCTGATCGCAATACTGACGATCCTCCTCCTCCTCCCGTCGTGCGCCCCGCACGAGCATGCCGAAGAAACTGCGCCCGAACGCGAAGCGCTTGCGTTCACGACGTTCGAGCCCGGCTCCGAACTGTTCGTCGAGTTCAAGGCGCTTGCCGTCGGAGCGGAATCGCCGTTCGCCGCGCACGTCACGAAGCTCGACGACTTCAAGCCCGCCACCACGGGCACCGTCACCGCCGTGTTGAGCGGTGGAAGCGCCCCCGAGGAGCAATTCACGGCGACCGCGGTGTCGTCGCCCGGGATCTTCCGCCCGATTGGAAAGCCGGCGCATGCCGGAACCCGAAAGCTTCAGTTCGTCATCGAGGCGCACGGCTTTCGCGACGTGCACGACGTCGGTGAGGTGATCGTTCACCCCTCGCTCGAAGCGGCGATCGCCGCCGCGCCGAAGGAAGAGGACGGCGGCGGCGGAACGATCCCCTACCTCAAGGAACAGCAGTGGAAGACCGATTTTGCGACTGCGCCCGTGGGCACAGCGAGGCTGCGCGCCTCCGTCGAAGCAAGCGCCGAGCTTCGGCCGACCGCTGATGGTGCCGCGTCGGTCACTGCTCCCGCCGCGGGGCGGATCGTCGCGGGGAACTTCCCCCAGATCGGGATGAGCGTCTCGCGCAACGCCGTACTCGCGCAGATTGCGCCTAACATCGCCGCCGGAACCGACCTCGCGTCGCTGCGGCTCGACGCCGACCGGGCGCGGGTCGCGCTCGGACATGCGGAGAGCGAGCAGAAACGACTCGAGGAGCTCTTCGCGCAGGAGGCGGTCGCCGAGCGCCGCGTCATCGACGCCCGCGCGCGCGCCGCAACAGCGAAAGCGGAGCTCCGCGCCGCGGAAACGCGCCTTTCCCAGTTTCACGGGACGCAGACCGCCTCGGGCGAGGGAGCGGGCGACAGGATTTCTCTCCGCGCTCCCGTCGCGGGGGTGGTGACCGCCGTTCACGTCGCCCCCGGATCGTCAGTCGAGGCCGGCGCGATTCTCTTCGAGATCGTGAACCTCGATCGGCTGCTTCTCGAAGTTCACGTGCCGGAAGCGGACATCGCGCGCCTCCGCAACGCCACGAGCGCCGCCTTCTATCCGCAGGGATTCAACGAGCCCGTCGAGATCTCGCGCGAACGTGGCGGGCGCCTCGTCGCCTTCGGAGGCGTCGTCGATCCGCAGACGCGGACGATCCCGCTCATCTTCGAACTGCCGAATCGCGATGGAGTGTTGCGCGCCGGGATGTCCGGGAAGGCTCTCGTATTCACCGGCGAGGCGACCGAGACGCTCGCGATCCCGCTCACGGCGGTCGTCGAGGAGAACGCGCAACCCGTTGCGTACGTCGAGGCCGGCGGAGAGGCGTTCGAGCGGCGCGCGCTGAAGCTCGGCGCGCACGACGGACAACTCGTCCAGGTCCTCTCCGGCCTCGAGGCCGGGGAGCGCGTCGTCACGCGCGGTGCGTACGACATTCGCCTCGCCTCGGCGTCGGGTGCCGTCCCGACGCACGGGCACGCGCACTAAGGAGACGACGATGATCGATCGCATCATTCGCTGGTCTCTCGACAACCGGGTGTTCGTGCTCGTCTGCGCCGCGCTGATTCTGGCGTGGGGCGCGTACGAAGCGCTGAACATGCCGGTCGACGTCTTCCCCGACCTCACCGCACCCACCGTCACGGCAATCGCCGAAGCGCACGGCATGGCGCCCGGTGAGGTCGAGACACAGATCACGTTCCCGATCGAGACCGCACTCAACGGCGCCTCCGGCGTCAGGCGTGTCCGCTCGTCGACGGGCGTCGGCATCGCCGTCATCTGGGTCGAGTTCGACTGGGGCACCGATATCTACCAGGCGCGGCAGATCGTCGCCGAGAAGCTGCAGCTCGCGCAGTCGACACTGCCGCCCGACGTGCCGGCGCCGGTTCTCGCACCTGTCTCTTCGATCATGGGCGAGATCATGTTCCTCGCCCTCTCGAGCGAGAAGCACACGGCGATGGAATTGAAGACGGCGGCCGACTGGGTCGTCAGGCGACGCATCCTCGCCGTGCCTGGAGTCTCGCAAGTCATCCCGACCGGCGGCGACACGAAGCAGTACCAGGTCGTGGTCAAGCCTGACCGCCTCGCAGCGTACAAGGTCACGATCGATCAGGTCGTCGATGCAGTGGGCGCCACGAATGAAAACTCGTCGGCCGGCTTCTACCACGAAGGCGGCACCGAGTATCTGATCCATGGAATCGGTCGCGTCGGCGACCCGGAGGAGATCGGACACACGGTCATCACGCTGCGCGACGGGCGGCCGATTCTCGTTCGTGACGTCGCCGACGTCCGGATCGGCGCGGCGACCAAGCGCGGCGAAGGCTCGCACAACGCACGGCCCGCGGTGATTCTGGGGATACAGAAACAGCCGGGCGCGAACACGCTCGAGCTCACCGAGCGGCTCGACGCGGTGCTCGACGACGTGCAGAAATCACTTCCGGAAGGCATGAAGATCGACCGGCACGTCTTCCGCCAGTCGGACTTCATCAGCGTAGCGGTTCGCAACGTGGTGGGCGCGCTGCGCGACGGCGCGATCCTGGTCATCGCGATCGTCTTCCTCTTCCTCATGAGCGGACGCGCTACGGGGATCACGGTGCTCGCGATTCCGCTCTCGCTCCTCACGGCGATCATCGCGATGCGGCTCTTCGGCGTGACGATCAACACCATGACGTTAGGCGGCATGGCGATCGCCGTCGGCGCGCTCGTCGACGACGCGATCATCGACGTCGAGAATGTGCTCAGGCGCCTGCGGGAGAACTCGCTGAGACCAGAGAGCGAGCGGCGCGGCGCGATCGACGTGATCTTCGCCGCGAGCAAAGAGGTGCGGTCGTCGATCGTCTTCGCGACGGCGATCATCATCCTCGTCTTCACACCGCTCTTCTTTCTGTCGGGGATCGAGGGCCGGCTGCTGCGTCCGCTCGGATTCGCATACGTCGTGTCGCTCGCCGCCTCGCTCGTCGTGGCCCTCACCGTGACTCCCGCGCTCTGCTACTTCCTCCTGCCTGGCTCGAAGGCGCTCGAGCACGGCGACAGCCGCGTCGTCGCCTGGCTCAAGCGGAGGTACGCGCGCACGCTCGACGTCACGCTCTTCCGCTGGCGTACGATCGCCTTCGCCGGCGGTGTCGCGTTTGCCGTGGCCGTCGCCGGGCTTCTTCTCGCGGGCCGCTCGTTTCTTCCAGACTTCAACGAGGGAGCGTTGACGATCAACGCCGTGACGCTCCCGGGAACGAGTCTCGCGGAGTCGGACAGGATCGGCCGGATGGTCGAGCAGGCGCTGATGCGGCAGCCGGAGGTCGTCGGCACCGCACGCCGCACCGGCCGCGCGGAGCTCGATGAGCACGCGCAGGACGTCAACGCGTCCGAGATGGAAGTCAGCCTTCGGATGAAGGAGCGGAGCAAGGACGAGCTTCTCGCCGAGCTCCGGCGCGAGTTCTCCGGAATCGCGGGCACGAACATCACCATCGGCCAGCCGATCTCCCACCGGATCGATCACATGCTCTCCGGCACCCGCGCGAACATCGCCATCAAGATCTTCGGCGACGATCTCGCGACGCTCAGGAAGGTCGGCGAGCAGGTGCGCGACATCGCGCAGAAAGTCGACGGGGCGGTCGACGTCTCGCTCGAGCAACAGGCCGAGATTCCGGTCCTGACGATCCGCTTCGACCGTGACGCGATCGCGCGCGCGGGGCTGCGCGTCGGCGACGTCGCCGAAACGCTCGAGACGGCCTTCGCCGGGCACGAGGTCTCGCGCGTATTCGAAGGCCAGTACGGCTTCGACCTCGTCGTCCGTTACGAGCCGTCGGCTCTCGACGATCTCGAGGCCATACGCTCGACGCTCATCTCGACTCCGTTGGGCGCGCAGATCCCGCTCCACGCGCTCGCGGCGATCCGGAAAGACAGCGGGCCGAACACGATCAGCAGGGAGAACGTCGAGCGGAAGATCGTCGTCATGGCGAACGTCGCGGGCCGCGACCTCGACAGCGTCGTGCGCGACATCCGGACGGGAATCGCCGACGCCGTGACGCTGCCGGCCGGATATCACGTCGAGTTCGGCGGCCAGTTCGAAAGCGCCGCGGCAGCATCGAGACGCCTCATGCTCCTCGGCGCGATCGTCATCGCGCTCACGTTCCTCCTTCTCTACGTGGCCCTCGGGTCGAAGCGCGATGCCGCGCTCGTCATGATCAACCTTCCGCTCGCCTTGATCGGTGGCGTGGCCGGCGTCTGGCTCTCCGGCGGCATTCTGTCGATCGCATCGATCATCGGATTCATCACCCTCTTCGGCATCGCGACGCGCAACGGACTGATGATGATCGCGCACATCGAAACGCTGATGCGCGAGGAAGGGGTTACGGACGTCGTCGGCGCGGTGCGGCGTGGCGCGATGGAGCGTCTCTCCCCCATCTTCATGACGGCGCTGGCCGCGGGACTCGCGCTCGTTCCGCTCGCACTCTCGGGCGGAAAGCCAGGGAGCGAGATCGAGACCCCCATGGCAATCGTCATCCTCTGCGGCCTGCTCACGTCCACCGCGCTCAACATGATCGTCGTACCGGCGCTCTACCTGAGATTCGGCTCGGCCGCGAAACAGGAGGAACACGTGCATGGATAGGAAGCGACCCTCGATGCGATCACGATGGTTGCTCGCCGGCCTCGTGTTGCTTTTCATGGCCGTCGCCGGCGCCGACGCGTTTGCCCACGGCGTCACCGCGGGCGACAAGGGCTACATCCTCGAGACGGAGGGAACCCGCATCGTCCCGTTCATCTACCTCGGCGCGAAGCACATGGTCACCGGCTATGACCATCTGCTCTTTCTCGTCGGCGTGATCTTCTTCCTCTACCGGATGAAGGAGATCGGCGTCTACGTGACGCTCTTCGCGTTCGGGCACTCGGCGACGCTTCTGTTAGGCGTCCTGATGGAAGTGAGCGTGAGCGCGTACCTGATCGACGCGATCATCGGCCTTTCGGTCGTCTACAAGGCGCTCGACAACCTCGGGGCGTTCCGGCTCTGGTTCGGCTTCCAGCCGAGCACGAAGGCAGCGACTCTCGTTTTCGGCTTCTTCCACGGCTTCGGCCTCGCGACGAAGCTCCTCGACTACGAGCTCGCCGCCGAGGGGCTGATCCCTAACCTCCTCGCCTTCAACGTCGGCGTCGAGATCGGGCAACTGCTCGGGCTCGGCGCGATCCTGATCGCGATGAGCTTCTGGCGGCGCACCGTGAGCTTCTCGCGGCACGCCTACGCCGCAAACGTGGCAATCATGACTGCCGGATTCGTGCTGGTCGGCTACCAGCTCGCCGGCTACTTCGTACATGAACTTACCTGAGGACTGACGACATGCCTGACATCAACGATTTCAAACCCGAAGAGCTGCCTCCCGCAAAGAAGCTGATCCGATCGACGATCCTCGCGCTGTTCATCGCGGCCGGGCTGCTCGTGACCGTCGTGCTCCCCGCGGAGTACGGTATCGATCCCACTGGGGCGGGGCGCGCACTCGGCCTCACGGAGATGGGACAGATCAAGGTCTCGCTCGCAAAGGAAGCCGCGCTCGAGGGCGGGCCTGCTCTACCGGCTTCGCTCACGACTCTGTCCGTCGCGGCGCCCGCGATCGCGCCGACGCTCCCGGTGCCGGTGCACGTTCCCGAGGATGTGCCGCCGGCCGCGGCACCAGCTCCCACGACCAACTCGCACGAGACCGCGGTCTCGCTCAAGCCCGGCGAAGGGAAAGAGATCAAGCTCGTCATGCACGAAGGCGCAAGGGCGAAGTACTCCTGGTCGACCGATCGCGGCGTGGTGAACTACGACATGCACGCGGACTCGGTGAACCCGCCACGCGACTACCACGGGTACAAGAAGGACAAGGGCGTTGCTTCCGATGCGGGCGAGCTCGTCGCCGCGTTCGAGGGATCGCACGGCTGGTTCTGGCGCAACCGCACCGAGCACGACGTGATCGTCACGCTGAAAACCGAGGGCGAGTACACGGAGCTCAAGGAGATGAAGTAGCCGCTCGTGGCGAGGGCGCACGGCTGAATCCGAACACTCACCACCGCCACGCGCTCTCGAGTCCTCGGCGTTCAACCTCAACGCCATGCATTCGACCCGAGGTGCATGAAACACCCGGTGTTCGTGCTCAGGGGAGTCATGGAATTGAAGGGGCACGGAAGCGCGAGGCGCCGCTACCTGGCGCATCTCTTGATCTTCGCACTGTAGAAATGTCCTCGAAGCGAGGCGGTCCCGCATCGCACATTTCTCTCCGTGTAGAATCGCGCGCATGATTCCCGAGGCGCCTCGAATCCGATTCGACCGGCACGAGCTGGCGGGAGCGTTCGGCGACGTAGGCACCAGTCTGCCTCTGCTCGTCGGCATCGCGCTGGCGGCGAAGATCGACGGTGCGAGCATGCTGGTGATATTCGGGATTCTGCAGATCGTGACGGGCCTCGTCTACCGGATGCCGATGCCGGTGCAGCCGCTCAAGGCGATGGCGGCGATCGTGATCGCGCAGGGGATCGCGGGGCCCGTGCTCTTCGGCGCAGGGCTCGCGATTGGCGCGACGATGCTCGTGCTCACCGCGACGGGCCTCCTCGAATGGCTGGCGCGCGTCGTTCCTAAAAGCGTCGTTCGCGGGATCCAGTTCGGGTTAGGCCTGCAGCTCGCGACG
Source organism: Thermoanaerobaculia bacterium (assembly GCA_051305935.1). Classification (GTDB taxonomy): domain Bacteria; phylum Acidobacteriota; class Thermoanaerobaculia; order Gp7-AA8; family Gp7-AA8; genus JACPDH01. The sequence goes on from JBPPMG010000066.1 coordinate 18,985, forward strand.
ATCGCGCTGAAGAACTACGTGCAGGCCGATGGGGCGATCGGCTTCATCCTCGCAGGAGTCTCGTTCGTCATCATCGTCCTGTTGCTCGGCCACGAGAAGATCCCCGGCGCGTTGCCGGTGCTGGCCCTCGGGGTCGCGTACGCGATGCTCTTCCGCCTCGACCAGGGGCATCTCGTCCGCAGCTTCGGATTCGACCTCCCCCTGTTTAGCGCGCCGTCGCTCGCAGATATTACGACCGGCTTCATCGTGCTGGCGCTTCCGCAGATCCCGCTCTCGTTAGGCAACTCCGTGCTCGCGACCCGGCAACTCGCCGAAGATCTCTTTCCGGAGCGGAACATCACGATCCGCAAGATCGGGTTCACCTATTCGCTGATGAACCTCGTCAGCCCCTGGTTCGGAGGCGTGCCGACCTGTCACGGCTCCGGCGGCATGGCGGGACACTTCACCTTCGGCGGACGGACGGGCGGCTCGGTGGTGATCTACGGATCGCTCTTCCTCGTCACGGGCCTCTTCTTCGGCGCCGGCTTCGATCAGATCGTCTCGGCGTTCCCGTTGCCAATCCTCGGAGTGCTGCTCCTCTTCGAAGCGCTCGCCCTGATCTGGCTCATCCGCGACGTGACGCCGTCGCGCTCCGAGTTCCCGATCACGATCCTCGTCGGACTCGTCGCGGTCGGGCTGCCGTACGGCTACCTGATCGGCCTGGTCCTCGGCACGATCCTCGCGCGCCTCGCGTCGGGATCGCGCCTCGTCAGCCCCGACGCGCCGTAACGCCGGTCTTACCGTGGCCGTGGCTCGCCACCCGCGATCGAAGCGCAACGTCCACGCCGAAGAAAAGCTTCGCAGATGGCCGAGTTGTCATGAGGCGATGACACAGCTTTTCGAGAAGGCGATCCCCGAGGCTTCGAAACTCTCCGATGCGGAACAAGATCGGATCGCGCGGTGGCTTTTGAGTGAGATCGAATCGGACCTTCGCTGGGACGAGGCTTTCAGTACGTCAGCCGACGAGTTGTCCGGCTTCGCGAGCCAGGCCCTCCGGGAGCATCGCGACGGGAAGACGCGCCGGCTCGACCCGGACAAGCCATGAATTCACAGACGACCGAGTCGTTCTGGAACGCCTAAGCCTCTCTTTCGCCCGACGTCAGGGAACGCGCGTGGAGAGCCGCCTTGTATGCGTCGTTCTGCATCGCCCCCGTGGTCGCCTTCGTCGGTGGACGGCCGGGGATGATCTCCGCCGCTACCGGCGCGATGGTGCTGTTGATGACGACGTCTGAGTGACGCTCGAGTAGTCCTCCTCGATTCGGTCTGGCGCACCGTCACCATGGGCGGGGCCACCCTAAGTCCTAGCGGAGCGCTGAGGCACCGAGAGTACCCGGGTCAGGGCGGGAATCAGGTCCAAAGTACAAAGTATTCGGTCCGCGAACCCCGGCCAAATACTCTATTCTTTGGACCTGACCCCATGGAAGCTCTCCCCGACTCGATGATCGGCACCACTGTGTCCCGCTTCAGAATACTCGCCAAACTCGGTGGCGGCGGGATGGGTGTCGTGTACGAGGCGGAGGACACGGAGCTCGGCCGCCGGGTCGCGGTCAAGTTCCTCCCCGAGGCGACGGAGAAGCGGGCCGAAGCGCTCGAGAGGTTCAAGCGCGAGGCGCGGGCTGCGTCTTCGCTGAATCACCCGCACATCTGCACGATTCACGACTTCGGCACCCACGAGGAGCGACCGTTCCTCGTCATGGAAAAACTCTCGGGGACGACGCTCAAGCATGCGCTCGAGGGCAGGCATCCGCTCCCGATCGAGCAGGTGATCGACCTCTGCGAGCAGATCGCCGACGCGCTCGACGCGGCGCACAGAGAAGGGATCGTCCATCGCGATCTGAAGCCGGCGAACCTCTTCATCACAGAGCGCGGCGACGCGAAAGTGCTCGACTTCGGCCTCGCAAAGCTCAGCGCATCGGACAGCAGCGATCCCGTGACCGCCGAGGCAGAGACGATCAATCGCGATCACCTGACGCAGGCCGGCACGACCCTCGGCACGGTTGCCTACATGTCGCCGGAGCAGGCTCGGGGCGAAGCGGTCGATCCGCGAAGCGATCTCTTCTCGCTCGGCGTGGTGCTCTACGAGATGGCCACCGGCCGGCTTCCGTGGGAGGGCAAGAGCAAGGCGGAGCTCTTCGCATCCATTCTGAGGAGTCAACCCGAGGCGCCGAGCCGGCTGAATTCCGACGTGCCATCGAGGCTCGACGAGATCGTCCTGAAGGCGCTCGAGAAGGACGCGACGCTCCGCTATCAGACCGCCGCAGAGATGCGCGGTGATCTCAAGCGCCTGCGCCGCGACGCGGGGCAATCGATGTCGGGAGTCTCGGCGAGCGCGACCTCGGGGATGTGGCGCACGTCAGGTCCCGCCAGGGCCGCTCGCCGGAACCGAGGAGTCTGGATCGGAGCCGCAGCGTTCATCGTGGTTGCACTGTGCGCCGGCGTCTTCTTCCTCAGCCGGAGCAGCGACACACCCGCGCCGGAAGCGCAGGCCGCACCGGCGGCGCCGGTCGAAACGGTCGAGCGTGAACGCTCCATCGCCGTGCTTCCGTTCGTGAACATGAGCCCGGACAAAGACCAGGACTTCTTCGCCGACGGCATCTCCGAGGAGCTCCTCAATCTGCTCGCGAAGATTCCGCAGTTGCGCGTCATCTCGCGAACCTCGGCGTTCTCGTACAAGGGAAGGGAGGTCAAGCTCGCGCAGGTGGGTGAGGAGTTAAAAGTCGGGCACATCCTCGAGGGCTCGGTGCGCAAGTCGGGCAACCGGGTTCGGATCACCGCGCAGCTCGTCGAGGCGAAAAGCGACAGGCACATCTGGTCGCAGACGTGGGATCGCGACCTGACCGACATCTTCGCGGTCCAGGACGAGATCGCGGCCGCGGTGGTGCAGCAACTGGAGATCACTCTGCTCAACGAAGCGCCGAAGGCACAGGCGGCCGACCCGAAGGCGTTCGCGCTCTTCCTGCAGGCCCGCGCGCTGAACCGCTTGCACACGATCGAAGGCTACGCGCAGGCCGTCGACCTCTATCAGGCGGCGCTGAAGCTCGACCCCGGTTACGCGCCTGCGCTGCAAGGGCTGGCGCAGTGCTACATGAATCAGATCGACAACGGCGTGCGCAGCTTTGAAGAGGGGCACACGCTGGCGCGCGAGTTGGCGGAGAAGGCGCTGGCGGTGGATCCGGACTACGCGCCTGCTCTCGTAAGCCTCGGTTGGATCGCGATGTACGCCGACAACGACGCGCAGGATGCGGCGCGCCATTTCGAGCGCGCTCTGCGGCTCGCGCCGAGCGACCCCGGCGTGCTGAACGGCGCGGCCGTGCTGCTCTCGAATCTCGGCCGTACCGATCAGGCCATCGAGGTCGGGCTCTACGGGATAACGCGTGACCCGGTCGCCGCCGCCAACCGCAGCAACCTGGGCCATTACTACCTCATGGCCGGGCGCTGGGACGAATGCATCGCCAGCTACCGGAGAGGGCTCGAGTTCAGCCCCGGGGCGAGTGGCCCGCACTGGTACATCGGTCTTGCGCTGCTCTGGAAAGGCGAGCCGCAGGCTGCGCTCGACGAGTTCCTCCTCGACCCTGCGGAGGTGCGGCGTCTGCTCGGCCGCGTCGTGGCGCTCGATGCTCTCGGACGAAAGGCGGAATCCGACGCTGCTCTGGCGGAGCTCACGATCAAGCACTCGGAAGCGCGCAAGTTCGAGATCGCGGGCGTGCTGTCGATCCGGAACGAGCCCGACCTCGCATTCGAGTGGCTGGAGAGGGCGATCGCCGACAAGAACACCGCGCTCTGCGAGATCGCCTACGAGCCGATGTTTGCGAACCTTCGCAGGGACCCGCGATGGATCCCGACGCTCCAGAGGATAGGCTCCGCCCCGGAGCAGGCCGCCGCCGTTCGCTTCGACGTGAGCCTGCCGAGAGATGGAGATAGGGGCAGGTCTAGAGAATAGAAATAGGGACCGCGCGATCGGTCCCTATTTCCTTCAGACCTGACCCGCCGCCGCGCGACAACAGATCCTGTAACGCTTCGCGCCGCGGACCGGATGCCGTCGATGTCGTCGTTCCCGCTCGAGATCATCGAACGCGCCCTCGCCACACACGTCCGCCGCGAAGCGGCGAAGGATCGGTAGCCCACGGCTTCAGCCGGGGGGAAGCAACACGGCCCGTCCGCCGCACCGCGAAGCGGTGCAGGACCGATGGCCTGCGGCTTCAGCCGTCAGCTCATTCAGCCCAGAGCCACCTTGATTCGTACGCGATCTGGTGCGCCTCGAGGAATTTCATTCTTCCGATCTGAGCCTAACGGCGCTATCGAAACAGCTTCCGGAACCTGCCGAGCATCGGCGCCTGTTCGGTGGCGTTACCAGCCGGGCGTTCCGCCCGCTCTTCCTTGCAACGACATCGATCCTCGGGCGGCACGTCGCCAAGCACCTGTTCGATGTGCTTGCCGCAACCGGCATAGCTCGGATGCCCGCACTCGCCGCATTCCACGCGTCGGCACATCAGGCATCCCCTCCGGTCGCTTCGCCCGCCGCGGCGCGCTTCTGCTCCTCGACGTTCCTGCGCACCTCGTCCATGTCGAGCTCTTTCGCCTTGACGACGATCTCGTCGAGCGCAGCCGCGGGGAGCATCCCCGGCTGCGAGAAGAGGAGCACGCCGTCCCGGAGCAACATGAGGGTCGGGATCGCCTGAATTCGAAACTCCGCGGCGAGTCCCTGCTCAGCCTCGGTGTCGATCTTGCCGAAGGTGACGTCGGGATGTCTCTCCGCCGCCGCCTCGAATATCGGGCCAAAGGTGCGGCACGGGCCGCACCACTCGGCCCAGAAGTCGAGCAGCACAATGCCCTCGCGAATCGTCTCTTCGAAGTTCGCTTGCGTCACATGAACGAGTGCCAATCTTTCCTCCTGCCGTCGAGAGCCCGGAAAACGGGCAACGGCGAGCCTCTTCAGAGACAGCGCGCGCGGGTCCCCGTATTCCAGCTCCGCTACGAGAGGAACGCTCTCAGCCGCGCCCGGATCTGGTCCCGAATCCTGCGGAACTCCTCCAGGCGCTCCTCGTCACTCCCCCTTGCGGCAGACGGATCTTCGAAGCTCCAGTGGAGACGCACATCCGCGCCGTGAAACACGGGGCACAATTCGTTCGCGTTGTCGCAGACGGTAATGACGTAGTCCCACCTCTGATCGAGGAACTGCTCGAGCGTCTTCGAGCTGTGCGAGGAGATGTCGATGCCGATCTCGCTCATGGCAGAGATCGCGAAGGGGTTCACCTGCGTCTGTTCGGTGCCCGCGCTCTCGACTTCGAAGCGGTCGCCAGCGAGATGTCGCAGCAGACCTTCGGCCATCTGGCTCCGGGCGGAGTTGTGCGTACAGAGAATGAGCGCGCGCTGTTTCATCGTGATTCCTCGATTCCGTCGCCGTGATGCTTCTGCAACTCGCGAAGCAGGATCTGGGCCTCGGGCACGTCTCCCACCTCGGCGCCGTCGCCGTCGAACTCGTCGATCGTGACCGCAACGGCATAGCTCATCGACTCCCGATCGAAATCGGAGCGAACGACACGACCGGAGCAATGCACGTTGATCGAGCCGGGCACCCGAAGCACGAAGTCGATCGCCTGCCCGCGCTCGAACGGGAAGGCCGCGGTGAAGCAGACACCGAGGCCGCTGACGTCGCGGGTGATCCCCGCGCCACCCTTCAGCTCGATCGGAATACTGATCGGGAGCCGTTCTGCGCGTCTTCGTTCGTCCAAGGCTTCTAGTCCTCCTGCCGCTGGCGGGCCTGTGAATCGTACCGAATTCCAGCCCGGCGCGCCGAGAATCAGGGTCAGCAGCCGATCAGGTCCGGTTCTGCGGCTCGGTGCGAAGCGAATCCCCGTCGTGGTCCCGTATTGCAGCCGCCTAACGTGCTGCCAGAAGCTTCTCCGCCCGTTCGAGCGCCGCGGCGATCGACGGCTGCGCGAGCTGCGTGAGGTCGAGGTCGACCTTGCACAACTGCTCGAGCGGCACCTTCTGCAGGGCCTTGACGAGGATGGCGTCGGCACGGACCGTCGCATCGCGCTCGAAGCCGGGAGAGATCGCCTCGAGGAGCGTTTCGGTTGCAGTGTCCGCGACGAGCCGGTATTCGACCCACCGCCCGTCCTTTCTCTCGACGACGAGGCCGGCCTTCTTCAACTCGGAGAGATGCTCTGACACGGTCGATGCCGCGAGCTTGACCACGGCGCCGATCTGGCAGCCGCAGAGTGGCGTCTCGCGCAGCATCAGGAGAATGCGGAGGCGCACCGGATGGGCGATCGCCTTGTGCGTCTGGACGGCGCGTGCGAGTGGCGTGATTGTCATCGGTCGTCTCCTGAGGGAAGAAGGATCATCGCATGTTCCTGTTTCGAATGCCGTCTGTCTGCCAACGCGTTTCTCCTACACTCCCGAGGACGGCCGAACATCGGAATGTTCGGCTACGAAGCTACCTGTCCGCCCGTCGTTCTTTCGTACCAGCCTCGACTTGCGAGGCACATCGTGCATACCGAGAGCATGACCGGAACCTCGACGAGTACTCCGACGACCGTCGCCAGCGCGGCACCCGATCCCGGGCCATAGAGCGCGATGGCGGTCGCGACCGCGAGCTCGAAGAAGTTCGACGCGCCGATGAGCGCCCCCGGCGCAGCGACCTCGTAGTCGACACGGAAGAGCTTCATCAGCCCGTAGGTCAGCGACGAGTTGAAGTAGACCTGGATCGTGATCGGCACCGCGATCAGGATCACGTGGAACCAGCGCAGCGTGATGTTGTCGGCCTGGAAGGCGAAGATCAGTACGAGAGTCGCCAGCAGCGCGACGACGGTAACCGGATGAAAGCGCGCAAGGAACCGCTTCTCGAACCACTCCGAGCCCTTCGCGCGAAGCAGGAGCACCCGGCTGATCGAGCCCAGCGCGAGCGGCACGACGACGAAGATCAGCACCGAGTAGAGCAGGACGTTGAACGGGACCTCGAGCCCCGAGGCGCCCGTCACCAGGAGCTTCACGATCGGCGCGAACAGGAGGAGCATGATGAGGTCGTTCACCGAGACCTGCACGAGCGTGTAGGCCGGGTCGCCCTTCGCGAGATACGACCAGACGAAGACCATCGCGGTACACGGCGCCGCCGCGAGGATGATCACGCCGGCAATGTACTGGCTCGCCAGCTCCTGCCCGATCAGAGGAAGGAAGAGATGGTTGAAGAAGAGCCATCCAAGAAACGCCATCGAGAACGGCTTGACGAGCCAGTTCACGACGATCGTGATGACGAGCCCCTTGGGTCGCTTGCCGGCGCGCGCGATCGACCCGAAGTCGATCTTCAGCATCATCGGGTAGATCATCAGCCAGATGAGAATCGCGATCGGGATGTTGATCTGGCTCCCGGTGCCGAACTCCAGCGCGCGAAGGCTGTCGGTGACCGCTGGCGCGAGGAGGCCGATCGTCACTCCGAGCACCATGCAGAGCGCTACCCAGAGACTCAGGTAACGCTCGAAGACGTTCATGCCGCCCGCGGTTCTGGTCATACCTTATCCATTCGGCATTTCGTAGATTGACGAAGTGTATATCCTCACGTCTCCAGGCTCAAATCACGTTGAAGACGGTTCGGAGCGTTTCGTACACGCCCACGAGGATCAGGATCACTGCGGTGGCGGGCCGCAGCCACCGCTCGATGCGACCCACCGCATCGAACATCACGCCGATTCTGCCGACACCGAGCGCGATCGCCGTCGCGAAGATCGCGACCGGGATTCCTGTCGCGATGCCGTAGACACCCGGCAGCGTGAGCACCGAAGCATGCTTTACGGCGAGGGGAATCAGCATTCCGAAGAAGAGCGCCGCCGATACCGGACAGAAGGAGAACGCGAAGAGCGCGCCGAGACCCGCCGCTCCCCAGAGCCCGCCTCGCCTCACTTTCTCTTCGGATGGAGGACGCAGCCCCTCCGGCAGTTTCACGGGGATCAACCCGAGCAGGACCATTCCGATGACGATCAGGAGCGGACCGACGAGCTTGTACACAGTTCCCTGGAGGAAAAGCGACACCGCGAGAATCTTCGACACCGCGAATACCGCGATCGCCGCGAGCGCGATGTACGCGATGCTGCGGCCGAGCGTGTAGAGGAGCCCCGCGCCGAGCGCGCGCCGCCGAGTCTCGCCCGCGCGGCTGACGAAGGCGACCGCCGCGACGTTGGTCGCGAGCGGGCATGGGCTGATCGACGTGAGCATGCCGAGCCAGGCCGCGGTGCCGATCGCCACGGCGAAGCTCGCCGAGTCGGTCATCGAACCTCCAGGTAGCCTCTCATCGCGTCCTGCACGTACTGGTGGTACGCCTCGGGTTTCCCGACCAGGCTCCAGACCTCGTCCAGCTTCGCCCAACGCACCACCTTGCCATCGAGCTCGTCGGTCACTACGACCGACTTGTTGGTGAGCTGGAAGTCCTGAATGAAATGCGCGTTCGCCGCTTCTTCGACGTTGACCGCGCGGAACTCCACGGTGCCGGCCGCGATCTGCGGCTGGAGCCCTTGCTCCACAGCTTCTTTCGCGTATGCCTCGACCTTCCGGCAGGTCGTGCAGCGAACGTTCCCATGGAAGTAGGTGGCGACGACTTTGCGAACGTGCGCTGGCTCCGACTGCACGGGAAGGACGGTCGCGGTCACCTTCTCAGGCGTGGCCGCTGCCTCAACCCGCGTGGGCGTGTCGGCCCGCTTCGATTCCACCGCATCCGCGGACCGTGACTGCGCAATCGCCGGCGGGGACGGTTCCGGGATCGCCGTCGTTGTTTGCGGGTCGGCTGTGGCGGCGGCCTGAGTCGGTTCGGCAACCGGAGGATCCGACACCACGGGACCCGGGGCCTGTGCAGGCGCCGGCGACTTCATCACGATCGCGCCGACAGCGACGACGACGAAGAGCGCGAGCAGGATGGTGATCAGCGTCTTTGCGCGCATGGTATTCGAGCCTCGGGCGTATTTCGCCTCAGCGCGCGACGGTGACACCCAGCAACTGGCGCACTTCCTCGGCTTTCGGGATGCGGCCAGACATCACGACCTTCCCGTCGATCACGATGCCGGGTGTCGACAGCAGGCCGAGCGCCATCATCCGCTCCATCGACTCGTCCTTGACGACTTCGACCTGGAGGCCGGCCGTCTCCACCACATGCTGGACGACGCGGAATGTTTCTTTGCAGCGGGTGCAGCCGGGACCCAGGACTTCGATGCGTTGCATTTCGTTTCTCCGTGGTTCAGAGAACAGCGTTGAAGAGAAAGCCGACGACGAGAATGCCGGCGGCAACGGTGGCGACGAAGGTTGCGATGAGGGCGGGACGCAGCACCTTCCTGAGGATGATCAGCTCGGGGAGTGAGAGCGCAATCACCGACATCATGAAGGCGAGCACCGTGCCGAGCGCGGCGCCTTTGCCGAGCAGCGCCTGGACAATCGGAATGATCCCGGCAGCGTTCGAGTACATCGGGACGCCTAACAGGACTGCGAGAGGAACGGCCCACCAGGCGTCGCGCCCCATGAAGGAGGCCAGGAAGTTTGTCGGCACGTAGCCGTGGATTCCGGCGCCGACGGCGATACCGAGGACGACGTAGGGCCAGACCTTGCCGACGATCTCACGCACAGCGGCACGAGCTTCGACGACGCGTTCGCTCCAGAGCTTTGGCGCACCTTCCTCTGCCTCGCCCGCCTGCATCGTGTAAACCCACGGCTCCACGTGCCGCTCCATCTTCAGCCGGCCGATCGTCCAGCCCGCGACGATCGCGATCGAGAGACCGGTGCCGAGGTAGAGGGCGGCAACCTTCCAGCCGAAGAGACCGAAGAGAAGAACCAACGCAACCTCGTTCACCATCGGCGCGGAGATGAGGAACGAGAGGGTGACGCCGAGCGGCACGCCGGCGCTGATGAAGCCGATGAAGAGCGGGACGGCGGAGCAGGAGCAAAACGGCGTCGCGATGCCGAAGAGCGCCGCGACGACGTTGCCGGTCGATTCCCGCTTGCCAGCGAGAGCACGTCGCGCTCGTTCCGGAGTAAGGAACGTCCGGAGAATACCCACGACGAAGACGACACCGACGAGAAGGAGGAGAACCTTCGGCACCTCGTAGAGGAAGAACTCCACTGCGGAACCGAGGTGGCTTCCCCGGGGAAGGTGGATCACGGAGTACGTGACGAACTCCGCAATTGGCGCGAGTTGCGTGTAGAGGGCGACCGCGATCACGGCGGCGAGGATGCCGCCAGCCGTGCGAAGCGGCGCTCTCGCCGTGACTTCAGGAGGCTTGTTCCCGGCATCCGGTATCGTCGTCATTTCGCCAACTCACGAAATATCGTAGTCGGGCAGACGAAAGCACCGTGTGCGCGCGGTCACACCGCGACGGTGACGGGAAACGTGAAGAACAGACTACGGGCGACCCGACGGGGTCGCCCGTACATGAGGTTAATGGCTACCGGGCGCCTGCCGGTCACTCTGCCGCGCGATCCACTCCCACCGTCGTCCAGCCGTCGCCCGAGACGTTGTCCACGCTCGACGCGTAGGCGGTCCAGAGCGAAAGGCGAGGACCGCCGGGGGCGACGTCTTCCTCGACCTCCACGCGCAACTGGTTCTGCTGTGCCCCGGTCACGGGGAACTGCACCATCGCGAAGCCCGGCACGGTCACGCGGTACTCCTCCGGGAGCAGCGTCGGTGTCTCACCGCTCACCGTCACCAGGAATGTGTGTGCGTCCCCGTCGAGATTGACGATGCCGACGTTCGTGCGGTACTGCTCGTTGCGCCTGTGTCCCAGAATGAAGAGCTTGTCGCTGACCACGTCCCTGAGCGGAACCGGCGAGAAGGACTGAGACGACGTTCCTTCGCTGCCCGGCTGCGGCGTCCATACGCGCACGGTCGCATGAAGCCGCGCGTCAGGATCCACGGCCCCCGCGTCGGCGATTCCGCGCACGAGGATCGCGCCGAGGCCGCCGCGGTTCAGCACTTCCTGCACGAAGTCGTCCGAGGCGAGCGTTTCGTTAGGAAAGAGATCGACGATCGTGACAACCGCAGTGCTCGGCGCCCCGTCCTGCGGAAGCCAGTCGAGCTGCACCCGCTGCGAGCGGTCGCTCTGGTTGGTGATGCGGATGTCCGAGCGGAACAGCGTGCCGTTCGCTCCCGCGGCGCTGATTGCAGCGGGGATCAGGATCTGGTTGGAGTGTGCGCGCGGCGTCGCCAGCCCGCTGGCCCCGACCGCCGTGGTGAGGACGAGCGAGGCCGCGATCATCGCAATGGTTCTGAGCATGAATGTTCTCCTGTGTTGGTTGGTAGTGTCCCGGACACGAATACGCAAAATGGGACGTCCGGACGCACAAAGCCCGTTACAAGAGTGAAACAAGGCGTGCACGAATGCCTCGCATTGCGGAAATCTCCCTTCTCCCAAGGTGATGCATCTCCACTTTCCTTCCGGGATATGCCGAGGTAACCTCGGGCTGAGGACTGCGATGAAGAAGCACAAAGTTCGTGTCGTCGTGTTGGAAGACGGTAAGGTCGTCGTCGAGGGTGTACCGGTAAGGAAAGGGCAACGGCTCGAGGTCACCATCAGCGTGCAGGAGCCAGCTCCGCCGGCGTATCCACTTCGAGGGCTTCCGGTCCGATACGACAAGCCCTTTCTTCCCGCCACCGATGAATCGGATTGGGACGCGACCGAGGGCAAGTGATCCTGCTCGATACGCACGTCTGGGTGTGGTGGGTTCACGGTGACGTAGCGCTTCCATCCCGAGTGACGTCGACAATCGGATATCTCGCCTCCGAGGGACTCGCGGTGAGCGCGATCTCGTGCTGGGAGGTAGCGAAGCTTCTCGAACGCGGCCGCCTGCAGCTCCCGATGGGAATTCACGAATGGATGGATCTTGCGCTGGATGGATCAGGAGTAACCGTCGTTCCCCTCTCCCCCGCGATTGCGATCGCGAGCTCGACCCTGCCTGGCGCGTTTCATCGCGATCCGGCCGACCAGATCATCGTCGCTACGTCTCGCGTCCACTCTTTCCCGCTCGTCACCTGCGACCAGAAGATCCGCAACTATCCCCACGTGCGGCTCGCCGATGACGCACAGATTCACGATCGCTGATCGAGAAGGGTGCACCCCTACCCGTAACGACCTTCGATGTACTCCGCCGTCTTCGGGTTCTTCGGGTTCAGGAACAGGTCGCCTGTCCTCGTGTGCTCGATCAGCTCGCCGAGGAGCATGAAGATGCACTCGTCGCTCGCGCGTCGCGCCTGCGCCATGTTGTGCGTCACGATGACGATCGTGTAGTGACCCTTGAGCGCGAACATCAGTTCCTCGATCCCGCGCGTCCCCTCGACGTCGAGCGCCGAGCAGGGCTCGTCCATCAGGATGATCTCGGGCTTGAGCGGCAGGAGGCGCGCGATGCAGAGCTTCTGCTGCTGCTCGAGCTGCAAGCCGACCGCGCGGTCGTGCAGCCGGTCCTTCAAGTCCTTCCAGAGCCCCACTTCGGTGAGCGCCTTCTCTACTGCCGAATCGAGCTCGTTCTTTGACGGGTTCCGGTCGCCCGCGTGGATCCGCAGGCCGAACACGACGTTCTCGTAGACCGAAATCGGCAGCGGGTTCGGCCGCTGGAACACCATGCCGACCGATTTTCGCAGCTCGATGAGCGAGATGTCAGGATCGTAGATGTTCTTTCCGAGGAGCTCGATCGTCCCGCTGGTGCGGACGCTGCCGTAACGCTCGTTGACCCGGTTGAAGCAGCGCAGCAGCGTCGTCTTGCCGCAGCCCGACGGGCCGATGAGCGAGGTGATGATCCCGTTCTTGATACTGACGTTGATGTTGCGCAACGCCTGGAACGAGCCGTACCAGAGGTCGAGCGCGCGCGTCGCGATGGCGATGTGGTGCATCTCGCTCATCCGAAGATCCCGTGCACGTAGTCGTACGTCCGCCGGTCTGCCGGCGCCTCCGAAAAGACGACCTCGGTCGCGCCTAACTCAACGATCTCGCCCTTCCACATGAACATGGTGCGCTTCGCGAGCCGCCGCGCCTGCTGCACGAGGTTCGTCACCAGCACGATCGTGATCTCGCGGCTCAGTTCCTTGAGCACGTCCTCGATCCGCATCGTCGTCACCGGGTCGATCGCGATCGAGAACTCGTCGAGGCAGAGGACGTCGGGCTGATGCGACAGCGCGCGCGCGATGGTGAGGCGCTGCTGCTGCCCCCCCGAGAGCGCCGTACCGAGGCTGCCGAGGCGGTCCTTGACCTCGTCCCAGAGAGCGGACTGGCGAAGACAGCGCTCGACCAGCCCGTCGAGCTCCTGCTTGTCGTTCATCCCCGCGCATCGCGGCGCGAACGCGACGTTGTCGTAGATCGTGAGCGGCAGGCCGACCGGGAGCGGCGCGACCATGCCGACCTTCCGGCGCAGCGCGAAGACATCGCGCGTCTTCCGGACGTTCTCTCCCTCGAACAGGATCGTCCCCGTCATCGTCGCGCCGGCCACGAAATCGATCGTCCGGTTCAGGCAGCGGAGGAGCGAGCTCTTTCCCGACTGCGCCGGGCCGATGATCGCGAAGATCTCGTTCCGCCCGACCTCGAACGAGATGCCATGGATCACTTCGCGCGTGCCGTAGGCGAGGCGCAGGTCCTGGACGACGATCGTCTTGTCGCTCTGGGTGCCCATCACCACTTCTTCCTGTTGCGCAGCCACACGCGTAGTCCGATCGCCGTCACGTTGACCAGAAGAACCGTGCCGAGCAGGACGATCGCCGTCGCGAACGGAATCGATTCCTTCACGTTAGGAACCTGCGTCGAGACGGTGTAGAGGTGCATCGACAGAGCCATGCACTGGTCGTCGAGGCTGTAGGGAAACAGGTTCCCCTTCTCGACCGCCTTGTAGAAGACCGCGCCGGTGAACATGATCGGCGCCGTCTCGCCGGCGGCTCGGCTCACCTGCAGGATGACGCCCGTCAGGATGCCGCTGATCGAGTTCGGCAGCACGATCGAGCGTATCGTCTGCCAGCGCGTCGCACCAACGTTCCAGCACGCTTCGCGGAAGGACATCGGCACCGACGCGAGCGCTTCGCGCGTCGACGCGATGATCACCGGGAGCGTCATGATCGCGAGCGTCAGAGAAGCTGCCAGGATCGAGTAGCCGAGCTTCGCGGCGTAGACGAACGCGCCTAACCCGAAGAGGGCGTGGACGATGCTCGGCACGCCGGCGAGGTTGATCACCGCAAGATTGATGAGGCGGTTGAGCCAGTTGTCCTTCGCGTACTCGTTGAGGTAGATCGCCGCGAGCACGCCGATCGGCGCCGAGACCGCGAGCGAGATCACGACGAGGTAGAGCGTGCCGATGAACGCCGGCCAGATCCCGCCTTCCCGCATCCCGCGCTTCGGCACGTCGACGAGGAACTGCCAGTTGAGCGACGGCGCAGCCTTCCAGAGCAGGTAGCCGACGATCGCGACCAGCGGGATGATCATCGCGACCGTCATCGAGAAGAAGATCCACTTCGCGACCGACTGCTGGAGCTCCTTCCTCGCGACGTGGCGCGTGCGGACGAAGCGCTTGCTCGGCTCGATTGCGGCGACCGTCATCGCTACTTCCTCCGCAGCCCGCGGATCGCCATGTCCGCTGTCAGGTTGACCACGAAGGTGATCAGGAAGAGGAGCACACCGGTGAGGAAGAGCACCCGGTAGTGCGGAGATCCGGCTGCCGCCTCCCCGAGCTCGGCCGCGATGTTTGCCGTGAGCGTGCGCACCGAGTCGAGCAGGCTGTGCGGGATCTGCACCGCGTGCCCCGTCGCCATCAGCACTGCCATCGTCTCGCCGACCGCCCGTCCGACGCCTAACAGCACCGCCGCGAGGAGGCCGTTGCGCGCCGCCGGCAGCAGCACGCGCCGGATCATCTGTAGTTTCGTCGCCCCCAGCGCCTCGGCCGCCTCGCGGAACGAGTCGGGAACCGCCTTGAGCGCGTCCTCTCCGATCGAGACGATGATCGGAATGCTCATGAGCGCGAGGATGATCCCGCCGTTGAGCAGGTTCACGCCGACCGGCGCGCCGGTCACTGCCACGATCAGCTTGCTCATGACCGTGAGGCCGATGAACCCCCAGACGACCGAAGGGATCGCCGCCAGCAGCTCGATGACGATCTTGAGGATCTCTTTCTGCTTCTTCCCCGAGAACTCGGAGATGTAGATGGCGGCGCCGAGGCCGAACGGCACCGCGATCACCATCGCCAGCGCCGTCACCGCGATCGATCCGACCGTCAGCGCCCACGTCCCGTAGCGGATGTTGCGCTCGGACGTCGGGTACCACTCCGTGCTGAAGAGGAACTCCTTCGCGTCGAACTCGGCGTTGAAGAGGATGGGCGCCGCCTCGCGGAAGACGAAGAAGAAGATCGCGAGAACGAAGAAGATCGCGCTGAAACCGCTGAGGCGGATCAGAATCTCGAGCGCACGCTCGCCTAGGATGACGAGCGGCTTGCGGCCCGGGAGTCGGGTCCGAACGCGCTCCCCGCTTGCGGGTATCGCCGTCATTGAATCGCTTCCGCCGGCTCTACTTCGTTGCAGTCTCGGTCGCGGCTGGTGCCGTGTCCGTCACGGCCGCATCGGGGGTCGCATCATGCACCACCGGCACGTAACCGTTGTCCTGCAGGACCGCCTGCCCTGCGGGCGAGAGGACCCAGTCGACGTACTTCTTCACGGCGCCTTCCGGCTCGCCGAGAGTGTAGAAGTGAAGCGATCGCGCGAGCGGATAGGCCTTCGTGAGCGTGTTCTCGACGGTGGGGGCGATCGCGGGCTCGCCCTTCTTCGTGGCCAGATTGAGCATCTTCACGTCGTCGGTGACATAGCCCATGCCGCTGTAGCCGATCGCCGTCTTCGTCGTTCCGACGAGCTCGACGACTTCCTTCGAGCCGTTCATGTCGCGCGAGCCGAGCTTGAAGTCGTGCTTGTCGAGCACGTGCTCGCGGAAGAAATCGTAAGTGCCCGAGCTCGACTGCCGGCTGACCCGGACGATCGTGTCGTCAGTGACTCCGGGAATCGTCACGCCGATCTCCGACCACCTCGTCACCGGGCTCCCCTCGATGTAGATCTTCGAGAGATCCTCGATGCTGATCTCGGTGAGCGGGTTGTCCTTGTGGACGTAGACCGCGAGCGCGTCGTAACCGACGATGAAGTCCTTCGGCGCCGTGCCGGTGTTCTTCGTCGTCTGCTCGATCTCTGCGGGCTTCATCTCGCGGCTCGCGTTAGCGATGTCGATTGTCCCCTTCTCGAGCGCGGCAATTCCGACGCCCGAGCCTCCGCCGGAGACTTCGACGTCGGCGGTCGGATCGACCTTCTTGTACTCCTCGGCCCAGGCCTGGGCGACGTTGACCATCGTGTCGGAGCCCTTGACCTGGATCGTCGTCGGCTCGTCCACCGTTCCGGGCGACGAGGCCTTTTCACCGCCTCCGCAGGCGGCAAAAAGCGCGGACGACAGGGCGATGACTCCGACCAGCGTGTAAAGGGAACCTGAAGAGTGCTTGATGGCGTTCACAGTGTGTTTCTCCTTGGACCGGATGCAGCGGCCGGATGGCGGCGCTGCATGGCCGGAACCGTATCGTGCAAAACCGGCGGAAGTCTAGCAGAACCAGCACGCTGGACGATTCACGGAGGGCTGCGGACAGAGTCCGGCCGAGGGCCGGACCGCGTCAAGAGAGTGTAAAGAGGAGACTTACAAACGAATCAACTGTTCGTGTCGCGGATGGCCGACACGAGATCGCGAATCTCGCCTTCGATCATCGCGTAAGTCGACTCGCACGCCGCGGTGAGCTCCTCGTCAGTCCCGTCGGCGCCCGGAATGGTTCCGACCGACCACTCGAGCAGGACCGCGCGGCGTGGCCTTCGCGGAAACGCTCGCCTCACCTCCGGCGAGAGCAGCACGATCACGTGGTAGTGATCGAGATTGGGCACCTGGATGATCGCCTTCGGAACGGATCGTGCGATCTCGAGCCCTTTCGCTGCCATGCAGGCCGCAACGCGGGTGTCGACCGGGGCAGGATCGATGCCGGCGCTCGAGAAGATGAACCCCGACTCCTGCAGCCCGGTGCCGATCGCCTCCGCCATCAGGCTGAGCGTCGAGTTGCGCTCGTCGACGAAGAGGACGCGGAACGCTTCGGAGCCCGGGTGCTTGGCGTACTCCCCGGTGCACATGTAGAGCGTTTCCATGCCGATGTTGCGCGCCTGATCGGAGACGCGCTCGAGCCGCCGCGTCGCCTGGACGAGCGGGTTGAGCGCTTCGAAAGGGAGTCGCCCCTCGGTGTAAGCGTTCGTCAGGTCGGCCGTCAGCTTGTCGCGCATCAGGTCGACTGCCTCGTCGGTCTCGATCGTCTTGCGGGCGAGATCGGGGTCCTCGGTGACGAACGCGCGAACCGCGTCGCGAAGCATCGGGACCGCGAGCCCGGCGATCTGCTTGAGGTTCTCGACCGGCACGGGCGTGCCGACCTTCGTGAGGCGCAGCGCTTCGCGCGCGATGCTCTCGGCGTAATCGCCGACACGCTCGAGCTCGAGGTTGACCTTGATCGCCGAGTAGGCGAAGCGGAGCAGGATCGCGGCGGGCTGGTGGCGGACCAGGAACTCGAGGCAGAGGCGATCGAGCTGTTTCTCGATCTCGTCGATGTACTGGTCGCGCAGGATGACCGCGAACGCGAGTTGCCTGTCGCGCTCGATGACGGCACGGACGCTCGCTTCGATCGCCTTCGCCGCGAGCTCGCCCATCTCCGTGATCTTGGAGCGGATCTGCTCGAGATCGTGCTGAAGTGATACCTCGAGATGCGTCGGCAAAGTTTGAGCCTCCCGTTCACGCGCGCTTCACGCGCACCTCATCCGAGCATAGGTCCTGCACCATCGCAGCGCAAGCGCGCTGTAGTATTCTCACGAACGAGATCGAGCCATGACCGTCGAATTCCAGAAGGGCGCGACACCGCCGTCGGACGAGGCGCTCGCGGGGCCACTCATCAACCGCGAAGTCAGCTGGCTCGACTTCAACCGGCGCGTTCTGGCCGAAGCCGAGAATCCCGCGGTGCCGCTGCTCGAGAGGGTCAAGTTCGCCGCAATCACGTCGAACAACCTCGACGAGTTCTTCATGGTCCGTGGCGGCGGCATCAAGGCGCTCATGCGCGCCGGACTGCAGAGCCCGTCGGCCGACGGCATGCTCCCGAAGCAGCAGTGGCGGGCCATCCGCAAGAAGGCGCGCGCGCTGCTCGACGATCTCTACACGCTGCTGCAGAAGGAGCTCCTCCCGAAGCTCGCGAAGGAAGGCCTTCGCATCGTCAGCGCGAAGGAGCTGAGCGGCAAGGAGTCGGCCGAGCTCGAGAAGTACTTCATGCGTCAGATCGAGCCGCTCCTGACTCCGCTGGCCACCGACCCAGGACACCCGTTCCCGTTCCTCGCGAATCTCTCGGTGAGTATCGCGATCCAGCTCGCCTCACCGCGCGGCGAGGAGTCGTGGGCGTTTCTGAAGGTGCCGTCTTCCGTGCCTCGACTCATCGAGGTTCTGGGCGACGGCAAGCTGATCCCGGTCGAACAGTTGATCGCGCATTTCGCGGCGCGCCTCTTTCCCGGCCTGCAAGTTCGCGCGGCCGTGCCGATTCGAGTCATCCGCAACGCCGACATCGCCCTGCGCGAAGACGAAGTGCAGGACCTGCTCAAGTCGGTCGAGTCGGAGCTGCGCCGGCGCGACCGGCGCGAGACCGTCTGGATGGAGATCGGCGAGGGCGCCGACGCCGGATTGATCGACCTTCTCTCGGAGACGACCGGAACGCCGAAAGACGACATCTACGTCGCGGCCGGGCTGCTGAAGGTCTCGGATCTCATGCAGCTCGCGTTCGTGAAGGGAAAGTCGTCGCTGAGGGACGAGTCGTTCAACCCTCGGATTCCCGCGCGGTTCGCGACGAGCGAGGACATCTTCTCGATCATCCGCCGCGGCGACATCCTGCTGCACCGCCCGTACGACTCGTTCGGCGCGGTCGTCGAGTTCGTGCAGTCGGCGGCCGACGACCCGGAAGTCCTCGCGATCAAGATGACGCTCTACCGAACCGATCGCGACTCGCCGATCGTCGTGGCGCTCGCGAAGGCCGCCCGCGCCGGGAAGCAGGTCACCGCGATCGTCGAGCTTCAGGCGCGCTTCGACGAGTCGAAGAACATCGAGTGGGCGCGGCAGCTCGAGCTCGCCGGCGTCCAGGTCGTCTACGGGCTCGTCGGCATCAAGACACACTGCAAGGTCTGCCTCGTCGTACGCCGCGAGGGAGACTCGCTCCGCCGCTACGTGCACCTGTCGACCGGCAACTACAACGCACGCACCGCGGCGCTCTACACCGACATCGACCTCTTCACCTCGGATGACGATTTCGGCGACGACGCGGCGCAGGTGATGAACCTCCTCACCGGCTTCTCGATCGCGAGCGTGCAGGACGTCTTCGACGGCCGCGCCACGAGCCTCGCCTGGAAGCGCTTCACGGTCTCGCCGATGGACTACCACGACCGGGTACTCGAGCTGATCCGGCGCGAGATCCGCCACGCGAAAGAAGGACGCGGCGGACACATGATCGCGAAGCTCAACGCCCTGGTCGACCGAACCGTGATCCGCACTCTCTACGAGGCGAGCCGCGCCGGCGTGAAGATCGACCTCATCGTCCGCGGCATCTGCTGCCTCGTCCCGGGACTTCCCGGCACGAGCGAGAACATCCGCGTCGTCGCCGTCGTCGACCGCTTCCTCGAGCACTCTCGCGCCTTCTGCTTCCGCAACGGAGGAGACCAGGAGGTCTACGTTTCGAGCGGCGACTGGATGCCGCGCAACTTCTTTCGGCGCGTCGAGCTGACCTTCCCGATCCGCTCGAAGCAACTGCAGTCACGCATCGTCGACCAGATCATGAAGAGCTGCCTCGCCGACGACATGAAGGGCTGGGAGCTCGGATCGGACGGCACCTACACCCGCCGCACGCCGGGCGCCTCGCCAATTCGCAGCCAGGAGCGCTTCATCGAGCTCGCGCGGAGCGAGGCCTACAGCTTCGGCCCGTACGAGCAGACCATCTTCGAGCCAGGCTCGTTCCGGAAGAAGATGAAGAAGGCGAAGAAAAAAAAGAAGTGAGAACAGGGAACGCGCGCGAAGAATGCGGAATGCGGAATGCGGAACGCGGAATGAAAAGCAGGGAACACGGAACGCCAAGCCTGGCAGTTCAGGGGTGCACTGAATCAATAGAACGGGAACCCTGAATGCTCCTGCCGTCGCAACCAGCCTGATCGGTCGACTCTCCCTTTTTTTCTACGTTTCGACTTTCGCGTTCCGCATTCTCATTCCGCATTCCGCGTTCCGCATTCCGCATTCCGCATTCCGCATTCCACGTTCCGCGTTGCCTCACCCGATCGCCCCCTCCCGATACGCCTCGACGAGCCGCTCGAGCAGCGCGGCGCGCTCGCAGATCTCCTCGCCCTGCTCGGTGTCACCGACGGTGCGCGGCCTGTCGTATGCGACGACCGTCGTCACCTTCGGCACGATGTCGGCTCCCGAACGGATCGCCTCCTCGACCGAATCGAAGTGGTGATGCTCCGCGATCGTCGCGCGCTCCGACTCGAGCAGCAACGTATACCCGCGGTCGCCGTACGCCTCGGAAAACGCGCCGTCGATCGTCACCGCGTTGCCGCCGCGCTTGACCGGTGCCTCGCCTTTCTCCACCTTGACCGGGACGTGGCCGTTCACGATGAGCGCGTCGTCACCCAGCCCGAACTCGCGTGCGAGTCCTCGACAGAACTCCGCGTCGTGGATCATCGCGAAGTACGGGTTCTTCGTCTCCTTCTTCGCCTCCTTGTCGTCGACGAAGTAGCCCTCGAAAGTCGTCATCCGGTCCTTGCCGAACAGCGGCGAGCGCGGGCCTCGCCAGAGGTACCAGAGCCAGTCGGCTTCCGCGGTTGCGTTCGAGCCCTTGCGGAATGCCCGGCGCACGACCGAGTCGAGCGCGTCGAAGAGCGCGCGCCCTTTGCGCGGCTGCCCGTCGACCTCGAGCTCGAGCGGCGCGCCTTTCCCGTCGACCGGCACGCACCCGTGAAAGAGCAAGGCGTGATCGCGCCGGAGCCACGTCCCGCCTCGCCGCGCGACGAATGACATCTGACGCCAGAGCACGGCGCTCCGGATGAACGATTCGCGCATCCTGTCGATGCACGCCTTCTCGTCGGGAGAGAGGGCGAGCGGATTCGCGGGATCGATCGTAGGGAGGTACCGATCGCGGAGCGGATACGCCTTCCCGTCGATCTCGACCGTCCCGCTCGCCAGGTCGATCCGCGAAACGAGGTCGCGATGTTCCATCCCCCACTCGGGATGCCTGCGAATCAATTGCCCCTCGAGCTTGAACTGGACGATCGCGATCGCCTTCTGCATCCGGGCCATCAGCAGATCGTCGCGGAGCCCCGTCCCTTTGGTCTTGAAATGCTCCGCGGGGTCGTCGCCGTAGACGTCGCGCGCGAGTTTCTCGAGCGGCGACATGATGATCCCGTAGCCCTCTTCGAGCTGCGAGAGGCGGCGATAGCGCAGGGACACCCGCAAAACGGTCGCGATCAGCGCCTCGTTACCGAGGCATGCGCCCATCCAGGAGACGTCGTGATTGCCCCAGGCGAACGATACGTTAGGCTGGCGCATCAGGTAGTCGATGACCCGGTCGAGGCGCGGCCCGCGATCGCCGAGGTCCCCCGCGACGATGATCTCGAATACCGAGAGGTTTCGCACCAGATGCGAGGCCGCACGCACCGCGGGCAGATCGAGCTCGTGCCTGGCCAGGTGATCGATGATCGCGTCGATGTAGCGGGTGTCGCGGCCGCCGGACGGCTCGCTCCAAAGCTCCTCGAACAGCTCGTGCAGGTCGTTCGGGAAGAGCGACTCAACGTATCCGCGCCGATACCGGGACGCGAGCTCTCTCACGATCTCGAACTGCTGCCGGAGTGTCGTTCTCACCCACGCGGCGCGCGCGGTGGGTTCGCCGCTGTCGGGAAAGAGCACCCCCATCGCCTCCCTCGGGTAGTAGAGCAGCGCGAGGAACTGTTTCTGCTCCCGCTCCGAGATCCGTCCCTCGAAGAGGCGCGCGACGAGCGGCCGCAGAAGCCCCGACGCATTGTTGATGATGTGGCGCAGCTTCCTGTATTCGCCGTGCACGTCGCTGACGACGTGCACGCTCCCCTTCGGACAGCCGAGCAGCGCGCGCAGTGCCGCCGCCTCGGCCGCCGCCGATTCGGGCGTCGGAAACTCCTTCGAGAGCGAGCGCAGCGCGACGAGCTCGCGCGGATCGACTTGAACCGCCATCTGAATCCTCCCCGTCTGTTGTGGAACATCAAAAGGATACGACGGGACCGGTCGCGCGAACACCGCGACATGACGGGTGTCACTTCAAGTTCGCCAGTGCTGCCATGGATTGCGTGCGCCTCGCTACGCGGCAGGACGACGGACAACACCCGTCGATGGACAAGGAATGCCCAGAATGCACGTCGACATGCGGCGCTGCACCAGCCAATTTCTCTGATGTCCCTCTGGTCGCCCCGGGCGGGCGGCATCGGGATCGTGCGCCAAGGGCGGTCGCTCTCCGTAGTTCCTGACTCTTCCTCGATCTGAACCTCCATTCGTCTCTCCAGATCAACCTGGCCGATATCTGTCCGGCCTTCAGAAGAGCAACGCCTTTACGGAGGCTCCACATGATTTCGAAGAACGGCCTGGCCGCGATGTGTTTCATTCTCGCGATCGCCTGGCCCATCAGCGCGCAGGTGGACAACGCGTGCGCCGGATGCCACGACGAAGCAGTCGCGGCGATGGCGAACAGCATCCACATGCGCATCAAACCTTTCGAGGTCCAGGGGCATTCAGTCGGTTGCGAGGGATGTCACGGTGACGGGCGCGAGCACATGGACGCCGGCGGGGACGCGACGAAGATCAAACGCTTCGACGCGGCTCCCGAGTGGAATGCCACGTGTCTCGGATGTCACACGAAAAAGGGGCAGGCACAGTGGAACGCCTCGACGCACAACGTCGAAGGCCTCGGCTGCGTCGACTGCCACGACATTCACAAGACCGATTCGAATCCCCAGGCCACTTGCAGGAACTGCCACGCCGACACGGTGGCGCAGTTCCAACTCCCGAGCGCGCACCCCGTGCGCGACGGGAAGATGTCGTGCAACAGCTGCCATAACGTGCACGACTCCACCGAGGCGATGATCCGCTCGAAGATGCGGGTCAACGACCTCTGCTTCAACTGCCACCAGGACAAGGAAGGCCCGTTCATCTTCGAGCACCAGCCGGTGCAGGAAGACTGCCGGACCTGCCACGTAGCGCACGGCTCGGCGGTGAACAACATGCTCATCGCGAACGAGCCGATGCTCTGCCTGCAATGCCACGACCTGCATTTCCACGCCGGGTACAACTCGGCGGCCGAATTCGACGTAGGCGGCGTTCCGCGCTACAGCCCCTTCGGCAACAAGAGCTACAACGTCGCCTTTTCCACGAAGTGCACTCAGTGCCACTCCAAGGTCCACGGCTCCGATCTGCCCTCGCAGTCGGTTCCAGGCCTCGGCAAGAGCCTGACGAGATGAGGAGGACAATATGAAGACACTACTGAGAATCTTCGTCGTGTCGCTCCTCGTCGCTCTGCCGCTCGCGGCGGAGCAGGGAGTCGACGGAAAGATCGAGATCGGCGCCTTCGACTCGAGCGAAGACGGCGAACAGAGCATCGTCAACGAATACAAGACCTCGAGCGGCGGCATCCTGAACATCGATGCCTTCACGAGCGGCGACAACGTCACCTTCTCGCTGGTGACCCGCCTGCTCAACGCCGACGACCAGAAGCACGAGCTCCGGCTCGACATCAGCCGCGCATTCCGGCTGAAGACCGACTACGAGAGCCTCCTTCACCGGGTCGGACACGACCCGATGACGAACCTCGAAGCGGTCACACGCACGGCGCGCGCCGTTTACGCGACCGACGAGAACCCCGGCAAGGAGTACGAGGTCGAGTACAGCGAGTTCAAAAACCGCGCCGAGCTCCAGACTCCCGGCCTCTCCGCCCTCACGGTTGCCATCCTCTGGGATACGCACAACCGCGAAGGAGCGAGGCAGGCGTTTACGATCTCGCACTGCGACGGCTGCCACGTGCAGAGCCGCTCGCATCAGCTCGACGAGAAAACCGAAGATTTCGGCGCCGACGTGAAACTCGCGTTGGACCGGATCATCCTCACCGGCGCCTTCGTGTCGCGCGAGCACACGCAGGGAGTGCCGAGCGTCAACAACCTATACGACAACGCACTGCACCCGGAGCTCCGGACGCCGCTCTTCGACGACCGCCTCCAGTACGACTCGGCCGAGGGGCCGTTGCCGCATGACCTGATGCCCGACATCGACAAGGACACGATGCGGTTCGAGATCGACCTCCCCGACCTGGGCGGCTTCACGCTCTACGGCGGCGGGGTCTTCGCGAACACAGCAAACACGACCACCGGGCTCGAGTCGGACTACAGCGGTTACACCATCAACGCGTCGCGACCGTTCGGCAAGTGGATGCTTCGCTGGCGAGGCCGGATGTACGAGATCGAAAACGACGCGGTCTACGTCGACACCAACGATCGCGTCGGCGTAGCCGGCCCATGGAAGGGCTTCCGCTACAAAGACAAAGTTCCCATCGAGACCGACTACATTCGCTACTCCGGCCTCGACCGGGACACCACCGAATCGGCGTTCGATCTGAGCCGCAGGCTCGGCACGCACGCCGGCACGGTTCGGTTCACCTGGAACTACCAGGCGATCGACCGCGACTTCTACGACGTCGCGGTCGGCGAGTCCGAGACGACGTCGAACATCATCGGCGTCTCCTGGACGGCGCGTCCGACCAAGGGCGTGCGCACCGAGGTTCGCTACAAGCACGGCGACGTCGAGAATCCGTTCATGCTTATCGACGGTGCCTGCTCGACGGCCATATCCGGTTCCTATCCCAGCGTCTTCGTACCGGGACAGCCGCAGTACGCCGACGTACACGAGTCGCGCGTCGCCGACACAACGG
The DNA here is from genome assembly GCA_051305935.1 of Thermoanaerobaculia bacterium. GTDB lineage: Bacteria > Acidobacteriota > Thermoanaerobaculia > Gp7-AA8 > Gp7-AA8 > JACPDH01. The sequence continues at coordinate 44,038 of JBPPMG010000066.1, forward strand.
CCTCCCCCGAGGCCTGGGACGAGATCCGGCTCCTCGGCAGCTACACGACCACGAAGATGAACCTCGTCGCCACCTATCAGTACTGGGACGGCGAGAACACCTCGGGCGACCTCACCGACTGGGGGCGCACGAGCAACAACGCGACGATCACGTTCACCTGGATGCCGGCCGAGAATTGGAGCTGGTACACGGGCTACGCGTGGCAGGCATCGGAGATGAAGAGCGGGGCGTGCATACCCCTGCTCGATGGCTGAGCAGGCACCGTTAACGTGGGCCAGGCTGGCTCATCACGGGATCAGTTCGACTACAACACCGACAACGACGTACTCTTCGCAGGCATCAACAGCAATGCGACGGAGAAGCTGCAGCTCGGCTTCGACATCGTCTACACCAACTCTGACGCGTCGCTCGACGAAGTCGGCCTCAACGGCGGGACCTGGGTAGCGACCCATCCCGCTCAGCTGTACGACTTCAGCGACACCGACACGTACTCCGATCTCGACCAGAGCAGGCTCGAGATGACGCTCAACGCGCGCTATGCGTTCGCCGAGCGTTACTGGATGAGCGGCTACTACCGTTACGCCGACTACCAGGACGACGCCCCGTATCTCTACGACACCACGGGCGGCGTCGACGAAATCGGTCTTTCGGTCGGCCGCAGCTTCTAGCGGAAACGACATCACCGCGCACGGCCGGTCCGGGGCAACCCGGGCCGGCCGTCGTCGTTCCGGCATGGCGACCCACCCTACCCACTTCGCGCGGCTCGAACAATTCACGCCAGTCGGCGATCTCATCCCGCGATAGAATCTCCCGCGACTTCAAGCGTTGCGGCGCCCAACGCCGCGACTGAAAGGCCTCCCTCATGAGTCTGATCGATCCGCACTCGTACTACGATTCCGACCAACCGGCCGCGAAACACGTCCACCTCGACTGGAGCGTCGACTTCGACCGCCACGTCTTCGACGGCAGCGCCCGCCTCGATCTCGCGACGCCCGGCAGCGGCCCTCTCGACCTCGACACCAAGGGCCTCACGATCCACGGGGCCGTCGACCAGCGTGGTGGCGCGATCCCGTTCGCGCTCGGCGACGAGGACGAGATCCTCGGCCGCCGGCTCCGCCTAACGCTCCCCGCTGGCACGACCTCGGTGACGATCAAGTACACGACGTCGCCCGAGGCGATCGCGCTTCAGTGGTTCGGGCCGGAGCAGACCGCCGGGAAGCGCCATCCGTACCTCTTCAGCCAGTGCCAGGCGATCCACGCGCGCACGATCGTGCCGATCCAGGACACGCCGCGCGTTCGCATCGCTTACAGCGCGGCCGTCACCGTGCCCGCGGCGCTCAGCGCCGTGATGTCGGCCGGCCCCGCCGGAACGCGCGACGGCGCGACTCCCGGCACGCGCACCTTCCTGTTCGAGATGCCGCAGCCGATCCCGCCCTACCTCCTCGCGATCGTCGTCGGCGACATCGAGTCGCGCGACCTCAGCCCGCGCGCCCGCGTCTGGGCCGAGCCCGAGATGGTCGAGAAGGCCGCGTGGGAGTTCGCAGAGGTCGAGCAGATGATCGTCACGGCCGAGGGACTCTTCGGCCCGTACGACTGGGACCGCTACGACATGATCGTCCTCCCTCCCGCCTTTCCGTACGGCGGCATGGAGAACCCGCGCATGACGTTCCTCACCCCGACGGTGATCGCGGGCGACCGCTCCCTCGTCGACGTCGTCGCGCACGAGCTCGCCCACTCCTGGACCGGCAACCTCGTCACGAACGCGACGAACGAGCACTTCTGGCTCAACGAAGGCTTCACGACCTGGGCCGAGCGCCGCATCCTCGAGGCTCTGCACGGCGAAGAGCGCTGCATCCTCGGTTGGGCGATCGGCCAGAAGGCGCTCGACGATTCCGTCGCCCGCTTCGGAGAAGGCTCACCGCTCACGAAGCTGCGAACTGACCTCAAGGGCATCGACCCCGACGAGGCGTTCTCCTCGATCCCGTACGAGAAGGGAGCCCGCTTCGTGAACGTGATCGAGCGCGAAGTCGGCCGCCCCCGCTTCGACCTCTTCCTCGCCGCCTACATGAAGAAGTTCCGCTTCCAGTCGATCACCTCCGAGGAGTTCATCGGGTTCCTCGAAGGCGAGCTCCCCGGCGTCGCGGACAAAGTGCTCTGGAAAGAATGGCTTTACGAGACCGGCATGCCGAAGAACGCGCCGGTCTTCCGCTCGGCGAAGCTCGACGAGCTCACCGCGCTGGCGAAGAGCTGGGCCGACGGCGTGAAGCCGAACGACGCGCAGATCGCCGAGTGGGCGACCAACGAGCTTATCGTCTACCTCCAGCACCTGCCGCGCGAGCTCGACCACGATTCGCTTCGCTGGCTCGACGCGAGTTTCGGCCTCAACGCCCGCGGCAACTAC